>CANQJQ010000009.1 GCA_947624265.1 Candidatus Gastranaerophilales bacterium
CATATCAAAAAACGGCATAGTGATATAATACATAAATATAACACCGACAGCAATCAGCATCCCAACAAATTTTTGTTCTCTCGGTTTAGAAAATCCCAATAAACAACCTAAAATTGTAAAAATTATACACATAAATGAATGAACATACCTTTGGATATACTTATTCAGCATAAATCTGTATTCATCATCCATTTTTTCTTGTTTTAAAAGTTTAATATACTCAAAAATTTGTTGATTCGTAAGCTCTCTGTCTCTATATACGGAATACCTCATTAATTTATATGCGTTCTTAGATGTTTCTCCGTCTAAAACAGGTAAATTATTTTCCTCGCCGATTTCTTTAAATATTCCTTCTTCTGATATAATATATTTTTTTGCCTTATTAACAGTCCAGGTATTATAGTCGTATTTAATAAAATCAGATATTAATATACTTGATAAAAGACTTGAGCCCTTCTCTGAATTATTATAAAAGTTTAAAACAATTACATCTCTTATGTTATTATTATCAAAATTCGGAACAATAATAATTTTATTCATGGAATTATCTTTATTTTTTACGGGGAATACAAATTGAGAAGCTCTGTTTTCCATTCTAACGGTTTTTAGTTTACAAGCACTTACAGGCAGTAATTTTGAACCTACAATAAATGTAATTATACAGGCGAATATACTCAATATAATTACGGAGGCAATAATTCTGAAGAAGGTAAAACCAGAACCGCGCATTACCGTAATTTCAAAATCTTTACTCAGTTTTTCAAAAGTCAAGATTGAACCTAAAAGCATGCCAACAGGAATAGCAATATTTAATACTTTTGGAAGTTCATATAATATAATTTTTGATGCCATTTCAACGGTATAAGAACCGCTTATTGTTCTTTGAACTGTTTTCAGAAATATCTCGGGCATTATCCAAACTATCATAAAAATAATAATACAACCGAAACAAGCCCAAAATATTTGCGATAATATATACCTGTCTAATAATTTGAGTTTCATTAGAGAGTGAAATCCTTTCCTAAATAGAATTCCTTAGCTATTTCATCCTTAGCTATTTCATCTCTTGTTCCTTTAATTTTTATTTTTCCGTCAAATATGACATAAGCTCTGTCTGTTATAGACAAAGTAGCCTTTGGGTTATGGTCGGTAATAAGTACTCCCAAACCTCTGTCTGATAACAATTTAATATTATCTTTAATTTCGCCTATGGCAATCGGATCAATACCGGCAAAAGGTTCATCCAGCAATATAAATTCCGGACTTGCCGCAAGTGCTCTTGCAATTTCAACTCTTCGTCTTTCACCGCCTGATAATGAAACTGCAGATGTATCTCTAAGTCTTTTTATACTGAATTCTTCCAATAACTCTTCAAGTTTATCTTTTCTTTCTTTATCATTTAACTTGTCATTAAGCTCCAAAACGAGCTTAATATTATCTTCAACTGATAATTTTCTAAATATGGAAGCTTCTTGAGGCAGATACCCGATACCGTGTTTTGCTCTTTTATTCATTGTCATTTGAGTTAAATCAGTATCATCAATGAATATTTTACCGCCATCAGGGCGAATAAGTCCCACAATCATATAAAACGTAGTTGTTTTCCCTGCACCGTTAGGACCTAATAATCCGACAACTTCACCTTTATTTACTTCAAAAGATATATCATTAACTACTGTTCTGTCATTATAAATTTTTACTAAATTTTCTGCTCTTATCTTCATATCCTAACCTCACAATATATACTTTAAATAAAAAAAGGCTTAATGTCAAAACAGGCACAAAAAAACCCGTTTTGTAAACGGGTTTTTTTAAAATTTAAGCGTTAACTTTTTTCACGTCATTAACCGGTTTCCAGTTTGCTGCCATAATCTTTTTAAATGATTTAAGAGCTGTATCTTCAAGTTCACCAAGCTCTTCAGCTTTTACAATTAATTCTCTGAGTGGTAATAAAGCACGCTGGTCGCGTAATACCCCAAGTGCTGCCGCCGCACCTGCTCTAACCAGTTCATTTTCCTTCTCGTTCTTCATTACTTCAATTAAAGAAGGAACTGCTTTTGTATCGTTTAATTTTCCTAAAGAAGTAACTGCATATATTCTAACGTTAACCCATTCGTCTTTTAGCATTGTAATAATATAATCAACTGCTTTTGGGTTTCCTATTTCACCTAAAGCCCTTGTTGCATCACATCTTACATTAACTTTTTCACTTGTTAAAGATTCAATTAATGCATCTGTTGCAACATCGCCGATTTCAATCAAAGCATCCGTAGCTGTAATACAAACCTGCGGATTTTCGTCATTTAATGCTTCAACCAACGGTTCAACAACTTCTCTGCCGCCTAAACGACCTAAAGCTCTTGCTGCACGAACTCGAACATCAACATTTCTATCTTCACGTAATGATTCAATCAACGGGATAGTTGCCGAAACTTCACCAAGTTCACCCAAAGCTCTTGCCGCATACAAACGTACGGAACCGTTTCTGTCATTTTTTAATACATCAATTAATGGTTCAACAGCGCTTGCATCGCCCATTTCACCAAGTACTCTTGCTGCATTATATCTGACTTTTTCTGAATTGCTAGTGCGTAAATCATTTAATAATTCATCAAAAGATTTCTTTGCTTGCTTCTTTCTAGAGTTTACACTTATTGTCATTCTTCCTCCGACAAAATCTTACTAACTTACTTACCATTACATATATAAAAAATTTTATTTTTGATTTATTGCTATTTATAAAATATTTTTTACAAAATATTAAATAATTTTTCCTTTCTTATAAAATGTAATTTTAACACTTTATCGATTTCGGTTTTTATATAATACCATGTTTTTTATAATATTGAAATAGTTATTATAATATAAATAACTTATTGTTTTTATAATATTATGTCATATTATGATATATTTGTATTTTATTGTTAATAAAATTTTACAAAAATATATTTTTTTTGAGTTATGATTATAGTATCTTGGTGAGGTTTGTTCTTTTATGGTTTCTTTTAATAATAAAGTTTTAATTTTTTTAGCTGCTACAAGAGCATATTCCTTACCTATTTCGGTTATGTCTTGGCTTGTACCTTTCCTGTATGCTTCTTTATCGGGAGGAAATATATATTACGGTTTTATTTCCCTCATAGGGATTATCATTTTGCACTTGGCAACTAATATATTTGATGATGCGGTAGATTATTACAGAGAAAAATCTCTTATCGAGTCAGGCGCAAAAAATAAATTTGATTTTCAAGAGGGAAAATGTTCTTGTATATTTGAAGGGAAATTAACTTTAAAAAATTATTTTATTACCGCATTTATTTTATTTTTTATTTCTTTGGTATTCGCAATTATATTTTTAAATATATACGGATTAAAATTACTGTTTATTATAATACCTTGCGCACTAATTTGTATTTCTTACCCGATTTTAGGGTGTCTTGGTTTAGGCGAAATCTTGGTATCCGTTGTTTTTTCCCCATTAATATACAGCGGAGTCTATTTTATTATGATAGGAGGGTTTTCTCTCAAGCTTTTATTACTGTCAATAGCAACGGGACTTCTTGCAGTTTCGGTATTACATAATCATATGCTTTTAGATTATGCTTACGATACTTCAAACAGAAAAATAACTTTATGCACATTATTGGGGTCGGAAAAAAAAGCATGGATACTGCTTTTAATTATTATAATATCAGCTTATATTACAATATTATTCTGCGTTTTATCAGGTAAATTTTCTTATTATTATTTACTTCCCTTTTTATCATTTCCGCAGGCCGTATTTCTTTTAAGAAAAATGTTATTATACATTAACAATTACAGAAGAAATGATTTTTTATATAACTTTAAATTACCGCAAAATTTATTAACTTCATTTACAATATTATTGTGTATATCTATAGCGGCAGATAAATGTTTATAATAGAAAAATTAATAAAATTATATAAACGGATAAAAAGCGGGGATAGTAATTATACTCCTCCCAATAATGAGGATAATTATAAATTAGAGGATATATTAACCTGCAAGCATAATTTTATGCCGATTGATTCTACGGGAGAAATACTTGCATGTTCCAAGTGCGGGTACGTTATAAGTAAAAAACGATTAAAAAATTAATAAGGAGTTCTTCTGAAAAGCACTGTGTATTTATCATCACCGTAATATAATGTCATAACAATATACTTTGTATCTGTTTCTATATTTACAAGAGAATTAGGCGGGGTTGAGCGCATTGAACTTTTTGCGGTATCATAAAATTTTTTTTTCACAGTCGATGAAAATTTTTGCCAAGGAGTTTTTTTAATTTGGGGTGTATTTGCACTATAAAAATTTAAAGGGGTAGCTTCTTTTTTTACTACAGGAATTATAAATTGAACTTTGCCTCCTTGTTTAAAAAGAACATAACTTTTTTCTGAAAGTGTTCTCGGAGTTAAAGAATAATATCCCGGTTCTATTACATAGTCTTTAAAATATAAATTAGCGGATGTTCTAAATAACGGATAAGGTGACCATGCATATCTTATCATGTCCTCATCTTCAAAAGGGTCTATATCGTTATATAATTTTGATTGAAACGGCTGAGCAGCGTCATACATTGCATCATAATCACTATCCGCATATACGCTCATACCTATTAATAACAGTAAAATTGAAACAAGTTTTTTCATATTTATTATAATAATACTTTTTATTGATTAATCAAGATAAATATCTTTATGCTAAGATAAAAAAAAGGAGATAGTATGCAAAGTCCAAATCAATCTATAAAGCCGATAACAACGCAAATAAATAGTGCAGGAAATCTTGAAATAGGGGGATGTGATTTAGTTGAACTTGCCGATAAATATGGCACTCCGCTATATGTTTTTGATGAAACAACAATTAGAGCAATGACTTCCGCATATAAAGAAGCTTTTAAAAGCTATCCCAAAATGAAAATGATGTTTGCGGCAAAAGCATTTATGACAAAAGCCATATGCAAGATTATGGAACAGGAAGAATTCGGACTGGATTTATGTTCCGGAGGAGAAATATATACCGCCTTTACTTCAGGGTTTGACATGTCTAAAACCCTTTTTAACGGGAACAATAAATCTTACGAGGACATAAATCTTGCTTTAGAATGCGGGGTCGGGACAATATCAGCCGATAATTTTTTTGAACTTGCTTTAATAAATCAAATTGCCGTTTCAAAAAATATTATAGTGCGTATTCTTTTAAGGATTACTCCGGGGATTGAATGCCATACGCATGAATATATACAAACAGGGCATTTGGATTCAAAATTCGGATTTGATTTAACTCAAATTGACAACGCTATTGAATTAATTACGGATGAATATAAAAACCTTAATTTAGTCGGTTTGCATGCCCATATCGGCTCTCAAATTTTTGAGAAAAAAGTATATTTTGATGAAGTGGAAGTTATATTTAAGGAACTTAAAAGATTAAAAGATAAATACATTTTAAACCTTCATGAGGTTAACCTTGGAGGTGGTCTTGGTATAAAATATACGGAAAAAGATAAACCGATAAGCGTATACGATATAGCAGAAACAATAATAGATTCAATAAAAATTAATTCCGAAAAATATGGAATTGAAGAGCCGTCTGTTTTCATAGAACCCGGCAGAAGTATAATCGGTACGGCAGGTGTTACTTTATATACGGCAGGAAGCTCAAAACAAGTTCCAAAAGGCAGAAAATATCAAGCCGTTGACGGAGGTATGTCCGACAACGCCAGACCAAGCCTGTATCAGGCAGAATATACCGTTCAAATTGCTAATAATCCAGAAGCGGATAATACAGAAAAAGTTACTATTGCAGGTAAACATTGCGAATCAGGAGATATTTTGGCAAAAGATATACTACTACCCGAAATACAAGAGGGAGATATCTTATGTTTCTACACTACGGGTGCTTACGGGTATTCCATGTCAAGTAATTACAACAGGATTTTAAAACCTGCCGCAGTACTTGTAAATAATGGAAAATCTGATATTATAATAAATAGGCAGACGTATGAACAATTATGTGAGTCAGATATAATTCCTGATAGTTTGAATCGATAAAATGATAGAAAAATTGTTAAGTTTTTATGGTAATTTTTTTAGTAAAGCAGAGATAGCTGATGATTTTGCTGCTTTTTCTTTAAAATCCGTAATTCAAATATTGCTTATTGTTCTGATTGTTGCCTATATTTATATGAGATTCATAAAAAATACGCAGGCTGAAAAACTAATAAGAGGTATCCTATTTTTTATAATAATAGCTTGGATATTTTCCGCACTTCTGATTGCATTGGATTTTCAGATTTTAGGTCAAATTGCACAGTATTTATTAACGGGTATTTTATTTTCTTTAGTTATTGTGTTCCAGCCCGAATTAAGAAAATTATTGGTTCATATCGGGCAGACAAAATTTGTGGCTAAAAACTTTTTCTTGTTTAAAAAAGATGCAAACGAAAGAAAAACAAATATAATAAAAGAAATAACGGAAGCCGTAAAATATTGCAGCAGAGTTAAAAGAGGAGCTTTAATAGTTATACAAAAGACAGAAGATAAGTCCTTGTATAATGAAGTCGGGACTGCAATAAATGCTGATATTTCCGCGGAATTAATATTAACAATATTTTTCCCTAATACACCTTTGCATGATGGCGCTATGGTTATATGTGAAGATAAAATTCTTGCAGCGGGAGTCCTTTTGCCTTTGACGGAAGACCCCAAGCTTAGCTGGCGTTACGGAACAAGACACAGAGCGGCAATAGGAGCAAGCGAAATATCGGATTCTACCTGTATTGTTGTTTCAGAAGAAACAGGCGATATTTCAATAGCTTTGGATGGAATTTTAAGAAAATACGACGATATTACAGCATTTAAGGATGATTTGGAAAAAATACTCGGATTTAAAGAACCCGAAAAAATAGAAAATGCATTTATGCAGAACATTTTGAAACTGGGAAAGAAATAATTTAATATGACTCCAATTGATATCATTGAGAAAGAAAAAATTTTTGCAGTATTAAGAAATACACAGCCTGAGGAAACAAAAAGAATTATAAAAGCTTTAACCGATGGGGGTATTAAGGTTATTGAAATAGTGATAGAAACACCCGACATGGTTAAAGTTATTGAAGATATTACAAAAGAAAATAACAGACCTTTAATTATGGCTGGAGGTATAATTACTCAAAGGCAGGCCAAAATTGCAATAGATTCGGGAGCCGATGTTATTGTTTCTCCCGTATTTCAAATGAATTTAGTAAGATTATGCAAAAGCCAAAAAACACCTTTAATAATGACCGCAACAACTCCAAATGAGGCATACTCCGCTTGGAAAGCCAGAACTCAGCTTATAAAAATTTCACCCGCCAACCCTATGGGCGGAGCTGAATATATTGAAGATTTGCTAAGGCCTATGAAATTTTTAAACATTATTGCTGCGGGAAGCATAAAAATTGATGATATTAATTCATATATAAAAGCAGGTGCTAAGGCTGTCGGTATCGGCAGGGGCTTATACGGAGGCTGCGATTACAATCAAATAACGGATAACGCAAAAAAAGCCTGCGATAAAATAAAACTTTTATAAATTAACTTACACAGGGGATATAATGACAAAACTCATATTTGAAAAAACAAATGAAAATCTAAACGGGATAAATATTACGGACGAAAATATAAACTTTAACTTTATTGATAATAAATATCTGAATGATTGCTCCGACACCATACTGCCGGAAATCTCAGAGCTTGAAGTTATGCGCCACTATAAAGAACTATCTGACAAAAACTTTTGCATAGAAAAAGGATTTTATCCTTTGGGTTCTTGTACGATGAAATATAATCCGAAAGTAAATGAACTACTTTGTGCATTAGAAGAATTTTGCGAGTTACACCCTCTGCAAGATGATGAAGATTCGCAAGGTGCTCTAAAGCTTATGTATAATTTACAGGAAGCCCTAAAAAAAGTCAGCGGTATGGATGCAATCAGCCTCCAGCCTGCCGCAGGAGCTCAAGGTGAGTTTACGGGAATGTTAATAGTCAAAAAATATTTTGACTCCATAGGACAGAACAGAAAAAACGTTATAATTCCTGATTCTGCGCATGGAACTAATCCTGCAAGCGCTGCCATGTGCGGATTTAATGTTATTGAAATAAAGTCTAACAAAAAAGGACAAGTAGATATTAATGCATTAAAAGCTGTTTTAGATAACAATACAGCAGCTATTATGCTTACAAACCCAAATACTTTGGGAATTTTTGAAGAAAATATATTGGAAATTTCAAAACTTGTACATGACGCTGGCGGGCTGCTTTATTATGACGGTGCAAACATGAATGCAATCATGGGATATACAAACCCTAAATTAATGGGATTTGATATAGTTCATATGAATCTGCATAAAACATTTGCAACCCCTCACGGAGGCGGAGGCCCAGGTGCAGGCCCCGTTGGAGTTGTAGATAAGCTAAAAGAATTTTTGCCTGTTCCCATTGTCGATTATGACGGAACAAAATATTTTAGAAAATATAACTTAAAAAACTCAATTGGTAAAATCAAGGCGTTTTACGGCAACTTTTCGGTATTGGTCAGAGCTTATGCCTATATTCTTTTAACTGGCTGCGGACTCAAACAAGTCAGCGCAAATGCCGTTTTAAACGCAAACTATATGATGAATAAATTAAAACATTACTATCAACTGCCCTATGATACAAAATGCATGCATGAATTTGTTTTGTCAGGGGAAAGCAAAAAAGAAAAAGGGGTTAATACCCTTGCTATTGCAAAAAGATTAATGGATTCAAACTTTCATCCGCCGACAATATATTTCCCTTTAATTGTCCATGAAGCAATAATGATAGAACCCACAGAATCAGAATCAAAACAAGTTTTGGATGATTTTATTAATACTATGATAACAATTGCCAAAGAAATTGAACAAAATCCTCAAGAAGTTTTAAACCACCCGATAAACACTCCCGTTAAAAAGGTTGATGAAACTCTTGCAGCGAGAAAACCTGATTTGGCATATAAAAAGTTATAAAATCACAGACAGTTTGAGATTTTCGGCAAAATGAAATTTATAAAGAATGTTTAAACTTCTCAAAATAAGCATCTATTTCATCCCTCATTTCAATACCTACATCTTCAAAACACTGTAATAATGCTTTATATGTGCCATCTCCACACAAGAAGTCCCAAAACTCATCTGCTACTTTTAATTCTTCATTGAGGTCTAACATGCCTCTCATTGTCCATCTTGCATATGGTTCAGGATCATATGGGTTGTAAGGTATTGCTATTAAAGTATTTATCTTTCTATCTGGATTTTCTGCTAATGTAACCGCAACCCATTCCAGTAATGTACGTTTAAACCCTTTAAATTCCCCAGCATTAGGTTTGGCAGATTTTAAATCTATATAAAATAACTCACCTTCTTTAGTTTCAAGCATTAGATCAACTTTTGTTGTTTTAATATTATGCATATTGCCAGAACGACAAACGCTTCGAATTCTTTCTATTTCTTCAAGTTTTGCGGGTACGGTATTTGCAGAATTCAAATCATCTATAATGTCTTGTATAACTCTTTGGGCTTGTTCGCTTATTTGTTTGTATGGTGTATATTGTTTTTCGCGTTTTATGAATTTACTTTCGCCCAATTTTAATGCAACTGGTTCAAATATGGTTGTTCCAAAATTAGTATTTAATGAGTGTATAAATGAATATAAAGCAAGTCGGTCTTTCCCTAGCAATCTTGTATGAAATGGCATTGCACAAGGTTCAGGATTATGATTTGCGAATTTATTTCTCAATGAATTTTTTAATAAATTTTTTATTTCATGTTTATTCATTTTTTTAAAAGTTCCTTTATTAGTTAATAATTGCATCTAAACCTTGAATACGTGGAACTTGAGCATAAAAATCATCCCTGTGTTTCTCTAAAATATTTATCTGTTTATTTTTGGAAATATAATATTTGTCTTTAACACAGTTAGTATGATAATGCATTTTTTTCTCAGAAATATCAACTCCATTATAATCAAACCCATGATATTTACCATAATAAATAGAATATTTACAATTACCATTATCAAAATTATCACAATTACTACATTTGATGTGTAAGTCATTAAAGCCGCTTGAATATTTTTCAATAAATTTATCACAATACAAAATAAATTCACCACAAACAGGACATCTATTATGCATATTTTCTTCTAAATCTACAGCAAAAGTTGGTATAGATGTTCTAAGAGAAAATTCTCGGCTCTGACCTTCTTTATTGTAGCCAACTTCTATACCATAGATATCTCTATTGTTTTTTAAAAGTAAAAAATCAGGAGGTGCAATAGGCTCTTTATCATTGAATAATCTTTGTACAAGCAATAATGGCAATATTATTCCAATCTTCAATCTTATTAGTTCAGCGAAAACTACCAATTCTTTGGGGCATCCTAATGTTTTTGGTAGTATAGAATCAATAAAAGCATCATATCGTTTCCAGTTATCGTCATTCAACCGTGTAGTACTTTTTAGTAATTCCTCAGCAAGCTCTTTATCATTTTCTTTTTCAAATAAAATATCATCGGGAATATTGCATTTCATTAAATTTTTGATACAACACTGTCTTAGAGCATTGTTAACAGTAATGGAGTCCATTATCAACAATTGATTGACAATATAGAAAATTAACTTCAAAAAGTTTTTTAAATTATTTTTAGATTTACAAGCATAATAAAAAGCTCTGCCGGTTAATACATACTCAATTACATCTCCCAGTATCATTTGTCTATATAACCTTTGTTCGCCTCTAATTTTTTTCCCACCAGCATATAGTTCTCGAGATATATCTACATAAATATCTTTAAATTCAGGAGCAGATAACTTGTTAGCTATATTCTTGTATTCTGGAGAACATTGTTGAAAAGTCATATCTAAACATAATAAGTGTTCAACAGAAAACTCTAATCTTTTCAATAATAATTCCATATTTTAAACCTCTTTTAAATGAAATATTGTTTCAGAATATGAATTTTTAACTTTTTCTGTACGATTTAAGACTGGTCTTTTATATTCATTAATAATCTTCATACCAGCTTTTTTAGCTATTTTAGGATATAAATTATATTTATCATTTGCTACTAAAAAAACATTGTAATCCCTTTTTAAATATTTTTTGCAATTTAATAGAACAGAAGATATCCCTTCTACATAAGATTCTCTTGCTTCAACACCCTGACCTTTAAATAGTGGTCCTATTTCCATTTCATCATTTCTTGCCAAATTAAATAGTTCATATGCATATGCGTGTTGTTCATGATAATCAATTAAGCCAACATATGGAGGGCTAGTGAAAATTCCTGAAATTTTTTGTTTTGTTATTAATTCATATAAATTTTTATCATATATTTTTAATTGTTCACTCAAATTGATATTTCTACTATCACCAGTAATACATATTTGTTCTGTATTTGTTCTTAATTTATCAAATTGTTTAAGTCTTTTGATTGTATCTTTACTATATGTTTCCCACCATTTTATAATTGAAAATAGAGGTTTACAAATTTTATAGTGTTTTGTACAATAATACGTTGATGTAACAGGTTCTATTAGTGTTGCTAAATCCGAATGAGTTGTTGCTCTGCAAGATCTCATTGTACGACTCAAAATTAAAGATAAAACATCTCTAATTTCTTTATTGTCAATTTTTTCTATAATATCTCTTGCTATATATAATTCATTTCTTATATTAGGTAAAAACCATTTGTTTATGAAAGAATTATTATTGCAACATAAATCTATATTGTATTTTTTTACCAATCTATTATATATTTGTAAAAATTTTTCTTCTTTTTCTTTTGAATACACTTTCTCATTAATAGTTTTATTTCTTACAGATATTTTATACTCATAACTAGGAAAATATTTCTGATTAAAATTGTTTAATTGTTCCAACAAATCATTTTCAAAAGTTAAATTATTTGTACTAATATAATATTCTTTCAAAGTTAATGTAATTGCTTTAATATGTTTTTCCAATTCAAAAAGGTTAAACTTACTGATTTTACAATTTGAGATTAAAGTATTAAATAAAGAAATATCTATGCCTATAGCGTTAATATTTAATTCATTTGCTTGTACAAGTGTTGTACCACTCCCACAAAACGGATCAAGGATTATGTCATTTTTTTTAAAATAAATATCCTTTTTAAAACTATCAACATGTGAATCTAAAAAATATTCAACTAACTGAGGTATAAATTTACCTTTATATGGATGCAAACGATGAACATGTTTTGTTGTCTCTGATTCTTTATAATTATCAAATGCAAGTGTCCAATTAAGAGAACTGTTTTTGTGTCTATTCCATTGTTCAATGTTATTTTTTTTGTGAATTTCATAGTATTTTTTTAAATCAGACAAAGAAACCATAAGCATGCCTTCTGAATCAAATTTTCTTATTAATGCATATTG
This sequence comes from Candidatus Gastranaerophilales bacterium, assembly GCA_947624265.1. GTDB lineage: Bacteria > Cyanobacteriota > Vampirovibrionia > Gastranaerophilales > Gastranaerophilaceae > Avigastranaerophilus. Next base: position 12,484 of record CANQJQ010000009.1, read on the forward strand.
AACTAAGTAACATATATTACTATTTGTAACCTCTTTTTTTAGAAAATTTGATGCCCAAATACTTGCGTCAGATATTGAAACTAAATCTTTGTTTTCATATGCTTCCGAACTAATAATCGCTTGCATGTATTCTCCTATTAACACGATTATAATATAAATATTTAACTATAAATTTATTGTAATAAAAATTTTACATTATACTGGATTTTTCTTCCAAGTTTTTAAATTTGCCGAAAAACACAAAATTGTGTATGAAAAACAAAAAAATTATAAAACTTCTGAAACTCAATTATATAGTAATTTTTCAAGAGTGGCAAGTGGCGGAAGTTAAATGGAAGCCATAAAATGGTATGGTATAAAAATTTCAAACAAAGAAAATCGCCAAGATTTTTATTAATATTGATTCAGGGCTATTGATACCAAGCTGTCTTGAATTTTCAAACTAATTTTAAAAATATATAAATAAAACTAATTACATACAAAAACAAAAACGGAGAAGGTGGGATTCGAACCCACGGTGCAGATTACTCCACACAACACCTTAGCAGGGTGCCGCCTTAAACCTACTCGGCCACTTCTCCAAGTGTATTGTATGTTAATATTATCACAAATATATCTATTTATTCAAGTAACATATCTTTATTTTTCTTATTGCAGTAACAAAAAATTTTTTTAGAATTTTTATTTTCAAATGAGCGGAGAGTAATTTTGAAAATATCACCAATACAAAATTATAATGTTAATTTCGGATATGATAAGGCTTTAAACAAAGAACTTAAAGCTGAATTAAAAAATTATCCCAATAAAGAACTTGCAGGAGTAATTTCCCGATTAAATTCTCAATGCAATTCTCTTGAAAATTATATTAGAAAAAATGATAATCCTTCCGTTGATGACTTCATTGATATGTTCATTACGCTGAAGGAAGTACTTACAAGTTATGTATCAGTTACTTTTGAAAATTTAAAATTTGCAGACAGAGAATACAAGCATTATCATGATGAATTCGTAAAGGAATCAAAAGATAAAAAGAACAGCTGGCTAAATGAAGTATGTGATGTAATAGGGCAATGGACATCATCTCCCGTAAGTGTTAATAAATCTAAAAACTCGCATCAGGTCGAAAAAAACAATAATAATTCAACTAACATATCTTCATCAGAAGCAAAACCAAGTGAAAAACACGATTTGACTTCTACATTAAAAACAATTGCATCAAGTGCAAAAGCGCTGGATGAATTTATTCCGACAGAGGATACTCCAAAAGGCTTTGTTGATGTTGCAGGCATGGATAAAGTAAAAGAAGAATTATCAGACGGCATTTTGCAGCTTATTAATGACCCCAAACAAGCTCAACTTGACTTTGAAGAATACGGTAAAAAAATTCCGAGAGGTTTACTGTTATACGGTCCCCCGGGGTGCGGTAAAACATACATAACACAAGCATTATCGCAAGAAGCAGGTATTCCGCTTTACCTTTTGAATATAAGTAAAACAGGTTCCATGTATGTTAATATGACTTCAAAAAACATTCAAAAAGCTTTTGATGAAGCTATTGAAAAAGCAAAAACAACAGGCAAACCCTGCTTATTATTTATGGATGAAATTGATACTCTCGGATTTAACAGAGATTCTCAAAGCGAGCAAGAAGATATTAAGCAAGTCGGAACATTACTGCAGGCAATGGATAAAGCAAAATCCAATAATGTAATTGTTATTGGAGCAACAAATAAGTATAAACTTTTAGACCCGGCGGTAAAAAGAAGGTTTGATTCAAAAACATTTATCGGTATCCCTGATTTTGATGCAAGAAAAGCGCTGCTTATTAAACTTTTATCACCCCGAAAAAAAGCTCAAACCCTTTTAGCTGATTCCGAAGCAATTGATGAAATTTCAAAACAGTTAAACGGATATTCAAATGACTCTATATGTAAAATCATTTCAAATGCGTCTTCAAGAGCCCTAAAACGTAATCGTGCCGACATTTCCTTAGAGGATTTTCAAACAGCAATAAAAGAAACATCGGAAGAAAAACCTGATATTAAAGATTATCTGGATGAAAATGGTGCTTTAAAACCAAAAATCGGATTTAGTATAAGTTAAACCTGTAAATGCTTTTTAATTGATAGCATACTTCCGCCCGCGCTAAAGAATATTGCCATAAGGAATAAACAAAATACTACCGTATTCATTGCAAATTCAGACGGAGAAACATTTAAAAATGCGTGCAATTTTAATAATCCGTTTTGTACGGTATTTAATGGAATTAAAGAAATGACGGCTCCTAAAAAACCATAAATAGCACCTTGAAGGATTAAAGGTATTTTTATATACCAGTTGCTGACACCCATTAAACGCATTATTTCAATTTCATCTTTTCTTGATTGAATTACCAGTTGAATCGTACAGTTTATTATAATTATTGTAAGAAGTGCAACAACTACAAGCACAAGAACCGTTACAGTATTAAAAACCGTTGTAACCGTCTGCAATTTTTTTGCAATTTCTTGAGCATACGACATATTTTCAATACCTGAAAGCTTTTTGATATTATCACAAACTCCCGATATATTTTTTGGATCATCAACCGTAACATGCAAGGTATCCGGCAGAGGATTTTCCATACCGCTTACATCCATGTCTTTATTCATTTCTGACCAAGCTTGCTCTTTCGTTATTATTGTAACTTTTTTAACATGTTCTATTTCTTTTATTCTGGTTGTCATATATACAGGGTCGGTATTTGATTTAAGATAAACAGAAATTTCAAAAGCATCACCAAGTTTATCAACAAAGGAACTCAAAGAGAAACTTGTTCTGAATAAAGCTCCAAATATTGTCAAAATTGCCGCCATTGCCGCAATGATAGCAATATTTATCAAGCCTGTTCTTTTCAAACCATATATTGTTTCCATTGCTATTCTATACATTATCCTTATTGAAGATAAATGTCTTTGAGGTATATGTTTTTTTACCGTATCTTTAATAATTCTTTTATTGCTCATATCTTCCCGCCTGAACATCTCTGATTATTTGACCTTGTTCAAGAGTAATAACACGTTTTCTGAAGTAATCAACTATATCCCTGTCATGAGTTGATACAATAACGGTTATACCCTTTTCATTAATTTGTTCTAAAATCTGCATAATTTCCAATGAAGTTTTGGGGTCAAGATTTCCCGTCGGTTCATCCGCAATTAAAAGCGGAGGCCCGTTTACAATTGCTCTTGCGATACTGACTCTTTGCTGTTCGCCGCCTGATAGTTCATTGGGTTTCGCATTCATTTTATTTGATAAACCGACTACTTTTAATGCACCAAGAACTCTTTCCTGAATTTCTTTTGAACGCATTCCCAAAGTTCTGATTACAAATGCGATATTATCGTAAACACTAATGTTCGGAAGAAGTTTATAATCCTGAAAAACAATTCCCATGCATCTTCGGATATTCGGAACTCTATCATTTGGCAGCTTTGCAATGTTGATATTACCAATCATAACAGTACCTGAGGTTGGTATTTCTTCTCTGTATAATAGTTTCATAAGTGTAGATTTACCGGCCCCAGAGGAACCCGTTAAAAATACAAATTCACTTGAAAGAATATCCAAGTTTATATTTTGTAATGCATATGTATCTTTATATCTTTTATAAACATTTCTAAGTTGTATCATTTAATTATCCCTATAATTTTTTCTGCAAGTTTTTTAGCTGTTAATCCGTAAAAATCAAGTAATTCTTTTGCCTGACCGCTTTGTCCGAATTCATCTTTAGTGCCGATTCTTGTAACTTTAGCCGGATAAATTTCACTTAATAACTCGCATACACAGCTTCCAAGCCCGCCGATTATTGAATGATTTTCAATAGTTACTACACGATTTGTTTTTTTGACGGAATTAATAATTGTTTCAGCGTCTATCGGCTTTATAACGGGAACATGAATTATTTCTGAATTTATCCCGTTTTCTGATAATATTTTAACACAATCTATGGTTTCAACCAATGTTTCTCCATTGGTTATTAATGTAACATCAGAGCCATCTTTTAATTTAATAGCTTTTTTATAATTGAAAGAATAAGTATTATCAAAAATATCAGGAAGATTTGTTCTTGCAATTCTGATATAAACAGGTCCGTTATATGAAGCTGCAAATTTAACAGCTTCGATTGTTTCTTTTTCATCAGCAGGGACGATTATTAACATATTTGGGATACTTCTCATTAAAGAAATATCTTCCAAAGCCTGATGGCTTGCACCGTCTTCCCCAACAGTAATTCCTGCATGAGTAGCAGCAATTTTTACGTTTAAGTTAGAATAACAAATTGTATTTCTAATTTGTTCCCATGCTCTTCCCGTGGCGAACATTGCAAAAGTTGAAACAAAAGGGATTTTCCCCGTACACGCAAGACCTGCAGCAGTTGTCATAAGGTCTTGTTCGGCTATTCCGACATTAAAAAAACGTTCCGGAAATTCTTTAGCGAATAGTTTTGTTTGAGTTGAACACGATAAATCCGCATCTAAAACAACTATATTTTTATTTTTTCTTCCCAGTTCAACAAGAGTTTTGCCGTAAGCACTTCTGACCGATTTACATTCTCTTTCCATAAAGTTTATTTTAACTCCTCAAGTGCCAGTTTAAGTTCATCATCATTAGGGGCTTTCCCATGCCAGTTTGCATTATTTTCCATGAAGGATACACCTTTTCCCTTAACCGTATTCGCAATAATGACAAAAGGTCTATCACTCAATTTAGCATTATTTATTGCTTTATAAATTTCATTAAAATCATGTCCGTCAATTTCAAGTGCATTCCAGCCGAAAGCTTCAAATTTTGCTTTAACATTTCCTACAGATTTTACTTTTTCAGTTGAACCGTCGATTTGAAGATTATTTCTGTCAACAAAAGCTATAAGGTTGTCAAGTTTGTTATGAGAAGCGTTCATGGCTGCTTCCCAAACACTTCCTTCCTCAAGTTCTCCGTCTCCAAGGAAAACATAAACTTTGGAATTAATATTATCAAGTTTAAGTCCGATAGCCATTCCGCAGCCTATTGAAAGTCCTTGTCCTAAAGAGCCTGTTGAAATTTCAATACCTTTAAGTTTATTTGAACAAGGATGCCCTTGAAGCCGTGAGCCTAATTTTCTGAATGTTAATAATTCTTCTTCCTTAAAATACCCGCAATGAGCCATAACTGCATATAAAGCTGCGGATGCATGTCCTTTTGATAAGATAAATCTGTCCCTGTTTAAATAATTTTTATCTGACTCACAATCGGGACATATAGTCATAATTTTTGTAAACAAAACATTCAAAATATCAATTGCTGATAAGGCACCTCCCGGGTGTCCTGATTTAGCGTTATGAATCATTTTTAAAACATAACGTCTTAATTTTTTTGAAACTGTATTTAAATTATTTATATCTTCAGCAGTTAATTCAGTGGTCATTTTTTTCCTTTTTTCTTTAATGCCTCTATTATAACTTTAAATAAAAAGGCGGGCAAAGTTTTATAAATTCTTTTTATACGTTCGGGTTGTTTATATGTACGATAAATCCACTCGCATCCCATGGTTCTAAAAAATTCGGGAGCTCTATCCACTTCTCCTGCCCAAACATCAAAGGAACCGCCAACGCCTATAAATACAGTACGAGGCATATATTCTTTGCATTTTTTTATAAAAAAGTCTTGTTTTGGCGCACCAAGGGCAACAAGTACAAATCTGGGATTTGAATCAGCTACTTGTTTAACAATCTCTTCTTCTTTATCTTTTGTAAAATAACCGTTATGGAAATAACATATATCTATATCGTCAAATTCTGCATTTATCCTGTCTACGGCAGTTTGAATTACTTTTTCTTTAGCGCCTACAAGCGCAACGCGATAATGAAAATCCGCACATACTTTAAGCAATTCTTTTGCAAAATCAATTCCGGGAATTTGCTCTTGTTCTATACCCCTAAGGCTTAAAGCAAGTTTTATTCCCGAACCATCGGGTATAACCATATCGGCATTTTTTATAATTTGGGAGAAAAATGTATTATTATTGGCAAGTTCGATAATTTCAGGATTAATAGTAACTATATGCATTCCTTTAAAATTTCGCATATTTTCTGAAACAATATCAATTGCATCATCAAACGATAATAAATCAACGTTATACCCTAAAACTTTTTCTATTTTTCTGTCCATAGTCAAATTTTAGCATATATATATGAAAAAATGTTTAATTATTACAATTTAATCTGAGTTAAAAGTTTTTCTTTAAGTTCATTAGCCGAATCTTCATAACCGACTCTGCCCATAAGTGCATAAGTATAATTTTTTGACTGTTCTACACCGGGTTGATTGAATGCATCAATATTATGCAGAGCACCCGTTATAGCTGTTTGAACTTCAAGCATATATAAAAGTTGACCTAAATAGTAAGGAGTTACTTTTGGTATGGTTATTGTAACGTTTGGTCTTTTATAATCTATTAATGATGCCATTGTTGAATCAGCTTCCGCTTGGAAAAGCTGGTTCATTGTTTTTCCGCCAAGATAACTAATCCCCGTATATTCAAAAATATTAGGTATTTCAAGAGTTGTATCATATTCTTTAACTCTTAAGAAAGTAATTATTTTGTCATTCGGACCTTCATTGTAGAGTTGAATTTGAGAGTGCTGATCCGTAACCCCGATTGCCTTTACGGGAGTTTGACCGGTATTTACGATATTATTATCTTTATCACGTTCTTTACCCAATGATTCTGCCCACAATTGGCAATACCAATCTGCCACGTATCTCAGTCTGTTTGAGTACGGCATCATCACGGATATTTTCTTATTTAATTTTGTATCCATTAAAAAGTGAATTAAAGCATTTTGAGCGGCAATATTATAGTTTATATCGGTATTTTTTAAAGCCAAATCCATGTCTTTTACGCCTTGAGTTATTTCTTCAATATCAATACCTACAAGCGCAAAAGGTAACAATCCCACTGCTGAGAACACGGAAAATCTGCCCTCTACATCATCAGGAATATAAAATGTTTTATATCCTTCCTGGTCGGATAATTGTTTTAATATCCCTACATTTTTATCCGTAGTTGCAATAACATTTTTTCTGTAGTCATCTCCAAGCTCTTTTTCCATTCTGTCTTTTATGACCATATATTGAGCCATAACTTCGGCAGTTGAACCTGATTTTGTTATTACATTTACAAGCGTTTTTTTCAAATCCAAAATATTTAAAAGAGAATTCATTTGGTCAGGGTCAATATTATCGAGGAAGAAAATTCTGGGTAAATTTTTTCTTTGTTCCTTAGTTAAGAAATTCCAATAAGGAGGAAGCAAAGCTTCACAAACCGCTTTACCGCCCAAAGCCGAACCGCCCAATCCGAGAATTAATATATTATCAAATCTGTTTTCAACCATTGCGGCAAATTCTTTTACATACCAAATGGTTTCTTCATTATACCCGAGGTTCATCCATTGAAGTTTTTGCCCCGGTTTATCTTTGTTTGAATTTAAGTCGGATATAATTTTATGAATAATATCTTGATATGTTTCAAATTCTTTATATATATCAAGTCCGTTTTCTTCTCCGATAACTTCGGATTTAATGTTTCGATAGTTTAGCTCTATCATTTTTCCTCGCTGATTATTTTTAAATATTCGGCTTTATTACTTTTATTGTACATGTTTATAACTTTTTTTAAAGAGTTTTTTAATTTTTTTTACTTTTGGTGTTAGAATTTTTTTATGAAAGAGTCAGATTTTTTAAAAATTATTCAAAACAGTCTTGATGATGCTCACTATATTGGGGATGATTGTGCTTATTTAAAAGATTTGAATATTTTTGTTACACAAGACAGTCTTGTTGAAGACGTGCATTTTTCCATGTATACAATTACTCCTTATCTCTTAGGAAGAAAGTCCGTAAGCGTCAATTTAAGCGATTTGGCAGCAGCTCTTTCATTACCTTTATATATCACGGTTTCCTTGTCTTTACCTAAAACGGTTAAGGATTCTTTTATATCGGAATTTTACAGAGGGGTTAATGATATATGCAAAGAATATAACGTTAAAGTTATAGGCGGCGATATTACCTCTGGCGAAAAAATTTTTATTTCAATATGTGCCATCGGGAAAAAAGTTTCTGACTATTTAACCTCAAGAAGTTATGCCAAAAAAGATGATTACATTGTTGTTACGGGAGAATTCGGTTCATCGGGAGCGGGTTTATATGCCTTAAATAATTTCTTTACCGCAGATAATATACTTATTAATTCTCATCTAAACCCGAAGCCAAAAGTTAATGAAGGTTTAGAGCTTGCATCTGTAATAAAATCAAATATTGCGGTTATGGATACATCAGACGGACTTGTTGATGCTTTGTATAAAATATCTCAGGCCAGTAGAAGAAGTATGAAAATAAATATTAATGAAGTTCCTGTAAATAAAGCACTTATTGACTTTTCAAAGCAAAATCAGCTTGATTATAAACATTTTATAAAATGGGGCGCGGAAGACTATGAACTTGTTGCATGCGTACCTGAAGATATATATTTGACGCTTAATAAAACAACATATAAATGTATAGGGAGAGTATTAAATAAGGATAACAATCCGGCTGTTACAATAGTTGACGGAGATTCTTCCGAAATTATATCAGAACAAATATTTAAACAATATTCATATAATCATTTTATGTAAATAATGTAAAAACTTTTATTAAAGGATGACAAAAAAAAATATGTTTGAATTTGAAGCATGTGTGTAGATAATCGGATTTAAAATTATGAATATAATAAGTACACAGTCGATACAAACGCCAAAAGCATTTTCGGCGGGCGCTTTTAAGAATCCGAGTTCAAGTGTGAAAACCTCAATATTTTATTTTAACGATATACACGGTCAAATTCCAAAAATGCAAAGACTATATTCTGCGAGTGAAAATGCAAAACTAAGTGCAGCGCAGAATGGAGCTGATTTCTTTAAATTTTCATCAGGCGATACTTTTATTGGTTCGGATGAAAAAAGGAATACCGCTGCTGCAAGCTTCTTAAGACTTTCTCAGGTTGACGCCCAAACTTTAGGCAACCATGAATTTGATATTACAGCCTCAATATGTGCAGATTTATTAAAAAATACCGACACAAAAATTTTAGGGATGAACATGAATTTCCCTAATAATACATCCCAGATGGCTAAAAGAGTTATGCGCTCTGCAATTGTCAGTGATAAAAGCGGGCAAAAATACGGATTAATAGGGTTACAACCTTCTGATATGCAAAAAAGACTAAAAAAACAAGAAATACTTGAAGGTATAACTATAGATGATAAAGAGCAAACACTTATTGAACTTCAACAGGAAGTTGATAAATTAAGACAGCAAGGTGTAAATAAGATTATATTACTTTCTCATGAAGGGAATGAAACAGAACGTGAAATTGCTCAAAGAATTTCAGGTATTGATGTTATTCTTGGCGGTCATTCTCATGATTTAATTGACGGAGTAAAACAGGGAGAAAATTTATTCTACTCTCCGCAGGGTGAACCTGTAATAATTACTCAGGCAGGTCGAGACGGTAACTATTTCGGACAATTAAACTTAGAATTCAATAGTGATGGTCAAATCACATATATTCAAAATAATTTAACAGATACTAATCATTTTTCATCAAATTTAATCATGTCCAAAACCATTGATTCCATAATGGGGGAATCACCTGAAATAGGTACTTTAGGAAAAGTTGATGCGATCCCTAAAAATAACTTGGTTGAAGAAAATCCTTGGGCTGATTTTGTTGCCGATGCGGTAAAAAAAGATTTGGATGCTGAAATAGTTCTTATTAATTCCGCAAATTTCAGAGGAAGCGTTGATACGGGAACCGTTACGGAACGAGATATTTCAAGTATTTTCCCGTTTAATAACAAACTAAGAAAAGTAAAACTAAATGAAAAAGATTTGGTAGATGCAATTAATATGTGCGCAAAATCTTTAGTTTCACATAACTCAAAACCGGGTATAATGCAGGTTTCAGGTCTGACTTATACAATGAACCGACAAGGTGAGCTAACAGAGTTAACTTTTATTGATAAACAAGGGCAGCGTCATGCAATAGATGTAAAAAATCCTGACGCGAATAAAACTTATACCGCAGTATATGATGAATTCTTGCTTGGCGGAGGAGACGGTCTTGATATGCTTAAACAAGATAAAGAAAATGTTTTGGAAGAATATCATTTTGATAAAGATAAATGCACTATTGATTACATTAAATCATTATCTCAGCCTTTTGAAGTTAAAAAAGACAACAGAATCCGTATATTATAATCTTTATAAATATTTAATTTGACCTTTTTTTTCTTATTTTTTACAATAAATATGTATAAAATTAGCATGTCAAAAGGATATTTTGGAGTATAAAATGAAATCACATAATGTTGCGGTAATAGGCTGCGGGATATGGGGGAAAAATGTTGTCAGGAATTTTTATAATTTAAATGCCCTGCATACTGTTTGTGATTTGGATGAAGAAAACAGGAAAAACTTGAAAATTCAATATCCCGATGTAAATATCATTTCAGATTCAACCGAAATTTTTAACAATCCCGAAATTGATGCAGTAGCTGTAGTAACTCCGAGTCATACACATTACAAAATAGTTAAAACAGCAATTGAGGCAGGTAAACATGTCTATGTTGAAAAACCCATTTCTACCGTGTCGATGGAAGCTAAAGCCTTAACCGATTTAGCAGCGGAAAACAATATGGTGTTGATGGTTGGTCATCTTTTAATGTATCATCCTGCCGTAAACCGATTAAAAATGCTTATCAAAGAGGGAGTTTTAGGTGATATAAGATATGTTCAAAGTGACAGATTAAATATAAATTATTTTAAAAATGACAGAAGTGTTATGTGGGATTTAGCTCCTCATGACGTATCCATGACAAGTTATGTATTAGGGAAAGAACCCGTAAGAGTAATTAGTGCGGTTGGAGCATCTTCTGATAATAACGATATAATGGATATTACTCATGTAACTATAGAATATGAAGATAATATTATTGCACATATATCCGACAGCTGGATACACCCTCAAAAAAGAGTGAATTTGTTAGTCAGAGGAACAAAAGCCACCGCAATATTTGATGATACTTTAGCTGAAAATAAGCTACAAATTTTTGACAGTACTTCTCCTAATGTATCTAAGACCGAAGTTCTTGATTATATTGAAATAGAACCATTAAAACTTGAATGCCAGCACTTTTTAAATTGTATAGAGCAGGGCAAACAAGCCAGAAGCGACGGTCATAACGGATTTAACGTAGTTAAAGTATTGGAGGAAGCTGAAAAAATAATGCTTGGCGAAAAGGTAAAAGCTTTAGATTCCGTTAATTTTGCGTTATCAAGAAGTAAAAGGAAGTAAAAAGGAAATAAAATGGCTAATTTGTTAACAATTTTAAGAATGATTTTGGCTGTAATTGCCATAGAATTTATATTTTCGGGAAATCCTGCGTTAGTTATATCATCAATATTTTTAACATTATTTGTAATTGTATTGGACGGACTTGACGGAGTTGTTGCAAGAGCTTTAAACGAACAATCCAAGCTGGGTTCGGTTTTTGATATTCTCGGAGACAGAGTTGTTGAAAATATATATTGGATTGCTTTTGCAATTGTCGGATGGGTCGCTCCATGGGTTCCAATGGTTGTTGTTACCAGAGGAATTTTGACTGACGGAATTAGAAGTATCGCACTGTCAAAAGGTTATACGGCTTTTGGCGAATCTACAATGATGAAAAACAAATTTTGTCATTTTTTAACAGCTTCAAGGTTTTCAAGAGCCGTATACGGCATTGCAAAAACCTTGGTATTTTTAATGCTCATAATTGCGTACATCCCCAATTTAGAATACTTTGATGCAATGAGTATTGAAGCATTTTCTAAATATTCATTTATTCAACATTATTTAATAACTACTGCTGATATTCTTGTATATATTACCGTTGGTATGTGTATCATTCGAGGAATCCCGGTATTAATAGAAGGTAAAAGATATTTAAATGACGATAAAGAGCAAGTTTAATATAGTTCTTTATGAACCCGAAATCCCTCAAAATACGGGCAATATTGTTCGTTTATGTGCCTGTACTAATGCTAGATTGTTTCTTGTCGGCAAATTGGGTTTCTCTATGTCGGATAAATACCTTAAACGTGCGGGACTTGATTATTGGAAAGATGCAGAAATTATAAAATATGATTCAATTGAGGATTTATATAAGAATAATCAAAATTCAAGATTTTTTTATCTGACAACCAAATCCAAAAATGTTTATACTGATTATGCATTTAAAGAAAATGACTTTTTTGTGTTTGGCCCCGAAACAAGAGGATTACCCGAAAATATATTAAATTCAAATAAAGAAACAGCTATAACAATCCCAATGAGTGAGGGGCAGAGAAGTTTAAATTTATCAAATTCCGTTGCTATAGTATTATATGAGGCGATAAGACAAAATGGCTGAATACATAAACAAAAAAACTGTAATGAATTTGTTGCCGCAGAGAATTGATGACTCAAACAAATCAACATACGGAAGAATACTTAATATTTCAGGCTCTAATAAGTATAGAGGAGCTGCATATTTATCTTCTCTTGCCGCCTTAAAAATCGGAGCAGGATATGTTACTTTGGCTGCACCTGATTTTATTATATCTTCAATTTCATCAATGCTTCCCGAGGTTACTTATTTACCTCTCAATTCTTTTGAAGGATGTATATCCGAAAACAACGATATAAAAACTGAAGGGTATAACGTTATTTCTTTAGGGTGCGGAATCGGAACAGGAAAACAAACCTCTGATTTTATATTAAAATTCTTAAGCCGCCGTTCAAAAGACATTAAATATGTTATTGACGCCGATGCACTAAATATCATCGCTTTTGGTAATGAAAAAATATCATTGACAAATTGTGTTATTACCCCGCATCCGAAAGAACTTTCAAGATTATTAAATGTTTCTCTTGATGAAATACTTGATAATAAAGAAAAATATGCAAGAATAGCTTCTCAAACGTTTGAATGCATAACTGTATTAAAAGGTCATAACACTATTGTTACCGATGGAGATATAATATATTACAACCAATCAGGCAATAGCGCATTAGCAAAAGCCGGAACAGGCGATGTTTTAACAGGAATAATTTCGGGATTATGCGCACAAAATTTAAGTATTTTAGACGCTTCAAAGCTTGGAGTATTCCTGCATGGTTTATCGGGCGATATAGCTTCTTATGATTTAACACAGTATTGTGTTTTAGCTTCTGATGTTATTGACTATATTCCTATTGCTATGAATGAATTGATATTAGAAGAATAGGCGGATATATAATATGGTTAATGAAAAATTAACGGAATTAAGAAATAAAATTAATCAAAATCCTGATGATATTAATGTTATTGAAGAATGTGCAATTGAGCTGTCAAATATCGGAGAAAATGAAGAAGCTTTAATGCATTTTAAACATCTGAATGACCTCAATCCTGATAATTATGTGGTTTTATATAACATAGGAATTATTTTAGAAAAATTAAAATATTATGATGAAGCAATTAAAGCTTATGAGAAAGCTTTATCACTTGAGCCTGAAGATATTGATATTATGTATAATTTGGGGACATTATACATAAAAAATAACCGTTTTGACTCTGCGGAAGAATTGTTTTTAAAAATTATCGAGGCTGATTCTGAGGATGAAAATTCCTTATTTCATCTGGGCGAGATATATTCTAAAATAAAAAATCACGATAAAGCCATTCAATATCTAAATAAGGCTATTGAACTTGATAATGATGATATATATGCAAAATTTTATCTTGCATACGAATATAAACAAATTGGTAATACAGATAAAAGTTTAAAACTCTATACCGAGATAACAAAACAAAATCCTGATTACAGCTGGGCATATTATAATATTGCCTCAATCCACATAGAAAGAGGAGAAGAAGATTTAGCTGTTTTATATTTGGAAAAAACAATTAAAACAAACCCATTAGATATTAAAGCGGTAAAATTAATTACAAAACTTTTATGCAAAAAGAAAAATTATTCCGGAGCAGAGAAAATCATAAGACAAACAATACACTTACTGCCGGAAGAAGCGGATTTATATTATTTGCTGTCAAAAGTATTTGAAAAAATAAATAATAAAATTAATTATATAAAATATTTAAAATATGCAATAAAAAGACAAGATACCTATACGGGTGATATAGATACATTAAAAACAGAATTAAAAAATGCAGAAAAAAAATAAAAACCGTGCCACTACCTATCGTCATATAAAAATAAGGTTTCAAATAAGTTTATCTACTTTATAAGAAAATACACCCGCAAGTTACGTTTTAGTGCTGCTATGTTCCCATCCTGACACGGTTCAACGGCTTACGCCATACTTAATTATACTATCAACAATAAAGATATAATCCGCTTTATTTTTACGTGCCTCACGGTAGGCTCTGCATCCCGCATTTATGGCGTTCGGGTCGAGAGATCCGCTAAGTCCCCATGGAGCACGGCTAATTAATTCTAAAATAAAAAAAATATATTATCAAATTGTTATTTCTTCTTCTATCTTTAATAATCTGTTGTATTTGGATATTCTTTCACCTCTGTTCATAGAGCCTGTCTTTATTTGAGAGGAATTAACAGCTACAGACAAATCCGAAATAAAAGTATCTTCCGTTTCACCCGAACGGTGTGAAACTATTGTCTTATAATTGTATTTTTGCGCCAATAGAATTGTATCCAATGTTTCAGATAGTGTTCCGGCTTGGTTTGGCTTAATCAATATTGCATTTGCAAGATTGCTTAATATACCATATTCTAATTTGTTATAATTTGTAACAAATAAGTCATCTCCGACGATTTGGCACTTTTTACCTAAAGTGCATGTTAATTCACGCCATCCGTCAAAATCATCTTCCGCTAATCCGTCTTCTATTGAAATTATCGGATAGTTTATTGTTAATTGATGTAAATAATTTATCATTTCTTTTGCGGATAATTCTTTACCCTCGTTTTTAAGTATGTATTTTCCTTCTTTATATAGTTCATTTGCTGCAACATCAAGGCAAATTTTAATTTCATTTACAGTGTAACCTGCATTTTTTATAGCAGTTAAAATAAACTCAACAGCTTCATTATTAGAAGCAAAATTAGGAGCAAATCCGCCTTCATCCCCAACCGAGGTTGAATATCCGTTTTTATCCAGCAAAATTTTCAGTTCATGAAATACATCACTTCCCATTTTAATGCTCTCGCGCATATCACAACTGACTATCGGCTGTATCATAAATTCTTGAAAATCTAAATTATTATTTGAATGAGCCCCGCCATTAATGATATTTATCATCGGAATAGGCATGGTTGTACCAAAAATTCCTCCCAAATATCTAAACAAAGGAATATTTTCAAATTTTGCACATGCTCTTGCCGTAGCCAGAGATACACTTAATACGGCATTTGCTCCAAGTTTTGATTTATTGCTCGTACCGTCTTTTTCCAGCATTATTAAATCAATTTCTTTTTGGTTAAAGGGATTTTTTCCCGTAAGAGCGGGTTTTATAATTTTTTTAATATTATCTATAGCTTTATATACACTTTTACCGTGATACAAAAATTTATCGTTATCTCGTAACTCAATTGCTTCACATTTACCTCTTGAAGCACCGGCGGGAACAGAAGCAGTTCCTATCGTTCCGTCAGATAATATAACATCGGTTTCTATAGTAGGATTTCCTCTCGAATCCAATATTTGTCTTGCTATGATATCTTTTATTTGTACTTTCATTTTTAACCTTTCATTGCCATCCATGATAATCTCATACACTGTAAAAATGTGATATAATCTACGTGTATAATTTATGGAGGTAAAATGAAAAGTTCAAATCCTATATTAAGAGATAATGTTTTTGAAAATGCTTATGCAATTGCGGATAGACCAATGACTATCGGCGGAACAATGAATAAATTATTGCTTCTTTCTATAGTTATGCTGCTTTCTGCGGGTGCAGTTTATTATCAATTTTCATTACAACATTTTGATTACGTAAATATTATGATGATTGCAGGTATAATTATCGGGTTTATATGTGCAATAGTTATTACATTTCAAGTTAAAGCTACTCCGTACTTGGCACCTGTATATGCTTTTTCTCAAGGTGCAGCCTTGTCTGCAATTTCCTGCTTCTTTGAAGCATCCTTCCCGGGAATTGTAATTCAAGCCATTTCGATGACTTTTATTGTTGTATTTATTATGGCTGCTCTATATAAAATGAATTTAATCAGAGCTACAGAAAAATTTCGTGCGGTAATATTTACAGCCACCATTGCTATTGCAGTTTTTTATTTGATAGCTTTTATTCTTACATTCTTTAATGTAAATATACCTTATTTTACAAGTACATCCGAGTTAAGTATCGGTATAAATATTGCAATAGCTTGTATTGCCGCTTTAAATTTAATAATTGATTTTGATTTTATAGAAAAAGGAGT
>CANQJQ010000010.1 GCA_947624265.1 Candidatus Gastranaerophilales bacterium
TACGGTTTTGAAAATATTACAATTAACACTCCTGCCTTCAGGTATTGTGAAAGTATTGCCCAAGCCATTGGCAAAAAAATTGCTCGGGTTATTGTCCCTTTTGATGCCGGATGCTCATATATCTACGGAAAAATTAAAGGCATCAACAAATATGATATAGCCATGAATACAATTAAAAGATATATATCATTCCAAGAGCTTGAATACATCGGGGTGGTTTTTAAATATACAATTATTCAGGGAATTAATGATAATCAAAAAGAAATTTTAGATTGGTACATCTTATCACGTGATTTAGGAGTAAGAAAACTTATACTTGATATTGATAAAAAATGGTTTGAAACAGTTAAAAATTCAATTCCCGAATATCTGAAAGAGTTACTAAAGTTCGCTAAAAATATCTCACAGTATAATGAATTAACAATTGAATTTTCACCGCGAGCTAATATATTATATAATTTAACCGAAAGCAGGTCGGAAATATAATGTTTGTTTATAACGAAAAATTTGTCAGTAAAAAAGAAGGTCATTACTATAGCTGCCCTTGGATAGAACACGGGCTTGTATTTTTCAGTTATAAACTTGCAATGTGCTGCCATTGCGGACATGAGGGTAGCAGCCAAGCCGTAATAAGAAATAATTATATCGGGCAAAAAATTGATTGGGACAGAATCTTTAAAATAAAAGATATGTTCAGGAAATTCCATAAAAAAGGAAAAATCAACAAAGGGTGTGTATCTTGTCCTTATTTAAAAGAAGCAAAATGGGATAGTGAACGCTATATTGATAACCTGTATATCAGCCACTTTACAAATTGTAATTCAAAATGTATATACTGTTTTGCGGCAAAACATCCGGAAGATTTTGCAAAAGAAAGATTATATCAGGTTTTACCCATAATTAAAGAAATGTATGAAAAGTCTATACTGCGCCCGGGGGGAATAATTTCCTTCGGCGGAGGTGAACCCACACTGCTTGACGAGTTTGAAGATATTGTTACCTACCTTCTTGATAACTATTTTTGGGGAATAAGAGCCCATACTTCAGGTATAATATATAGTCCCGCCTTAGCAAGAGCCATAAATGAAATAAGAGGCTATGTTGTAGTATCTGTTGACTCAGGGAGCAGAGAAACTTTCAAAAAAATTAAACAAATTTCCTGCTATGATAAAGTACGCGACACCATAAGAAAATACGCACTTCAAACTACTTTTTTAGGCAGATATCTTGTTAGCGCCAAATTTATTATAATACCGGGGATTAATGACACAATCGAAGAAATAGAAAATTGGTTAAAAGCCAATTATGACGCCGGACTATATACAACAGTTCTTGATATTGAAGAAAACTGGTATCTTGAAAATAAAAATAATATACCCGAACACATTTATAAACTTGTTGATTATGCAAAAAAACGTGCTAAACAGCTCAACACAAATTTTGAACTGTATGAACGCCTGCAAAATCTTATGGATGAGCGTAAATAAAAAAAATAAAACTATACAAGTTAAAATATAAGTTTTTAATGTCTGATATTTCACTTTTATTTTGCTAACCTCAACTTTAGGCTTCGTAACTCACTAACGTTCAAACAGACGAAGCCTTGCAGTTGTTTCGGTAAGCAAAATTACAAAGTTACATATATGCCATTAAAAGCTTATATTTTAACTTGATTTAATAAAACTTGATTTGATATAACTTTATTTTATAAGTGCCTGCACTTCTTTAAAATTAGGATGTTTTGAAGATTCCAAAAGTTCAAATAATACCATTTCAACTGTTACAATTTGAGCGCCTGCGTGCATCAAACGCCTTAAGGCATTTTGTTTATCTTCTTCTTTTCTTGAACCTGAAGCACTTGCAACTACAAAAACCTCCAAGCCTTTATTTAATAAATCCATAGCGGTTTGAAGAACACAAATATGTGTTTCAATACCAAATATAACAACCTGTTTTTTATTTTCCAAAAGAGATAAAAAACTTTCTTCTCTAACTGCGCTGAATTTTGTTTTTTCAATATATTTTGCATTTTTTAATGCGGATTTTATTTCAGTTAATGTACTTCCGAGTCCTTTTGGATACTGTTCTGTAACAAGCACAGGCAGATTTAATATTCCTATAGCTTTAGCAAGTTTTATTGCATTTTCTCCCACGCTTTTATCTTCAAGCATGTTAACCAGCTTTTCCTGAACGTCAATAATTAAAAATAAACATTTATCTGCATTTATAGTATTCATTTTTTCTCCTTTTATTAGTTTATTATATAATACGGATATGAATAAATTAACAAATATATTAAATAATAATAAATGTTTAAAGCTTATATGCGGCGCAGGAAATGAAAACTTAAAAGAAATAGAAAAACTTGCTTATGTGTATTCAAAAGCCGGCTTTAATATGATAGATATAAGCGCAAAAATAGAAGTAATTAATGCCGCAAAAAAGGGTATAAAACAAGCAGGGAAAGAAGATAACGTATTAATATGCATAAGTGTAGGAATGCAGGAGGATGTTCATCTTTCTAAAGCCGTTATTAACAAACAAAAATGTACAAATTGTTCTTCCTGTATTAATATATGCCCTCAAGGCGCTATTTATATTGAAGATGCAAAAGTTCAAATCAATGAAAAAAATTGCATAGGATGTATTAAATGCGTTGATAAATGCCCTTATGAAGCTATAATTACGGAACACAAATATAAAACACCGTATGGAATGCTTTTACCTTTAATATCTGAGGATATAGACTGTGTGGAATTTCATTGTACAAGCTCTGATAAACAAGCAATACTTGACGCATATTCAAGGATAAAATCTATTTACAACGAAGTTTTAAGCATCTGCCTTGACCGTTCAAAACTTGGCGATGATGAACTTATAGAACTTATTAAAACAATGAGATTAAAAGAAGATTTTATGATACTTCAAGCCGATGGTAAACCAATGTCTGGAGGAAAAGACGATTACAAATCGACCCTGCAGGCTGTTGCTTTCGGTGAATTGATAAGAAACTCAGGTCTTAATGTTTTTCTTATACTTTCAGGCGGAACAAATTCCAAAACAACAAAACTGGCAAAAGAATGTAATGTTGATATCGATGGAGTTGCTCTTGGAAGCTACGCCAGAAAACTTGTTAAAGATTATATTTCAGCTGATGACTTCTTTGAAAATGAAGAACTGCAACGACTTGCCGTTAATAAGGCTGAAGAACTCGCTTTGTGTTTAAAAGAATATTTTTAGTATTTTGAAATCTCTTCAAAATATCTTTCAATAGCTTTATAACCGGAATATATTTCGCCTGAAATATTAACATATCTGGATGCAATTAAAGATTTAAGTTCTTTTGCTCTGATTTGTATGATCTCATCAGCATCATTTCTAAGATTTTTTTCTAAAGACATAGACCATTTTTTTAAAAAAGATAATTCTTCATTAATCTGTTTAATTGTAGAATATTCAAGAGGGTTAAAATCATATTTATTAAGCAGAGCTTTTTCTTTAGCTGATATTTTAGAATGAACAACAGGAGTGCCGTATACTTTTTTTATAACCATATAATTATCTGCAACTCGTCTGTGGCTATCCGGAACTTCTCCTCTTGCAAGCATAGCGGATGTACTTAGGGAGCTAAATTTATCATCATCAAAAGCTAAAGAGCTAAGGCTGGTGCTTTCTAAAAAAAACTTATTATATTTATTTTCAATAGTCGAATTAATAGTCCCATCTCCTTAAAGATTAAATACAATATTATAATAATTCTTATAAAAATTTTTGTCATGCGATTTTGAGAATTTATTAAGATTTTTTGTCAAATATTTTACAAAATTAACTGTATATAATGAATTATGTTTAGAATATAATGAAACTATGTTTAAGTACGATGTGATAGTAGTAGGTGCGGGACACGCAGGATGTGAAGCGTCAAGAGCTTGTGCAAGACTTGGGGCTAAGACTCTGCTTGCAACATTAAATCTTGATAATATTGCAGTAATGCCTTGTAATCCTGCGATAGGAGGACCTGCTAAATCTTGTCTTGTAAGAGAAATTGACGCTCTTGGTGGTATTATGGGAATAGCTGCCGATGCTACTTATATGCAGTTAAAAGTGCTTAATGCTTCAAAAGGTCCTGCAGTAAGAGCACTCAGAGCACAATCGGATAAAAAAGAGTATATGCGTTTTATGAGAAATATGCTGGAAAGTGAAGAAAATTTATCTCTAAAACAATGTACTATGACCGAGCTACTCGTTGAAAACGGACAAGTAAAAGGACTTAAAGACGAATTCGGGCAGGAATACCTTGCACCCTGCGTTATTTTAACTACGGGTACATCACTTGAAGCAAGAATTTGGGTCGGTCTTCAATATTTAGAATTCGGAAGACTAGGAGAAGCCAGCGCAAAAGGACTTTCGCCTTCCCTGCAAAAACTGGGATTTAAAACAGGCAGATTAAAAACGGGCACTCCTGCAAGAGTTGACGCAAGAACTATTGATTTTGATAAAATGGTTATTCAACCGGGGGATGAAATACCTCATTTCTTTTCATTTTTACCAAATAGACCCATTCTAAAACAGTATCCGTGCTGGCTTACAAGAACCACTGAAAAAACTCACGAAATTATAAAAAATAATCTTGATAAATCACCGATGTACTCGGGTTTAATTCACGGAATAGGTCCAAGATACTGCCCATCTATAGAAGATAAAGTTATTCGTTTTGCACATAACCCTTCACATCATATATTTATTGAGCCAGAAGGCAAAAATACATACGAAATGTATGTTCAGGGCTTTTCAACAAGCCTGCCTGCAGAGGTTCAAATACAAATGCTTCAATCACTTCCGGGGTTAGAAAACGTTCACGTTATGAAACCAGCGTATGCGGTTGAATATGACTACATGCCCGCAGTTCAGCTTACTCATACTCTTATGACAAAACTTGTTAAAGGTTTATTCTGTGCAGGGCAGATTAACGGTACTTCAGGCTATGAAGAAGCTGCAGCTCAAGGGCTTTTAGCAGGGATTAATGCAATAAAATATCTTCAAAATAAAGAAATGATTACACTTTCAAGAGATTCTTCCTACTTAGGCACTCTTGTTGATGACTTGGTTACAAAAGATATTGATGAACCATACAGAATGCTTACATCACGTTCCGAGTACAGACTTTTATTAAGACAAGATAACGCAGATGAAAGGCTTACAAAAATCGGTTATGAAGCAGGACTTATCAGCGATGAAAGATATAATGCATTTTTAAAGAAACAAGAAACTATTGAAAATGAAATAATCAGGCTGAACAACGATAAAATTTCCGCAACAGAAGATGTAAATAAAATATTAGCAAAATATGATGAAAATATTGATAGGGGTATGAAGCTTTCAGAACTCTTAAAAAGACCAAACATAACCTATGAAATATTAAAAGAGCTTGATGAAAAAACAAAAAACTTAGGATACTCAAGCGACATTTATGAACAGGTTGAAGTAAAAATTAAGTATGAAGGCTATATAAAAAGGCAAATTCAACAGGTAAATATGTCGGATAAACTCGAAAAAATCAGAATACCCTCTGATATAGATTATTCCAAAATAAAACATATATCTATAGAAACGCGCGACAAATTAAATAAAATCCGTCCTGTTACTTTAGGTCAGGCTTCAAGAATAGGCGGAGTTAAACCCGCGGATATCTCCGTATTGACGGTTCTTATCGAATCTCATCAATTACATTGATTATCAACGGGTTTACCGAATAACAATCTCCCCAGTCCCATTTTTTTCTGCAACGTTCTTTTTATTCCGCCCGAGATTATATTTATATTTTTTGTGGTGGCATTTATATTGCACATAGCTGAATTTACTATAGGCATTGTTGTTTTATCTATTTGAGTCGTTATTTCTTTTATATTTTCTGTAGTTTTTTCAATATTATCAACAGAACTTTTAAGCTGTTCTTCCGACATTGAGGCATTTAAAGATGCTGACATTTTTTCTAAATTTGAAGAAGTTTTAGCTAAATTTGAAGCGGTTAAAAGAATATCTTTTCTCATATCGGAAATAATTCCGTTTACCTGAACAAATATAGCATTTAAACTTTGTGCCGCCTGAGTAGCTGACTCCATTAAGCTTGCAGCATCCGAAATAATTTCTCCGACTCCGTCTTCATTCAACAAGCTGTCTAAGTCTTTAACAACACTACCATGTATCACATCATCATTTTTGATTTTGGTTAAGGAAGGTGAGTCGGGATATAATATATTAATGTAACGTGTTGTCTTATTATTTTTAATCTTTGCCGTTATATTATCGGGCAGTTTTATATCGTGAGGATGAATTTTTAAATTAATATATGTATTTTTATAATCGGGATCGGGATAAATTTTTGTAGTCTTTCCTATTTTAAATCCCTTATAATATACATTCATTTTTTTATCAAAAGGCTCTAAATCGTCAAACTTAACAACAATATTCAAAAATGACATTTTGTTATAAACGAAAAAGCCTAATATTACTACAACTAAAGTTACGATTATAATATAAATTTTATTCATAACTTTAATAAATAAAAAATTTAAATCAACATCAATCACCCGACTGACTATATTTTAAGCCTGCCTTTAATTAATCTGTTAGATAATTCAATCGGTAATTTAGAAACCCATTGAGCTAATGTTGCATCAAAACCGACATTATAAGAAGCTTTTGGATTTTTAGCCTTAATTGCTTTAACAACCGTATCAACAACAGTATAAACTTCAAGCCCTTTCGTGTTATTATCCAAAGCATTTTTTTCTAAAATTAACAAATCTTTTTCGTATTTTTGCCTTACGGCTTCATTAATTCCGTCAAAATAATCTCTTGCGCGCTTAGCGGATTTATTCCATATAGGAGTCTTTATTGAAGCGGGTTTTATGGATATAACTTTAATATTGTCTTTATTTTCAAGATAAAAAGAGTTAAAGAGAATATCTAAAGCACGTTTTGAAGCACAATATGCCGATATATAAGGGAATAACCCGGTAGACGCGTCAGAACTCATATTAATAATTCTTGAACCCGCCAGTAACGGTAAAAATTTCTGTGCAACTGCCAAAGCACCAAATGTGTTAACTTCAAACTGTTCTTTTAATCTTTTAATATCTAAACATTCAACGGGAGATGCTTCAACTATTCCGGCATTATTAATTAATACATCTATCTTGTCCGTATTTTTTATAACATACCAAAAAGCTTTTTCAATACTGCCCGAATTTGTAACATCAAGGTAAACACCTTGTATATTTTTATCAAGACCTTCAATTTCTTCTTTATCAACTTTTTTCCTTATACCTGCAAAGACTTTATAACCTTCTTTTGCAAGTCTTATGGCAATAGCCCTGCCTATCCCCGTTGATGCGCCCGTTATTAAAACTGTTTTTTTGTTTTCTTTCATATTTTAATTATTATCACAAACTTTTGATATAATCAAATTATGAGTGCAAAATTTAATACGGAAAAAGGCAGGCAGGGAGAAAAACTTGCTTGTGAATATCTTGAAAAACTCGGCTATAGAATAATTGAAAAAAATTGGCATTATTCTAAAAATGCCGAGATTGATATTATTGCAGAGGACTGTAACACGATAGTCTTTATTGAAGTTAAAACAAGAACCAATCTCAATTACGGGCATCCATTTGAAGCAATAACACAAAGTAAAATAAGAAAAATTTATACTGCAATATCAGGATACTTAAGCAAGTGCGAAAAAAAATATAAAGCTTTTAGATTTGACGGTATAGCAATAGTAGGATTAAATAATCCCAAGATAGAGCATTTAAAGAATCTGGGGCAATACTAAATTAATTCCAGTCAATAATGTTTTCTCTGCAAAGAGCTTTTTCAAGCTCGGGCATAACACTTGCATGAGTCATTTCAAATGTAATAGGAGTAATAGAAACCTTATTCCATCTCATTGCATTAATATCTGAGTCATCATTTTCACAAGCTTTAATAAGCTCTCCTGCCATCCAATAGTAAACTTTACCTCTGGGGTCAACTCTTTTATCATATTCATCCGTAAACATTTTACCGCCCAAGCGGGTTATTGCGACACCTGCCAAGTCCTCAGGCATTAAGCCGGGAACATTTATATTTAATATGGTTTTAGGAGGAAAGTTAAATTCTTTAATTTTATGCAAAAATTTAGCAACAAATTTAGCTACATTTTGGAAAAGTTCAGGTTCTGATGACATACTGGCTAAAGAAACAGCAACGCTCGGATACCCCATCATAGCACCTTCCATAGCACAGCTTACAGTACCCGAATATAGAATATCAGTACCTAAATTAGGTCCATGGTTTATACCCGAAATAATTATATCAGGTTTTTCTTCCTCGGATAGAATTGCATTAATTCCTATTTTTACACAGTCTCCGGGGGTTCCGCTTGTTATCCAAATACGTTTTGCCCCAAACTTTGACTCAAGTTCCTCAACTCTTATAGGGGTATGAAGCGTTAACGAATGACCTGCCGCGCTGCGTTCTCTATCGGGCGCAACTACATATACATCATGTTCTTTACTAAGTTCACTGACTAAAGCCTTAATGCCTTCAGCCATTACACCGTCATCATTAGAAATTAATATCTTCATATAAACCCCTTATTCAACTCACTTTTACATTATAGCATTTATTACAATTATAAAATACCCTCTAAAAGGAGTTTTTTATCAAATCCGCTTTCTATTTTTACTTCTTTTTCACTAACCGGAAGTATAAAACGAATAGAAGCATTATCAACTTTTTTATCCGAAGTCATGACCTGATAAAATTCTTCTATATCTGGTTTAAAGTCCAAATCACAAACAAGTCCGTAATTTTTTATGAGAGAAATTGCTCTATTGTAATACTCTTTATTAATTTTGCCTGATTTTAAAGCGAAATCAAAAATCATTTTCATCCCGATAGAAACAGCTTCACCGTGGGTATATTTTTCATAATGAGTAATATTTTCAATAGCATGAGCAAATGTATGCCCAAAATTTAATATAGCTCTCAGCCCTTTTTCTTTTTCATCTTGGTTTACCACGGCACTTTTCAGTTCACAACATATTTTTATTAAAGCTTTCAATATATCTTTATCTTTTGAAAAAACTTTTTCTCTGTTATTTTCCAAAAATTCCATCAAATTATAGTTTTGTTCAGAACTGCAAGTTTTTTCAATAAAAGCGTACTTAATTACTTCGCTTAAACCCGTTTTAAATTGACGTTCATCAAGTGTATCAAGTGTCAAAGTATCGGATAAAACAAGTTTTGGCTGATAAAAAGCACCTATCATATTTTTACCTGAAGAATGGTTAACAGCCGTTTTACCGCCGACAGATGAATCAACCTGAGCCAAAAGTGTAGTCGGAATTTGTATGTAGTCAATTCCCCTTTGATATATGGAAGCGGCAAAACCCGCCATGTCTCCGATTACCCCGCCTCCAAGCGCTATAATACAATCACGGCGTTCCAATTTCAGTTCAAGAGCCTTATCTAAAATTCTATTCAGAGTATCCGTGGTTTTATACATTTCGCCGTCAGGTAAAACTATATATTTCAGACATTCTTGGCGCAGTTTATCTCCATAAAGAGGCATTATAGTTTCATTTGTAACCGCCAAAAATTTATTTGCCTTTGTACACTCTTTTATATATTTAAAAGGGTCATTTAAAAGTCCTTCTCCAATAAGGATAGGGTATGAACTTTCTTTTTGCGCCCTTATTTTAACTTCAATTCTTTCCATCAAGCACCTTTAAAATCTCTTTAACTATTATATCAGGAGTTTTATTATCAGTGTCAAGAATACAATGAGCTTTTTCATATCTTTGAGCGCGCTCTATATATAATTTACTTAATTTTTCACGTAAATTTTCGGTATTTAAAAGAGGTCTTTCGTTATTATTTTTTACCCTGTTAAAAAGAGTTTCCTGTTTTGCTTTTAAATACACAACAAAAGATTTTTCTCTTAAAAGCTCAATATTTTTATCGGATAGAATAATTCCGCCGCCTGTTGATATAATTTGAGTATCAAGGGATAAAATTTTTTCCAGTATATCTGTTTCAAGCTCCCTAAAATATTTTTCACCATATTTAGCAAAAATATTGTTAATTGAAGAATTTTCCTTTTTAACAATTAAGTCATCGGTATCAACTAAGGAATAGAAAGGTAAGTTTTTTTTAAGCAGAAGAGCAATAGTAGTTTTACCCGAACCAGGCATTCCTATAAGTGCAATATTCATATATTACCTCTCTGCAATCCTTTTTAAATAATTTTCATAATCAGATTTCATCTCAGAGATACTGTCATGAGAAAATTTTTCCATCATTGCATCAGCTAAAACAATAGCAATCATAGCTTCCGCAACAACACTGCAAGCCGCAACAGCGCAGGTATCTGAACGTTCAAAATGCGCCTGAACACTTTCCTTTTTATCTATAGCAACAGAATTTAACGGCTTTTTCATAGTCGGGATTGCTTTCATAACAGCGCTCACTATTATATCTTCTCCGTTAGTCATCCCGCCTTCAATTCCGCCGGAATTATTTGTTTTACGTATATACTTACCGTTTTCTATATAAATTTCATCATGCATATCATGACCTAAAGTTTGAGCAGCCTTTGACCCAATACCGATTTCAACGGATTTAACTGCAGGTATACTCATAACCGCTTGAGCTATAAGCCCATCCAATTTTCTGTCCCAATGAACAAACGACCCGAGCCCTACAGGCAGATTTTTAAATACAACGGTAAATTTACCTCCTAAAGTATCCCCGTTTTCTTTAGCTTTATCAATTTCTTTCTTCATATTTTCATATAAAGCATCATCAAAAGTTCTTAAATCAGAACTTTCAATTTTTTCTTTTAATTCAAATATATCAGAAGGTAAATCCGCTTTTGCTTCGCCAATTTGAGTAACACAAGACAAACCTTCTATATCAAAATCTTTTAAAATTGTTTTTGCAACAGCGCCAACTGCGACTCTGGAAGCTGTTTCTCTTGCGCTTGAGCGTTCAAGAATATTTCTTATATCCGTATGATTGTATTTTAGCGCCCCCGCATAATCTGCGTGTCCAGGGCGAACATTTTTTATTTTTTTATCATTTATTAGTTTTATATTTTCTTCAGTCTGTTCAACAGGTAAAACACTCATAGGTATCTGCCAGTTATCCCAATCTTTATTTTCAATCATTAAAGCGATTGGAGCACCCGTAGATATTCCGTGTCTAACACCCGAAAGAATTTGAACACGGTCATTTTCTACCTGCATTCTTCCGCCGCGCCCATATCCTATCTGCCTTCTTGCCAATTCTTTATTTAAAAATTCAATATCAAGCTTAACTCCTGACGGAACCCCCTCAATTATTGCATTTAAACATTTACCATGCGACTCGCCTGATGTTAAAAATCTAAATATCATATATACCTCACTAAATTATTATAAAATATTATAAGCATGAAAACATGCCTGTAACAATCAAAAAACTGCTATTTTTATAGTAAATTGGCGCAAGTAAAATGCAGATTGAACATGACACTGTCAAGTTAAATTTTTCAAAAATTTTTAAAAAATGCATTATTACTAATTGTAAAACTTTTTTTGAACACTAAAATCTAAGGGCATGGTCATTTGTAAAAAATGATTAAAAATATTTAGCTTGTGTAAGTCTTATTGAAGTTTTACTATTTAAACACTGAGAGAAAAACCACAACGAGAGGGAAGGAGTGATGGCTTAATACTTGAGAGAAGATAAGGGATTGTATATAAAAGTTAGACATTAATTAAAAAAAATTAATAATTGAGAGTGAGATTAGGGATTAGTTAAAAAGTTCTGGACAAAAGCAGAACTTTTTTTATTATATAATTAATAAGTTAACGGGAGTTTATATATGAAAAGAGCAATAGTAATAGTAATAGATTCCATGGGGATAGGCGCGATGGAAGACTGCGCTCAATACGGAGATACAATTGAGTGCAATACCTTATGTAACGTAGCTAAATATGTTAACGGCCTAAATTGCCCGAATTTATACAAATTTGGTTTAGGGAACCTTGATAACGTAAAAAGCATAGATAAAAACCCTAACGCTATAGCTCAATACGGGATAATGAAAGAAACTTCAAAAGGTAAAGATACAACAACAGGTCATTGGGAGATGATGGGGCTGATTTTAGATAAACCTTTTAAAGTTTACCCGCAAGGTTTTCCTCCTGAAATTATTGACAGATTTATAAAAGAAACAAACTGCGGAGGGATTCTCGCTAACTATCCGGCATCAGGCACCAAGGTTATTGAAGACCTGCACAAAGAGCACGAAAAGACAAAATTCCCCATTATTTACACAAGTGCAGACAGCGTATTCCAAATAGCTGTTGATATTGATATTATCCCTGTAGAAAAATTATATGAATACTGCACAATAGCAAGAAATATACTAACGGATGAATACAACGTATCAAGAGTAATAGCACGCCCGTATCGTATGATAGATGGAAAGCCCACAAGAATAGGCGCTCTAAGACGTGATTACTCCGTTGAACCTTTTAAAGATTCCACCTGCGATATTATCCTTAAAAATAACGGTATAGTTTTAGGCATAGGAAAAATTGAAGATATATTTGTAGGTAAAGGCATATCTCATGCAATACATACGGGAGGCAACACAGAGGGGCTTGAAATTACACTAAAAGCCTTAAGAAATGAATTAAATCTTGATGAACTTAAAACCTCCAAATACGATATAAAAACTTATGATAAGGAATTTATATTTACCAATTTAGTAGATACGGATATGCTCTACGGACACAGAAACGACCCAGTCGGTTACGCAAGAGCAATAGAAGAAATAGACTCATACTTGCCTGAATTTATGAATGCTATGAGAGAAGATGACCTTTTAATAATTACGGCAGACCATGGCTGCGACCCGACCGTTAAAGGTACAGACCATACAAGAGAAAGAGTTCCTATCTTAATTTATTCAAAAAATATTACTCCAAAACATTTAGAAAATATTAACTCTTTTGACTATATTTCAGAAAGAATTAAAGCATGGTTTAATATATAACCAAGATGCTTGACTTGAGCGTATTGTTGTAATTTAATGACTTTAATAAAAGGGCAGATATGAATTTAGTCGAAAAAATTAACAAATTAAAAAAAGAAAAAAATGCGGTAATTTTAACCCATTGCTACCAAAATATAGAAATAGACGAAGTATCTGATTTTGTCGGAGATTCATTATATTTAAGCAAAATGGCAGCAAAAACGGATGCGGATATAATAGTATTTGCAGGCGTATACTTTATGGCGCAAAGCGCAAAGATTTTATCGCCCAAAAAAAAAGTTTTACTCCCCAATATGAACTCGGGATGCCTTATGGCAGATATGATTGACGTTGAGAAACTCCAAGAATTTAAAGCAAAAAACCCAAATCTTCCCGTTGTTTGTTACATTAACTCAACGGCAGAAGTTAAAGCCCAATGTGATATTTGCTGTACAAGCTCAAATGCGGTTGAAATAGTAAAAAGCCTTAATACAAATAAAGTTCTTTTCGCGCCCGATACATACCTCGGCAAATGGGTTGAAACGAAGTTAAATAATGTTGAAGTCATTACATTTAACGGATTTTGCCCTACTCATCTGAGAATTCGCACGGAAGACATAGAAAAAGCAAGAGCAACATACCCTGAAGCTTTAATTCTTGCACACCCCGAATGTCATACCGAAGTATCTAAACTCGCTGATTTTGTTGGTTCTACAAAAGAAATTATGGAATTTGCAAAGAAAAGTGATAAAAAACAATTTGTAATTGCAACGGAAAAAGGCGTAGTTGACAGGCTAAACCGCGACAGTAAACTTTATAATTGGGAAAAAGAATTTATATTGATTAATGAAAATATTATCTGCCCGAATATGAAGCACAACACGCTTGACGATATTTTATATACCCTTGAAACAGAACAAAATGAGATTACCTTAGATAAAAATATTATTGAAAAAGCCAGAAAAAGCATAGACAAAATGCTTCTTGCAGGCAGTACAAAATAACATGTTTTCAATTTATATTTTGATGATATAATAAAAATATGCTTTGAAAAAAGTACTACATAAAAAAGGAGAAAATAATGAAAGTAACAGTTAATGACAGTTGTATAGCATGCGGCGCTTGTGAATCTGTATGCGATGCAGTTTTTTCAGTAGATGATAAAGCACAGGTTAATGCAGGGGCAATTTCAGGTAATGAAGATTGCGTTAAAGAAGCTGCAGATTGCTGCCCTGTTAATGCTATTGAACTTGAATAATTCAATTTAAAACTATAAAAAAAGAGAGATGAAAAATCATCTCTCTTTTTTTATAAATCTGATACAATAAAAAAATGGATAAAGTTTTAATCGTAATTTCCGATAACAACAAAGGCAAATTTATTTCTAAAGGCTTTAGTAAAAGTTTTCATGAATTAAATTATTTTGTTTATGAGAAAAAAACTTATGACTTAAATATTGAAGAAATAAACAAAATAAAGCCTGATATTGTAATGATTTTTTGGACGGATATGAGCCAAAAAGAACAACTTATTGAATTTTTTAAGAATTATGAGTTCGATATTATTCATTTGGCTGAATTAAAAAGTGATATTCCAAAGGAATTTTATAACAAAAAAAATAATTTTATATTTTCCTTCGACTCAAAAACTCAAAATCATATTTTAATTCCATCAATAAATGTATCGGAATACAAAACAAAATTTAACGATTATAAGTACAATATTACATTTGCGGGGAATCCTGCTTACCCAAAAAGAGAAATAATTTTATCAAAAATAATATTAAATTTTGGTCCCATAAATCTTTTCTGCAGGTCTTTTGATTTTTATAAAAGCCTTGATGAAATATATAAAAACAAATATCTTGATGAATACTTTTTAGAACTTTATAAAAATTCCTACAGAGGATATGTGGAAAATCAAAAAGAACTTTCACAAATATATAGTTCATCAAAAATAAATCTTGATATGGAAAATGAAAATAAAAAGAGTATAAATTACAGAATTATAGAAATAGCAGCCTCGGGAGGATTTATAATTGCCCCCGATAATGATATTATTAAGAAACAATTTGAATCGGGATATGAAATAGAAACCTATAAAACAACTGATGACTTAATTGATAAAATAAATTTTTATTTAAAGAATGTAAATATAGCACAATCAATAGCAGCGAAAGGTAAAAAAGCCGTAATAGGCAATTATAATAATACGGAAAGATTAAAATCAATTTTAAAGGCGGTATATGGCAAAAATATTAGTAATAGATGATGATACATCGATAAACGAACTTATAAAAGTAAATTTGGAGCTTGCATATTATAATGTAATAACGGCATTTGACGGTAATAAGGGATATGCTTTGGCAAAACAGGAGCTTCCCGATTTAATCATTCTTGATGTTATGATGCCTGAAGTCGACGGATACACCGTAGCAAAAAGGATAAGAGAAAACGACTCAACAAAAGATATCCCCATTATTATGCTTACGGCTTTAAATATGCTGCAAAATAAAGCCCAAGGGTTTAATATAGGGGTTGATGATTATTTAGTAAAACCGTTTGAAATGGAAGAACTTTTAATGAGGGTAAAAGCTCTTTTAAAAAGAACAAATAATATTCCAAAATCCGTTGCCGTAAAAGAAGTTTTAACGCAGGGCGATATAACATTAATCCCCGAATCATATACAATAGAAATAAAAGGACAAAAGACAAAGGTTACACCTATTGAGTTTGACATCGTTAATCTTTTAATGCAAAACTACGGGAATATGGTATCAAGCGCAAAGATTTTAAAAGACGTATGGGGATATGAAGCCGATGATGCCGTTGAAACAATAAGAGTACATATGCGCCATATAAGAACAAAACTTGATAAAATCTCTAACGGTAAAAAATATATAGAAACCATCTATGGCGGAGGATATAGGCTTATCCCCGAAGGTTTAACGGAAAAAGTTAAATAAAACATTTAAAAGAATTTTTTGATATCAACATCAAAAAATTCCGCAATATTATATAAAGTTTCAAGATTTACGGAATACTTACCGCGTTCAAGACAAGATAAATGTTCTCGTGATAAATTAACATATTCTGCCAATTTCTCTTGTGATAATCCTCTTTCGAGACGCAACATTTTAATATTTTTGCCAATAGTATTTCTTAACTTTCTTATACCCATATTTACATGGTGTCATGTAATATAAATATTACCGTAATATTTATATTACATTTATAGGTTATAATTCTTTATTAACATGGGATTGCATGTTTTCATTAATCATGTATAATATAATTGCAAGATATAAATTTATCGGAATTAAGAAAATATGAATGCACTTCTAGAATTTATAAAAGATAAACTAAAACAAAATAATAATAACAACTATTACAATATTAAGAAATTAAGAAATAACGGGCAAGCTGTTTTTGATTATGATTTTATGATGAGCCTTGATGAAAAAGATTATCCTAAATATCTTTGTGAAGCTTATTATATAAAAACAGGACAAAAACTTAATTTAAAGCACCCAAAAACCATAAATGAAAAAATACAATGGCTAAAGATTTATGATAATATACCGATTAAAACAACTTTAACGGATAAAGTTCTTGTTAGAGATTGGGTTAAAGAAAAAATAGGAGAAGAGTATTTAAAGCCCGTACTTTGGATTGGCAATAAGTTTGATGATATTCCTTTTAATGAACTGCCGGAAAGTTTTGTTATTAAATGTAATCATGGGTGCAAATGGCAGTGTATTATAAAAGACAAGACCAATTTTGTTAAATACAATCTTATTAACGGTCAAACCAAAACAAAAATAGATGGTTGGTTAAAACAATCTTTTTTCGGGTGGAGTGATTTTGAAACTCAATATATAAAGATTAAGCCTCAAATTATTATTGAACCTTTTTTATACGAAAATGATAATAAAGGACATAGGGAAATTGAAATATGGTGTTTTAACGGAAAGCCTCTAATAATTCAAGAATTAGAATATAAAACCATAAATTCTCAACGCAGTGTTTCAACTTGGGATGAAAATTATAAAAATATTAACTTAAAGTTTTCCGATTTAGACACATTAACAGAAAAAGAATGTAGTGAAATAAATAAAAAAGCTGCGGAATTAAGTAAAATTCTTGCGAAAAATTTCAAATTTGTTCGTATAGATTGGATGATAAATAACAACAAGCTTTATTTCTGTGAAATGACATTTACTCCATATTCAGGCTTTATTATTTTTCCTGAAAATCAGAGTAATTATCAGATAAAATTTGGGAAAATATTAAATTTGAAAGGAAATTAATATGGAAAATAATAATGATGATAAAAATTTAGAAAATATGTCTATTGAAGAAATACAGAAATTCTTTGGCGAAATTGTCGAATTTGGTGAAGGATATAAATTAGCTTCGGTTCCATCTTCTAATATTCCTACAGGACCAAAATCAACAGTTGGTCAATGTACTTGTGTTTATAAACCGTAAAAAATGAAAATAAATATACCGAATTATATCAGTACAAGAACTTACTTTCTAAAAGATAAAAACATTTTAATAAGCTTTATACTCAATATAAAAACTAATATTGAATACTCTGTTAAAAATGAACTTTCAGAATTGTGGAACATAATAGTTAAAGAAAAAGATTATGATGTTTTATATAATTATGCGAAAAAAAACGGATTGGAAAATATTTTAGATGATTTTTTGTCAGAATTAAAAGATAAAGATTTAATATTTATAAATAAAAATTTTAGACAGTCTGACAAAAATTATTTATCTTTTAAAATAAGCAGAGATTCTGACTTTTATTTTTATTATGATAACATAAAAAGTAAAATTTTAACAAAAAATCAATATATAAGAACAATTTGTTTGGTATTAGGATATAAATGTAATTTAAAATGCAAGCATTGCTGTAATCCTAAAGATAGAGATAATGAAAAAATAAGTTTCAAACAGGCAAAAAAAATTATTGATGAAGCATATAATTTAGGTATTGATCAAATTTTGCTTACAGGCGGGGAATGTACATTAAATAAAGATTTTTTAAAAATTGCTCGATATGCAAGAAGCAAATATTTAAATCTGATTATATTAACAAACGGACAACAATTATATGATGATGAAAATTTATTTAATAAAGTTTTAGATTTGTACACATATTCAATACATCTTTCTTTATATAGCCTGAACCCTAAAATACATGATAATGTAACATCAATTAAAGGTTCACAAAAAAAGACATTATCTGTGATTAATAAATTAAGAAATAATAATAGAAAAGTCCTAATATTAAACTTTCTATCATCATATAATACAGGATGTAATAACGAAGTAAAAGAATTTGCCAATTCTATTAATTCATTATATGAAACTTCGTGCCTATTTTTCTACAGACCGCAAAATAATAATTATAATGCTGCGCTTAGTGAAGAAGAAATGGAAAAATATTATTTTGATAAAATAGACATTTCACTAAATTATAAAAAATTCAAAAAAGATAACGGTTATATTTGTAATTCCGGTCGAAATCAACTTAGTGTAGAGCCGAATTTAGATGTTACACCTTGTATATACAATAATTATATTTTAGGGAATATAAAAGAAACATCATTAAAAGAAATAGCAGAAACGACTCTGATTGAATTTCGACAAAAATATATAACTCAAAACTTAACAGAGTGCTTTAAATATGACTATTGTGAATATTGTAACTATTGCTCTGTAGGTTCAAGTATAAATAAAGGGTTTATGAAAAAGGATGAAATTTTCTGCAGAAACGCAAAAGCTATTCAAAAAGCATTTCAAAAACACAAAACTTTGCCAAATAATAAACAATAAATAACAAAAAAATTTTTTTCGGGTTTTAATAGAAAAAGAGAGGTAAATATTAATGAGAATAAACCCGATTAATAATATACAAAGTTTTAAAGGTACTGTTAAGGTAGACAGGATTGCCATAACAAACAGTATAGCTCTGTGTCCGAAAGAGACTCAAAAAGGGCTGATAACAGGGCTTAATACACTTAAAAGGGAATTGGAACTAAAAACTCCTAAAGATAAAACATATACTATTGAATTTCATACGGAAAAAGGCATGCTGCCAAAAAATAAATCAGAACATACTTTAGGGTGTATATATGTAACAGATGAAAAAGGTGTAGAAACAAATTCCACAATTTTTCTAGAAATGCATGACAAAAATTCAAAGGTTAAAGAATATACAGCAAAAGACCAATCAATTTGGGCTTATGGATTTAAGCCCATAGCGGATAAAATTATCAGTTCTTCAAATTCAGGTAAGAATAAGCCTGAATTTGTTTCGGGGAAAATTAACGATTCCGTTAACAGATATGAAAATCCTGAAGAACGTAAAAACATGAGTGCACCCGAAATGGCATTTGCAAGATATTCATCGGGAATATCACGTAAAATACAAAGTATTTATAATAATATTCAAGGCAGAGATGAACGTATTAAATTTGACAGAGTTCAGATTGCAAAAGCAATATACCATGCAACGGCACATTCATCCGATGAAATAAAACAAACCCTTATACATCATTTTAATGCTTTAACAAAAATTCTTGAAGACTGCACTCCCGAGTCTGAGAAATATACAATTAATGCAAGAGGAGGGATATCTCCGTTTAAATATAATAACCATTTTATATTTGAGTTAGGAGTTAAATCAGATAAAGGTTACTATACAGGTAAAATTAACCTTAAGAGTTTACAAGAGAATAACTATTTTGCCAATGAAACCGAAGTTAAAGATTTAAGAGAAAATTTATTTAAACCTCTTTGCAGAAAATTGTTTGACTCTAATATAGAGCTTCCTTTTGCAAAAGATCCGGAGAAAAGAGATATATATTCACAACTGGCATAGATTATGAAAGTTCAATTAATATCAAATCAAGTTAATCCGATGTTGCACTTCGCCGCCGACTCCTTGTCACCGTTCAAATGCTCAATTAATTTTTCATCAAAAAGAACCTTTAAAAAAAATTTTAAAAAATGTACATACTCGGGCGAAGATTTTGAAACACGCGATACTAAAACGATTGAACATATTATTCCGCAATCATTAGGCGGGAAAAATGAATATTCTAACTTCCTTGTTGTTAAAAGAAGCTGGAACTCAAAAAGGAGTTCAATTCCTCTTGATGAATTTATAAAATCCAATCCGCAAGTGAAAGAAAATATAATAAAAACCGTTAATTCTATGGAAGGTAAAACCATTGAAGGGATAAACTGGGCTGAAGAAGTAAAAAAGACACTTTATAAAGCAATAGGTTACGATATATTTAATTAGTGGTTAAAAATCAAATAATATTATATAATCACAAGGTTAAATGTTAGGTAGAAGGAGAAAAATATGCCGTTTTTTAAGAAGATGACAAACTCCGTTAAATATTTATTTACAGCGTTTTTTGCGCTATTTTTAACGGCGGTGCCTGCAATGGCGGGAGAGGCAAATCTTGTTGTTCCTAAAATCCAAGGAGATAATTTTAACCTGCTGTTAACAGGTATCGTTGTTTCCGTTTTAGGACTTATTTGGGGCTTAATTGCTTATGCGCAGATTAAAGGAATTAAAGCTCATAAATGTATGATTGAAATAGGCAGCACAATTTTTGAAACTTGTAAAACTTATCTTGTTCAACAGGGTAAGTTTCTAATAGTTTTAGAAATATTGATTGCCGTATGTATTGCTTTTTATTTCGGTTTTTTACAGGAAATGAGTATTAAAAATGTACTTATAATTCTTGCAGCTTCCGTAATAGGAATTTTAGGTTCATACGGAGTTGCATGGTTCGGTATCAGAATGAATACACTTGCAAATGCCAGAACCTCTTTTACCGCATTAAAAAATAAACCTTTAGATATATTAAATATTCCGCTTAAAGCAGGCATGAGCATCGGGGTATTGCTTGTAAGTGTAGAATTAATAGTAATGCTGGCAATATTACTATTTGTCCCCGGGCATTTAGCAGGTGCCTGTTTTATAGGTTTTGCTATTGGTGAATCTTTAGGCGCATCGGCACTGCGTGTTGCGGGCGGTATCTTTACAAAAATTGCGGATATCGGTTCGGATTTAATGAAAATTCAGTTCGGTATTAAAGAAGATGACCCGAGAAACCCGGGGGTTATTGCTGATTGCACTGGAGATAACGCAGGCGATTCTATCGGTCCTACAGCAGACGGTTTTGAAACCTACGGTGTAACGGGTGTAGCTCTTGTCAGCTTCATTCTTCTTGGGGTATTTTCCGAATATCGAATTCAACTCTTAACATGGATATTTGTTATGAGATATTTAATGATTATTACATCAGTTGTTGCATACGCAGTTAACGGTATATTTAACAAAATATTATATTCAAATAAAGAAGAATTGGATTTTGAAGCACCATTAACAAACCTTGTTTGGTTAACATCAATATTATCAATAACAATGACATTCAGCGTCAGCCATTATCTCTTGGGAGATTTACCGAATAAATTATGGCTGACTTTGTCAATAATAATAAGCTGCGGTACTTTAGGCGCTGCTTTAATACCCGAGTTTACAAAAGTATTTACAAGTCCTAAAGCAAAACATACTTCGGAAGTTGTAACTGCCTCAAAAGAAGGCGGAGCGTCCTTAACAATATTATCAGGTATAGTATCGGGCAATTTCTCAGGCTTTTGGATTGGACTTGTTATTGTTGCCTTAATGACAATGGCATACTTCGCAAGTTTGCATATTCCGAGTGAAATGATGACATATTCATCCGTATTTGCTTTCGGTTTGGTTGCATTCGGCTTCTTAGGGATGGGCCCCGTTACCATAGCGGTTGACAGCTACGGTCCCGTTACCGATAATGCTCAATCGGTTTATGAACTATCTTTAATTGAAGAAATTCCGAATATTAAAGAAGAAATTAAAAATGAATTCGGTTTTGAACCAAACTTTGAAACCGCAAAAAAATTCTTGGAACAAAATGACGGCGCAGGTAACACCTTTAAAGCAACTTCAAAACCCGTATTAATCGGGACTGCAGTTGTAGGTGCAACAACAATGATATTTTCTTTAATATTGGTTATTAAAGAAACCTTAAATATTCCGCCTGAAGCTATATTAAACCTGTTAAACCCATATACAATTTTAGGTTTATTAATGGGCGGAGCGGTTATATATTGGTTCTCCGGTGCATCTATGCAAGCCGTAACAACGGGAGCATACAGAGCCGTTAAATATATTGCACAAAATATTAAACTCGGCGAAACTGATGACAAAAAAGCAAATGTAGATAATTCAAAAGAAGTTGTTAAAATTTGTACGGAATATGCACAAAAAGGTATGTTTAATATATTTATTGCGCTTTTTGCCTTTGCTTTAGCATTTGCATGCCTGTCTGCCCCAATGAACAAGAATGTGAACCCCATATCCTTCTTTGTAAGCTACTTAATAAGTATAGCTATATTCGGTTTATTCCAAGCCGTATTTATGGCAAATGCCGGAGGATGCTGGGATAATGCAAAAAAGATTGTTGAAGTTGATTTGGCCGAGAAGGGAACTCCCCTGCATGATGCTACTGTTGTAGGGGATACGGTCGGAGATCCGTTTAAAGACACCTCATCCGTTGCTATGAATCCGATTATTAAATTTACAACCTTGTTCGGTTTACTTGCAATGGAAATAGCAATAGCACCCGCATTTAAAAATATTGCACCGATTGCAGGCGGTATTTTATTTATTATTGCGATAGTATTTGTTATTCGTTCATTCTACGGAATGAGAATTCCTGCGAATAAATAAGTAAAAGAGCACAAAAAATAACCCCTTCAAAAGAAGGGGTTATTTTTTTATTTAATAATCTGAAATACTGCTTTCTTCTTCTCCGTCTTCATCTTCTTTTGAATAATTTGTATCAAAATCATCGGGAAGTAAATCGTTATCAGGCCAAATTGTAGTATCATCAGCTCTAGTAGCGGAAAGGTTTGAGCTTGCGGAAAAATCAGAATCAGTCAAATCAGCTTCTTTAACTATACAACCTGCCATATCTGCATCCGTAAAGTTGCAATAATTAACCGTAGCATAGCTAAAATCGGTTCCGTTTAAAACGCTTTCGGAAAAATCACACTCAACAAGGTTAGCTCTTGTAAAATCCGCCGCGTTTAAGTCGCTTGCGGTAAAGTTGCAATTAGAAAGATGAGAATCTACAAAAGAAGTACCTGCCAGCTCCGTATTCGTAAAATCAACTTCTTCTAAAGTTATATTAGAAAAATCTAACTCGGTTAAATCAAGTTCTTCATCCAATGTTTTTTTATAAGAATTATACTCCTCAGGATTTTTAATAATTAATTCTGCGAGTTCTTCTTTTGAGTACATTATTATCTCCTTTTATATACTAACCTTAATGTTATTCCACAAACACATTTATTTATAACAATACTCTTATTTTCTTATTTTTTTAAATAATGTCAAGAAAATTTTAAAAAAAAGGCAATTTTTAATTTTAAAATGTTTTTATAATAACATAGGGTAGGTAGGTTAATTAAGGTCTTGTTATTTTGAAGGTAAGTAACAACGTACAAGAAAATAATATTAAAAGCATAAATGCCGGGTATGTAAGACCGTATATACCATCTTTAACATTTGGGAAAGATACATACACCAGCGCACCTAAAAATATTCCGCTAAAGGTAAAAGAATTACCGTATCAACAACTTTACTCATCAAAAATGTTGTTAAGAACTTATGCTAATCAGCAGGTATGTGAACAACTTTTGAACTCTAACCCGAAAGCTCAAGCTATTCTTATAGAAAACGGAATTAAACCCGAAGTTCATCCTGAAAATATTTTGGGAATACAAAATTCGCATTTGCAAACTACTAATATTATAGCTCAGCAAATTGCGAACCAATTACATTTATCACAACTTGAAAAACAAATATTGGATCAAGCTGCTATATTTCATGATTTCGGCAAAATCTTAATTCCAAAAGCAATATTGGAAAAACCCGGAGAATTAACCGACGAAGAACGACAAATAATAGATTTACATGCCGAATTGGGATCTGAATTATTATCTGACACCACAATAAATAAACGAACCTTAGACCTAATACGAAATCACCACACGCCGCAAAAGTCAAATGACATTTTATGTCAAATCCTGTCTGTCGCTGATATTTATTCGGCGCTAAGAGAGCAAAGAAGCTATAAACAGCCTCTAACAAATGCTCAAGCATTGCAAATCTTAGACCAAAAAGCACAAAAAGGCGAAGTAAGTACAGAAGTTGTTAACGCTCTGAAAGAAATAGTAAGAAAAGCGGCATAAAAAAAGAACCCTCAAATGAGGGTTCTTTTTTTAATTATTTATACAGCTCTTTGAACCTTTCCCGCTCTTAAACAAGAAGTACAAACCTTTACTCTTTTTATTGTACCGTTATCGTTGATTTTTACGGATTGTAAGTTTGGAGTTTGTCTATATACATGGTGTTTATGAGAGAATGAAAGTTTAGCAGCTTTCAATGGTTTTTTACCGCATATTGCGCATTCAACTGACATTTTTCGTTCCTTTCAATAACATAAATTAAATAACTTAGCTTGATGATATCTAAAAAATAACTAATAATCAAGTACTTAATTTACATTATATTTACAAAAGAAAAAAATAACGAATTTTTGTTATAAAATTAAAAAGGGTAAGGGAATATGAATAAAACGGTAAGAGAAAAAATAGAAGAACGTGAGTTTTTATATTTGTCAGAACCGGCTTCAAAAAGCAGGAACACAAAAGGAAGAAAACGCTATGAGGAGCCGTGTATATTAAGAACGGAATATCAAAGAGACAGGGACAGAATACTTCACTCTAAGGCATTTAGAAGACTCAAACATAAAACCCAAGTTTTCTTTTCGCCTTATGATGACCACTTCAGAACAAGAATGACACATACTCTTGAAGTTTCTCAAATTGCAAGAACAATATCAAGAGCGTTAGACTTAAATGAAGATTTAACTGAAGCTATAGCCTTAGGACATGATTTGGGACATACCCCTTTTGGACACAGCGGAGAAAGAGTTTTAAATGAACTTATGCCAAACGGTTACAGGCATAATGAGCAAAGCGTCAGAGTTGTTGAGTTTATTGAAGACTTAAATCTTACCGCAGAAACCATAGACGGTATTTTAAATCACTCTTACGATTATAATCCTTCCACCCTGGAAGGTCAGGTTGTAAGAATATCAGATAAAATAGCTTATATTAACCATGATATTCAAGATGCAATAAGGGCAGGTATCATAAAAAATGAAGACATCCCCAAAGAAAGCGTTCAATACTTTTCCACTACAAATCATATCAGATTAACAAAACTGGTTAACGATATTGTTGAAAACAGTTGGGGAAAAGATAAAATATTAATGTCGGATGAATGTTTTCAACAATTCATAAATTTAAGAACTTGGATGTTCGAAAATGTATATACAAACTCCCAAGCAAAACAAGAAGAAGATAAAGCACAAAATGTTATAAGAAGATTATTTGAATACTATTTTGATGAACTTCAACAAAAATATAAAAATTCTAACATAAATACTATAATGCAAACTGTCTGTGATTATGTTTCGGGAATGACAGACAGGTATGTCCTGATAAAATATGAAGAAGTATTTCTTCCATCTCCTTTTATTCAAAAGAATAATGATGAATTTTTATTCAAACTTGCCCAAATGAACGGATTAAAATAATAAATGACACAGCCAAAAACATATAGTGAAGCAATAGATGAGATAAGAAGCAGACTTGATATATTGGACGCAGTCCAATCTAGGGTTGTGCTTAAAAAAAGGGGGGCTAATTATTGGGGATGTTGTCCTTTTCATAACGAAAAAACACCTTCATTCTGCGTCAGTCCGCAAAAAGGTATATTTAAATGTTTCGGATGCGGAGAAGGCGGAGATGCAATAACCTTTTTAATGAAAATAAACAATCAATCTTTTTCCGACGTTATAAAAGATTTGGCTTTGCAATTCGGAATTGAACTTCCAAAAGGCTCTGCTGACAACAATAAATATAACGAAGAAAAACAGCAGATTAAAAAACTTTTGGAAAAAGCTTGCGATTATTACAATAATAATCTTTTAACTCTGCCTGAAGCAAAAGGCGCGCTTGAATATTTGGAAAAACGAGGAATAACAAAAGATATTATTGATGAATATAAATTAGGGTACTCAAAAAAAGGCTATACGGAGCTTCAAAACGAATTTAAATCCGAATTTACTCCTATAATATTTGAAAAAGCAGGTTTAACCGTACAAACGGAAAAAGGCGATACCGTTGACAGGTTCAGACACAGAATAATGATTCCGA
Organism: Candidatus Gastranaerophilales bacterium; assembly: GCA_947624265.1. GTDB lineage: Bacteria > Cyanobacteriota > Vampirovibrionia > Gastranaerophilales > Gastranaerophilaceae > Avigastranaerophilus. Next base: position 26,440 of record CANQJQ010000010.1, read on the forward strand.
TAAGAGATGAATCAGGAAGCGTAATAGCGTTTGGAGCACGTGCTATTGAAGCAAATCAAAACCCAAAATATTTAAATTCCCCTGATACTCCCTTATACAATAAAAGCCGTATACTGTACGGAATAAATATTGCAAAAGACAGCATGATTAAAGAAGATTACGTTGTAATAATGGAAGGTTATTTTGATGTAATATCAGCTCAGGCAGCGGGTTTAAAAAATGCAGTAGCATCATGCGGAACGGCACTAACCGTAGACCATGTCAGATTAATTGCGAAATACTCTAAATCAAGAAAAATATACCTTGCGTTTGATACTGATTCTGCGGGATTAAAAGCAACGCAAAGAAGTACTGATGTTATAAAAGAAGCTTTCACGGGTCTGGGAAATATTAAAATGTTTGACCAAGCATATTCATCGTTGTCTGAAGACAAATATACCTGCGAAATCAGAGTAATTGCACCTTTTGACAGTAAAGACCCCGATGAATATATCCGAGAATACGGAATAGATCAATATAAAAAATATATTAAACAAGCTCCTTTACTTATAGATTTTGAACTTGAGCAGGCTTTAAAAGACTATAAACCTGATTTCTCTCCAACAGATAAGTTAGCTTTGGTAAAAAAAATCATGCCTTTAATTGAGGAAATTCCAAACAATATAGTTCAAAATGAATATATAAGGTATGTATCCGATAAAATAGATTTGGATGAAAAGGCTTTGATTAGGGAAGTTAACAGGAGTAAATCCTTGCAAAATACTGTTAAAAGTGAATTTACGGGAATTGTAACAAAATCTTCAAATTTTTGTGAAAAAGCACAAAAAAATTTATTATCCCTGTTTTTAGCTGATGTAAATAAAAACAACACAAATTTTCTCTTGGAAAATATAAAAAATGTTAAATTTATAAATAAAAACTTAATTATTATCAAAGAAGCAATTGACAAATTAATATATCAGGTAAATAATGATGTGGAAAAATTAATACAATCCCTGTATAACGAGTTTGCTGAGGATAATGAGTTAAAGGACATAATAACAGATTTAATATATATAGCTGAAAGCTTTAAAGGCTTATCGGATAAGGATTTTAAAGCTGCGGTGCAAGAGAACAGAGCAAAGATTGAACAGTATCATACTAATTGTGAGAAAAAAGAATTTGCTTCTAAATATAAAGACTTAAATGATGACGATGTTGAATCAATGCAGTTCCAAATGCAATTAAGAGAAAAGATAAAAAAGAAACAAACAATCGGAGAAAAACTTTCATGAGTAAAAAGAAACTTTCAGATTTATCAGTAGTCAGAGTAATGGATGAAGAAGAAGAAACAATGGAAAATGAACAAAGCGACTCTTCAAGCATCTTATTAATGACCGAACCCGATTCAATAAGCCGAGACGGCATGGATGTTATCATCAATTCGGAAAGAAATAAAATTATAGACACGATGGAGAACGAGGATTTATTCTCCGCAGATATGACAGAAGAAGATGAAGACGAAGATGATGATGTATCTTTAACCGA
>CANQJQ010000011.1 GCA_947624265.1 Candidatus Gastranaerophilales bacterium
CGGGCGAAGGGACTCGAACCCTCGACGTCAACCTTGGGAAGGTTGCATTCTACCACTGAATTACGCCCGCATGTGTTTTTATTATATTTTAAAAAAACTTTTTTGTAACATTTTTTTCTAAAATTCCTTTTAAAAATTTATATGTATTAAAATATAATTATGGCAAGAATAAAACAACTATCAGTTAATTTAATTAATCAAATTTCCGCAGGCGAGGTTATTGAACGCCCCGCAAGTGTTGTTAAAGAACTTGTTGAAAACTCTATTGATGCCGGTGCAACAAAAATTGAAATAACAATTTCTAATGATTGCAGAAATATTCGTATTGCAGATAACGGCTCAGGCATTCATCCCGATGACATATTGCTTGCTTTTACCAAACATGCTACAAGTAAAATCTCGGATGAAAATGATTTGTTTAACATTGAAACACTCGGTTTCCGCGGTGAAGCTTTAGCCAGTATTATTTCCGTATCAAAAGTTACCTGCACGACAAGAACTAAAGATTTTGATTACGGTACTAAAGTAATCTGCGAAAATTCCATTGTTAAATCATCTAAAACAGGCTGCGCTTTTGGTACGATTATGGATGTCAAAGATTTATTCTTTAATCAGCCTGCCAGATTAAAATTTCTAAAAAACCCTAAAACGGAATTTGCTTATATTCAGGAACTTATTCAAGCACTTGCTCTGTCTCATTGTGAGATTGCTTTTATATTAAAAAATAATGCCGATAATGTGATTGTTACTAATCCGAACTCTGATTTATTGACGCGTATAACCGAGGTTTATTCATCCTCTGTCTTAAAAGAGCTTAAGGAGGTAAATAAAACTGATATATTAGGCGGGTTTTCGGTTACAGGGTATACTTCAATTCCTTCTTATACCCGTTCAAGTAAAAAATCAATATATACATTTGTAAATTCCAGAACCGTAAAGTGCCCGATACTTTTAAAAGCAATAGACAGCGCATATAAAAATATGCTCCCGAACGGCAAATATCCTTTTGTTATAATAAACTTAAAAATTAATCCTAATGATATTGATGTAAATGCACATCCTACAAAACGTGAAATCCGTTATAAAAACCCTAATCAAATATTTAGTTTTGTTCAAAGCGCTATAAATGGTGCTATATCTGCGGTTGGGCAAGTTTCTTCTTCAAATTACTCTGAAACATCTAAAGTTATTCCTTTTATAAAAAATAATAACGAAGAAGATTCTGATGATATTGAGGTTACTTTTAATTATAAATCTCAAACTCCTATGCCCCCAATTTTGCCTATAAGTGAACAAAAAACAATGGAAATAGATTTTGAAACACCTTCAAACCTTAAACAAGTTAACGTTATCGGACAATATGATAATACTTATATCCTTGTTGAAAATGAAGATAATCTTGAAATAATTGACCAGCATATAGCTCAGGAGCGTTATATTTATGAATCTTTAAAAAAACAAAAAGAAATTGCATCTCAATTACTTATTATTTCCGATGTTTTGGATGTTGAGCCGACAGATATTGAATTATTGGAAAATAACAGAAAACAACTGGCTAAATTCGGTTATCAAGTGGAAAAAATTTCGGATAATCAGGTTATATTTAAAAAAATTCCGCAAGTATTATCTAAAATTAAACCCGTTGACATTTTAACGGAATTGTTGCAAAATCTGAAAACTACACCTGAAAATGAACTTGATACTATTGAAGAACGTATTTTAATTACTACATCATGCAAGGCTTCTGTTAAAGCAGGTGAAAAATTAACACTTTGGCAGATGGAAGATATAGTGAAAAAATTAAGAACGATAAAAAATCCTTATACTTGCCCTCATGGCAGACCGATTTCCCATTTCATTCCTTTAAAAGAAATTGCTTCTTATTTTGATAGGAGTGTAAAATGATTAGCTTTTTAGGACTGTGTATAGAAAATTTTATAAAAACAATAAAATATATTATTAACGGCAATGCTAAATTTTCATCAATATTAGCAAGAGCGGCTATGATTAGTTATGATTCCCTGCCTATTGCTTTAAGTATTGTATTTATTGCTGCAGTTGTTATTGCGCTTCAAGTATCAAAGCAATTTTTGATGTCGGGAGCAGAAGCCTACGTAGGCGGATTTTTAGCAGTAGCACTTGTCAGGGAAATTGCCCCCGGATTTGCCGCTCTTGCAATAAGTGCTAGGGCAGGTACGGCTATTAGCGCCGAAATAGCTAATATGCAGGTTACTTCTCAAGTTGATGCAATAAAAACATTGAAAATAGACCCAGTAGGTTACTATTTTGCGCCCAGAATTATAGCAGGTGCTTTTACTGTTCCAATGGTTGTTATTTTGGCAGAACTATTTGGAGTTTTAGGCGGTATGATTATTTCATACTTTACTATCGGACTTCATCCCAACAGATATATGTCCTCCGTTTGGATTTGGCTTAATACCAGAGATATATATATAAGTATATTTAAAGGCTTTATATTCGGGATTATTATTCCGTTAATTTGTGCCACTCAAGGTTATGAGACCAGAGGCGGTGCTAAAAATGTAGGTATCTCCACAACACAAGCCGCAATTAAATCAACGGTATTTTTGTTAATGGCTGATTTAATTGTTACTATGCTGTTTTATATAAACATATTTTAATTTTATATTTATTAATTTTTGAATACAAAACCTTGAGGATCTTTATTGGATGATGCTTCTTCAGCCATTCCCGCAAGTCGTCTTAATTCGTCAGGTCTTTGAGATTTTGCCAAAGCATCTTCTCCGGTAATAAGTTTTTGTTTATATAATTCCGCAAGTGCCATTTCAAGTGTTTGCATACCGAGTCCCGCACCTGTTTGTATTGCGGAATAAATTTGAGCGGATTTGCCTTCTCTAATCATATTTGAAACGGCATTATTTTTAACAAGGATTTCTTGTGCCATAATGCGGCCTTTTTTTGTTCCGTCAGGATGACGTTTAGGCAGAAGTGTTTGCGCAAAAACGGCCTCCAAACATCCGCCCAATTGAACTCTTATTTGCTGCTGCTGACCTTCGGGGAATACGTCAATAATACGGTCAACCGTTTGGCTGGCGGAAGATGTGTGCAAAGTTCCGAATACTAAGTGCCCTGTTTCTGCAGCGGTTAGAGCTAAACTTATGGTTTCAACATCACGCATTTCGCCGACCAGTATAATATCAGGGTCTTCTCTTAATGCTGATTTTAGTGCGTTAGCAAATGACCTTGTATCTTGACCGAGTTCTCTTTGATGTATTACACTCTTTTTTGATTTATGAACAAATTCGATAGGGTCTTCAATTGTTAAAATATGTTCGCTTCTTGTTTCATTTATATAATCTATCATTGATGCCAAGGTTGTTGATTTGCCCGAACCCGTAGGACCTGTTACAAGAATAAGACCTCTTGGGCGCTGTGTTATTGTTCTTACAACCTCTGATAAACCTAAAGTGTCAAAGGAAGGTATTTGGCTTGTAATTGTTCTGAATGCAGCTGCGTATGTACCGCGGTTTTTATATATATTTACCCTGAAACGTCCTAAGTTGCTTATACCATAAGACATATCAAGCTCCCAGTTTTGCTCTAAATTCCTTCGCTGTTCATTATTTAGCATAGGGAACAATAATTCTTCCAAACCGTCGGGTGTTAACGGCTCATATTTTGTTCTTAATAAATTACCGTCAACCCTTATCACGGGCGGAAGCCCTGCCGATAAATGCAAGTCGCTTGCCTTGTACTGTATAACTTCTTTTAACAGGTCATCAATTATCATTTTTTACCTCTTTATTTTAGTTGATAAAAATATGATACCTTTTTATTTTACTTTGTACAAGTTTTTTGCAATTTATACTTTGTCCATACCAGATAAATGGGTATCCCTGTTGCAATAATAAGAAGTGTTTTCATTGAATTTGCAAATTTATGTATTGTTAGTGAATACAATATAAAACTTCCGACGGCTATAAAAAATATTCCGTATAAACTGTTGACCTTATTTTGAATGGTTTCTTTATTTTTAAACCTGTAAACAAATATTCCTATTGCGGTTAAAACATAGAATATAAGTGCGGCATAAATAACATAATCCAAAAGTTCGCTGTAATTTCCGCAGAAAATAATAAACATACAAGACCAAAAACATTGTAATAAAAGCGAATTTACGGGAACTTTTGTTTTATCATTAACAACGGCAAGCCTTCTAAATAAAAGATTATCTTTTGCCATTTGATAATATACTCTTGCCCCTGTCATAATAAGTCCGTTTGCGCTTCCGCAGGCTGAAATCATTATTATAACGGCAGTAATAATTTCACCTATTGCGCCTGTTATATTTCTCATCAATATTACGGGAACTATGTCCTCAGGGGCGGTTTTTATTTGTTCAATCGGAATTGAAAATACATAAAGTACATTAATAAACAGATACAATACCATTACGATAATTACGCCCCAAAATAATGCAAGGGGAATATTCTTTTCGGGTTCTTTAACTTCTGCGGAAATAAAAGTTATGTTGTTCCAGGTAACCATGGCAAATATTGCCCCGACTGTTGCTGCAGAGATTATTTCCATATTCGCAAAAGAGAAACTTCCGAGAGTATTAAAAAAATTAGAGGAAATTACCTCCCAATTACATCCTAAAAATAATCCGAAAACAATTATTCCGACAATGGATAAAACCTTTGTTACCGTAAAAATATTTTGAGTAAGCACTCCGTATTTTACCCCTTTTGAGTTAATAAATGTAAGTAAAATGCATATAACAAGTGCACAAACCTGCTGGGTAGATACTTTTAATAACGGTAAATTTATAAGATATATGTCAGAGCTGATTTGAGGAATGATAATCCCTAAAAACTTGCCTACTGCAATACATACGGCTGCAATCGTGGCTGTCTGTATTACAAGTAACAAAGACCAGCCGTATAGAAAAGCAGTTAAATCATTGAACATTTTTTTCAGGAACATATACTGTCCGCCGTCTTCTTTAATGTTTAAAACGGGTTCGGCGTAGGCAATAGCTCCTGATAGCGAAAACAATCCCGCAATTATCCAAACAAGTAATAAAAACCAAGCATTACCGACTTGTCTTGCAATATCGGCAGATACTAAAAATATTCCGCAGCCGACCATGGAGCCTACTACTACGGAAATAGAATCCTTTAAATTTAATGTTCTTTTTAAATCACTGCTCATTTTTAAACCATACTTTATTTAATTTAAAAATTAAATCATGTCTTTTGCAATATAATTTTAAATCTGATTTTATATCTTTTAATAATACAAAGATTGCAATCAGATTAGGAGCAGCCATAACAAGGTATGTGGCATCGGTAAAATCTATAACGCTTTTAATATTCATAGATGAACCTATTACAATGAATAAACAAAATACAATTTGATAGAATATTATACGCTTTTTACCTTCTCCGACCAAAAAAGTCCAAGCTTTTTGCCCGTAATATGCCCAGGAAAGTATTGTTGAAAGAGCAAAAAGTATAATTACAACCGCTAAAACGTATGGGAAAAATGAAAATACGTTTTGAAATGCTGCCGAAGTCAGTTCTATTCCTGATATTCCGTCAGTATAATTCAGATATTCACCTGTTAAAACAATAACAAAAGCAGTCATGGAACAAACAATAACCGTATCAAGAAAAGGCTCCATCATGGAAACAAATCCCTGTGAGATAGGTTCATTGGTTTTAACTGCCGCGTAAGCTATCGGTGATGAACCAATACCTGCTTCGTTAGATTGGATGGAACGTCTTAAACCTATTATAATAGAACCAATCATACCTCCGGTTACGGCTTTTGGGAAAAATGCTTCATGCACGATTGTATATATCGCATGAGGAATTTGAGTAAAGTGAAGTACAATAACTATAAGGCATGAGCATACATAAATTAAACACATAACGGGAACAACCTTTGATGTAACGTTAGCTATACTCTTTATTCCGCCGACTATAACAAGTGCAACCAAAATTGCAACAAATAAGCCGAAAATCCAAGTATTAGCGGCAAAAAAACTGTTATCTCCGCCTGTTATAACCACAAATTGTTCGGCGGCTTGATTGGTTTGGAGCATACATCCCCCGCCGACTGTTGCGGGAATAAAAGATAATGCAAAAATATAAGCTAAAGTTTTACCTAATCTTCTGTATCCTTTTTGAGCAAAGCCTCTGTCAATATAGAACATGGGGCCGCCCGAGACACTTCCGTCCTCATTAAAGGTTCTGTATTTTAAGGATAGGGTAACTTCACAAAATTTAAGCGCCATTCCGAATAATGCACCCATACACATCCAAAACATAGCCCCCGGCCCGCCTATTGATATTGCTATGGCAACTCCTGCCATATTCCCTATACCGATAGTGCCTGAAAGTGCAGTAGCTAATGCACCAAATGAGGATACCTCTCCTTTATGCCCTTCCGTATCTTTTTTATGGAATATTTGCTTTAAAGAGTGTTTAAACCCCCATATCGCTATTCCTCTTAAGTAAAATGAGCAAAAAATACTTGTTGCTATCATTAAAAATATTAAAATCGGTACTTGCGCGCCCATTATGTCTATCGGTGCAAATATTACCTGCGAAAATCTATCCGAAAACGGCGCAAAATATTGCTCTATTAATTCATCTATTCCCATTTGCTATTCTCTTTTGTCCGGCTCTCACATTTTTTTAGAATAATAAAAATATGCCTTATATACAAGCAGTATAATTAATTCACTTACAAAGTGTTACATTAAGACTTTAATCCTAAGATAAAAGAAAAAAGCTATGAGAAATCATAGCTGTAGATTAGGGATATGTGTATCATCGTTTTTTCCAAGGAATATAGGTTAATATTAGCAGTACAAATCAGTTTTTAAATCATACATAATTATGAATAAATTCCTTTTGCAATTTGAAAGAATCCTATAAAAGAAGTATGTACGAAATTTAAATTATAAATACCGAAATTAAAACAAATATGATAAAATTAAAATATGAAAGGTAAATACCCGAGAGAATATTTTAAAAATCCTAATATTAATAAGTCCCTTGAAGAAATATGGGACGATATTGATGCATATAGCGGCGAATTCTTTGAAGATGAAACGGATTTACATAAAAAAATTGATTTTATAATTCCTTTACCTCCGTTAAATTATAAGAATAAAATTACAAAAGGGGTAGTATTCTCTCAGGGAATGGAGTATCTTTTAAAATTATATCCGAGACTTCAAGAAATATTTTTTTGCGGTGCTTATACTATGTGGTCCAGTTATTCTTGGTGTGATAAAGCTGATTTTTATCTTACCTGTTATGAAAATAAAGCACGCGAAGAGTATTATAAAAATAAGTATCCTAATAAAAGAAATATAATTTTTGTACCGCTCCAAGATGCTGATTTTACAAATGAATACATAATGGCACCTACTTTTTATGAAGCTAAAACAATAGATGTGTTGACTGTTTCAACTCCTTTGGAGGTAAAAAATTTACCCATCTTGGCTCAAGCAATAAAAATCTATGAGCAAAAATATAATACTACACCCAAAGTTACTTTTATTCTTGGTTCTAACTTAATAACGAAAGACAGTAACGGTAAACTTGATTATTCAAATGAACTGGAACGTAATAAAAATCAATTAAGACAAGTTGAAGAGATTTTAGGTGATTCGATAAATAAAATTGATTTTATTCCTTATGCAAATTATTATGATTTGGCAAAATACTATTCAAGTGCAAAATGTTGTGTATTAACATCGTTAATTGAAGGGAAAAACCGTTCTTTAAATGAAGCAATGAGCTGCAATACCCCTGTGGTTGTATTTAAACAGCATAATCAATGGGCAAGAGGAAACCATCCGATATTTTTCGGAAACAGCGGGGAACTTGTTGAAGAATTTACTCCCGAAGCCTTGGCTGATACTTTATATAAAGTTATTAATAACTATAAAAACTATGATGCACGAAAAAATTATCTTTTAAATAATGGCAGGAAAAACTTTATAAATAAACTGTTAAGCTGCATTCCTTATTATAAAGAAAATATTCCTGATTATAAAGAAGGATATATTCATGAGAATTTGTGGATTGATTTGGCCTGTCAGGAAAATTATCAGCTTGGTTTTTATCAATTTTTATACGGAAAAAATTCTGTTATTCAGCATGCAAGAGGGTTGGAAAGGATTGACTTTTTAGTTAAATTTTTCTATTCACGATTTGGCATAAAATAGGTTTATTTAAAAAAAACTCATTTTGTGATATAAAATAAGTCATCAGGGATAAAGGGAATAAAATGAGTAATAACTCTACTTTAATGCAAGCGCAAATGCTAATTGATGAAGAACAGTACGAAAAAGCATACGAAGTTCTACAAAATGCTTATGAAAAATTGAAAGATGATGCCGAATATCTTGAAAAAATTGCTTTGGTTGCTAAGACTCTTGAACAGCATGAAGATGCGGCAAGATATTGGGAAGAACTTGTTACGGTTAACCCCAATTCTTTAATAGGCTACTCGGAACTGCTTGATATATATATCAATACCAATAAGTATAAATATTACCTTACACGTGCAAAATATAAAGTACTTAATCAACAAGTTATACAATCTGTTGACGACTATAAAAAAGCGATAAATTCTACAACGGAAGAAGATGAAATTGTCAATGCAAGATTTTTGCTGGCAAAAGCTTATGAATATATCGGTAAAACTCAAAATGCTATTGATGAGTATTATAGATTAATAGAACAAAAAGACGATATGGCGATATATTACAAGCTTGCAGATCTTTATTGCGAAATGGATGACAGATTTTCCGCCATTAATGTTTTGGAGCGCGGGGTTAAAGCTTTCCCCGATGTTAAAGAATTGGGCGAATATTTGGCAGGGCTTTATATTAAAGAAGGTCAGTATGATAAAGCACTTGAAAGTGCAAGGACTCCTTATACAAAAGTAAAAGCTTATCTTATGAACGGGGATAATTCTAAAGCTCTTACGCTTTTAAATGAAAATAAAGATGAAAAAAATGCAAACTATTTTGCTTTAATGGCAGAATATTATTTTAACACTAAAGACTGGGATAAATGCCGTGAAAATATAGATAAATTTGAAGCTCTTTCACCTCAAAATCCTTTGGTATATCAAATGAGGGCGCTTGTTTGCGATGCTAACGACGACTCGTACGGATACCACTACAATATGGGTAAATGCTATTCATACAAGCAGGATTACGAGCTTGCACTCAATGAATACCTTAACGCTCACAGGTTTGACCCGAACAAAGCAGAAGCAATAAAAGAAATTATAAAAATTAATGAAGCCTCGGGCGATAAAACAAGTTTGATGGAGTTTTACGAAAAACTTGTACGCCAAGAACCCGACAACACTTTTGCACTTGTCGGTTTAGGAGATGTTTATGCTGATTTATATGAGTTCAAAAACGCACTTGAATACTATGAAAAAGCAATAAAAACAGGAACCGCAAGCTATGAAGTATATTATAAAACTGGGTTATGTTATGAAAAACTAAAAGATTTATCAAGTGCAAAAGAAGCTTATGAAAAGTATCTTGCAAAAGCTCCCTTATCTCCCGATACGGAAAAGTTAAAAGAAAAATTAGCCAAAATGGATACATCATCTTCCGTTTCAGTCAGCGCAGATGAAGGCTTTATTGATAAAATTATGAAGCTTTTCGGCAAATAAGTTTATTTCATTGATTTTGTCATTTTAAATAAAATATCTAAATTAGATTCCGTAATAGTTTCAAGGCTGTTAACTATGTAATTTTTCTTATATTTTGCATCGTATTTAAGGTGCTCAAATTCAAACAATTCAGGCAGAGAAACATTTAGTGCTTTTGCTATTTCATTTAAAAATTGAGAAGGAAATGTAACACCGCATTCAATATTGCTTATATGTTTTTGGTCTGTTCCCAAAATATCAGCTAAATCCTCTTGTGTTAACTTTTTAGCAGTTCTTAATTTTTTAATTCTTTTCCCTAAAAGTTTCTTAATAGTATTCATAATTTAACAATAATATTTTTTATTAAATTATGTTATTGATAATATTTTCTAAATAGAAGATAATTAGAATATTTAAAGGATAATAAAATGATTTATAAAAAGTTTAAGAAATACTATATGCCTGAATTTGATTTACCAAAATCATTAAAGATAAAATTAATAAAAAGTCAAAAAGAACTTTTACTTGAACTTGCAAGCGGAAAAACAATACCTGAAATCGCTGAAAAACTTAATAAAACACCAAATAATATAAAAAAACGTACATTAAATCTTTATAAAAAATTTAATGTTCATAGCCGTAAGGAATTATTATTAGAAACTATTGAGCAAAAAATAATCTCTTATAAAAATATTTCTCCAAGGTGTAGGAAAAGATTTTTAAAATCTGACAATATACCCGTTTCTTTTGAAGTGATAGCACCCAAAAATCTTGAATTATCGGAAATGGAATATAATTTTTTATTACTGCTGTCTCAAAGTTATACAAGAAAACAAATTATGAAAATGTTAAACTTTTATAATATGCACGATTGTAATTATTATTATCATTGTCTGCTTAATAAATTAAATGCAAAAAATGCAGTTCAGGCAATTGTAACGGGGGTAAAATACGGCATAATAAAAATCTAAATTATTACCCTTTTTAATTTTTTTAATATGCTTGAATACTAATACTTATCGTATTTAAAGTAATTTTTATTTTGTAAATATAAATCAAAAATTGCCTCAAAAAATAACAAGTAACTATGAAAAATTATTCCTGTAAAACCTATTAGATTAATTTAAAATAATAATATATTTTGTTGTTATGAGTAAATTCTTAACAAAATTTGGACAAAACTTAAAAGAATACAGAAAATTATGCGGTTTTAAGAGTCAGGAAAAATTTGCCGAAGCCGTTGGTGTTGCGACTAATACTATTTCAGCTGTTGAAAATGGTAAATCTTTTTTTAAAATGGAAAATTTCGAAAAAGTTTGCAATGTTTTAAATATTACACCTGATGTATTGTTTAATTTCGGGAGTATGGAAAAAAATTCAAAAATAAAATATGAAAAAATCATAATGGCAAAAGTTAAAAAATTAAATATCAATAAGCAAAAACAAATATTAGATATTATTAAAACTTTTGAATAATAATTTTTTATGTTTCGCTTATAATTAATATATAGGATATTAAAAAAGGGAAACATTATGACAAAAAGAGTTTTGCTTTGTATTATGGACGGATGGGGAATAAGTAAAGATAGCCCTAAAGACGCAACAAAGGTTGCACAGACTCCGAATTTAGATAAATTTTATAAAACAGAACCCAATATTCAAATATTTGCAGACGGCGAACACGTAGGTTTGCCTGACGGACAGATGGGAAACTCCGAAGTAGGACACTTAAATATAGGTGCGGGCAGAATTGTTTATCAGGAATTGACCAAGATTAATAAAGAAATTAAAGATGGAAGCTTCTTTAAAAATGAGAAATTTTTAAATGCGGTTGAGCACGTAAAGAAAAATAATTCATCGCTCCACTTGTACGGGCTTGTATCAACGGGCGGAGTACATAGTTCTTTAGACCACATACTCGCTTTAATAGAGTTTGCAAAACAGCAAGGGCTTAAAAAAGTATATTTCCACGCATTTTTAGACGGGCGTGATACTCCCCCGAAGAGTGCGGTTGAATTTTTGCAAAAAGTTGAAGATAAATTAAAAGAAGCGGGATTACCTCCTGTAGCATCAGTTTCAGGCAGATACTATGCCATGGATAGGGATAACCGCTGGGAAAGAATTGAAAAAGCATACAATATGCTTGTTTTAGGTGAGGGTAATAAGGCAGAAAGTGCAGTTGAAGCGGTTAAGGCTTCTTATGAAAAAGGTGTAACCGATGAATTTGTTGAACCGACTGTTATCAATGTTCCTAATTCACGTATAGAAGATAATGACGCTATAATCTTCTTTAACTTCCGCCCCGACCGTGCAAGAGAAATATCTAAAGCCATAAACTTTGAAAACTTTGACGGGTTTAACCGTAAAGCAGTTAGGAAAACTATATACTATGTAACCTTTACGCAGTATGATGCAACATTCCCGTTCCCCGTTGCGTTTGAACCTCAAAAGCTTACAAATATCTTAGGTGAAGTTTTAGACAAAAACGGTATAAAACAGTTCAGAACCGCCGAAACTGAAAAATACGCACACGTTACATTCTTCTTTAACGGCGGAGTTGAAACACCTAATAAACTTGAAACACGTGTACTTGTTAATTCACCCAAGGTTGCAACTTATGACCTTCAGCCTGAAATGAGCGCACCTGAAGTATGCGAAAAAGTTCTAGGCGCATTGGATAATGAAGATTACGGATTTATCTTGGTTAACTTTGCTAACCCCGATATGGTAGGTCATACCGGTGTTATGGAAGCAGCCGTTAAGGCTTGTGCAACTGTTGATACTTGCGTAGGCAAAATTGTTGAAAAGGCAAAACAAAAAGGTGTTGCGGTTGTATTAACTGCTGACCACGGGAACGCAGAATATATGGAGGATAAAACCACTCACGCTCCGTATACAGCCCACACAACAAACCCTGTGCCGTTATTTGTTATTAATGCAGGCGATATAAAACTTAAAGAAACAGGCGCATTGTGTGATATAGCACCTACCGTTCTTGATATAATGGGAATAGATAAACCCCAAGAAATGACGGGAAATTCACTTATAAAATAATTAAAAAGCCCTATTTAGGGGCTTTTTTAAAGATTTAATTCTTTTGCCAAAGCCGGGACTATAACTTCCCAAGCCTTTGCATTGGGATGAAAATCATTTGGTATTTTATATTCATCTTCATCTATATTTACATCAACGATATCAGAAACCTTAATTACCTTAATTCCCATTTTTTTTGCTTCTGTCCAAACATTTTGACTATTTTCATTATCATAATAAACAAGTGTTATAAATTCAGCATTTGGATATTTTTCCTTAATAAGTTTATTCATTTCCTTTAAATACAATAAGAATAGTTTATTCAGATCTATAATTGTTTTATTTTCGCATCGATAACGTTGCCAATAAAATAATAAAGAAGATGAAAATAACGGATTATAATTTAAATATTTTAATTTGCCATTGTGTTTTATATAAAAAGGCACTTTGGGTCTGAAATTAACCATAAGTCTATATATTTGATGCGGAATAAAAGTATAGATAACATATTTTGTATTTGTTTTTGGTTCTTTTATATTCGATAACATATATAAAATTTCTCTGGGGCTTCCTCCAGATAAGCCGTAATTGTAAATATTATAATTTGTGTAGTTTGAAAGATGACTATGAAATGTTTCATTTTCTGGTAAAGTAAAACCATGGGTAAAAGAACAGCCATAAAGTGCAATTTCTTTATTGTTTGGGATATTTCTTATAATTGGTTTTCTAAGCTCAGAAGTTTTATAATAAAGTTTGTTATAGGCTAAAGGATTATAGAAGTTATTAAATGTAATAAATGCTGCTTGTAAAGTTGATTTATTATATAGCAATTTTATTTCATTTATATCATCTTTAGAATGAAGTATATAAGCAATAAATTCAATGATTAACAAAAATATTATAAAGAGAAATATATTAAATAAAAATTTTTTCATATTATCCTTTAAGTTTAAAATTTATATCGTATGATATTATTATAATAAAATTAATATTAAAGGGCAATTAAATGAGTTTGACAAAGATAGAAGATTTACCGACAGTATATAGTGCAAAAGAAACCGAAGAAGCAATTTATAAGTTTTGGGAAGATAATGAATGCTTTAAGGCAAATGCAAAAAGCGAAAAAGAACCCTATTCAATAGTAATTCCTCCACCGAATGTTACTGGTGTATTACATATGGGGCACGCTCTTGACGGTACTTTGCAGGATATTTTAGTCAGATATCACAGAATGTCAGGTTATGAAACACTTTGGATGCCGGGCACTGACCATGCAGGGATTGCAACACAAAATGTTGTAGAAAAGAAACTAAGACAAGAGGGTAAAACCCGCTTTGACCTTGGCAGAGAAAAGTTTGTTGAACTCACTTGGGAATGGGCAAACGAACATAAAAGTGCTATATTAAACCAATTTAAAAGGCTTGGGGCATCGTTTGACCGTTCAAGAGAAAGATTTACTCTTGATAAGGGATGTTCTGATGCAGTAAAAGAAGTATTTGTTAAACTTTACGAAAAGGATTTAATCTATAAAGGTGCATATATCGTAAACTGGTGCCCGAGATGCCAAAGCGCAATATCTGATATTGAAACGGATTATGAAACCGAAAAAAGCAATTTATGGGAAATAAGCTACTCATTAAAAAATGAACCCGGGGCAATCGTTGTTGCAACAACAAGACCCGAAACAATTTTTGGTGATGTTGCAGTAGCTGTTAACCCAAGTGATTATAAATATAAAGATTTAATAGGTAAAACAGTTCTTATCCCGTTAACGGGCAGAGAAATTCCGATTATAGCAGATGACTATGTTGATAAATCTTTCGGAACAGGAGCTTTAAAAATTACACCCGCACACGACCCTAATGACTACGAAGTTGGTAAACGCCACAATTTAAAACCGATTTGGGTTATAGATGAAGAAGGAAAGATGAAACATTGTGCTGAAGTTCATCCCGATATACAGGGGCTTTCACGTGAAGAAGCGCGTAAAAAGACTGTTGAACTTTTGCAATATAATAACAGTTTAGTTCGTATTGTACCTATTGAGCATAACGTCGGTAAATGCCAAAGATGTAATACAACAATTGAGCCGTTATTATCCGAACAATGGTTTGTCAGAATGACCCCTTTGGCAAAAGCAGCTATTGAGGCTGTTGAATCGGGTAAAATAAAGTTTGTCCCGGAACGCTGGACAAAAAATTATTTAGGCTGGATGACAAATATCCGCGATTGGTGTATATCACGTCAATTATGGTGGGGACATCAAATTCCGGCTTATTATAATAACGAAACGGGTGAAATGGTTGTAGCCAAAGAAAACCCCGACCCTGCTAAATATACTCAAGACTCTGATGTACTTGATACCTGGTTTTCATCCGGTTTATGGCCGTTTTCAACAATGGGCTGGCCTAATACTGATGCTGAAGACTTTAAAAAATTCTACCCGACCTCAACTCTTGTAACAGGGTTTGATATTATTTTCTTCTGGGTTGCCAGAATGATTACAATGGGTGAAGAATTTACCCAAAAAGCTCCTTTTTCTACCGTATATATCCACGGATTAATTCGTGATGAAAACGGGCAAAAGATGTCTAAATCTAAAGGTAACACAATTGACCCTGTCGGAATTATTGATAAATACGGTTGTGATGCCCTAAGATTTACCCTAACATCCCTTTGTACATACGGAGGGCAGGATATTAAAATCAGCGACGAAAAATTTGAATACGGGAGAAACTTCGCAAATAAAATTTGGAACGCTTCCCGCTTTGTTTTGATGAACCTTGAAGGTGTTGATAATAAAGAAATTGATTTTGATAACCTTACTTTGGCAGATAAGTGGATTTTAAACAGACTCAACGAAACCGCTAAAGAAACAAACGAAAATATTAAAGACTATAGAATAGGCGAAATGGCGCATACATTGTATGATTTCTTCTGGAACTCATATTGTGATTGGTATGTGGAAATAGCAAAAATTCAGCTTCAGGATGAAAATTTAAAACTTAATACACAAAGAGTTTTAAGATATGTTCTTGATATGACTTTAAGATTATTGCATCCTGTTATGCCCCATATAACTGAGGCTATTTGGCAATTGCTTCCTAAAAATACTGACGTAAAAGCAATTATGCTATCTAAATATCCTGTTTATGAGAAAAAGCTTATTTTTACACAAGAGAATGTTCAAATGGAGCTTGTATTTGAAACAATTAAATCTTTAAGAAATGTGCGTCAAAGCTTTAATATACCGGTTTCCACTAAAGTAAATATTGAAATACTTGCCGCAAGCGGTGAAGAAGAAATATTTAAAAAAGTGGAATCATATATTCATCGGTTGGCAAGAGTTGAAGATATAAAATATGTTGACGAATCTCATAAAACGGAAAAACAATCAGCATCTGCCGTTGTAAGTAATTCTAAAATAATTATTCCGCTTGCGGGCTTGATTGATTTGAATGAAGAAATTAAGCGTCAAACAAAAAAACTTGATAAACTTACCGCAGAAAAAAACAGTCTGCTTGCAAGAGTAAATAATGAAAAATTTATGAATAACGCAAAACCTGAACTTATTGAACAAACAAAATCAAGAATAGATGAAATTTCTGTTCAGGAAGATGCTATTAAAACGCTGATAAACTCCTTAAAGTAGACAAAATAAAAAAAAATGATATTATAAAATTATGATAGCTAGTGAGGGTTAATATGAGTGAAACTTATACATTATATACACGTTCTAACTTTGACGGGCTTGTTTGTGCTGCCCTTTTAAAAGAAATAGGTTTAATTGATGATGTTAAATTTGTACATCCAAAAGATGTACAAGATGGTAAAATTCAATTAACTGCTAATGATATTACTGCAAGTTTGCCTTATACAAACGGTGTTTATATGGCTTTTGACCACCATTCAAGTGAAGCCGTCAGAACTAAAGATTTTAAAGAAAATTATATTATTGAAACAGCTGCACCTTCAAGTGCCAGAATTATTTATGAATATTTTGGAGGTGAAGACAGATTTTCAACTTCATTATATGATTTAATGGAAGCGGTTGACAGGGCTGATTGTACAAGTTTTAGTAAGGAAGATATATTAAATCCTCAAGGCTGGGTGCTTTTGAATTATTTAATGGATCCAAGAACCGGACTTGGAAGATTTAAAAACTTTAATATTTCTAATTATAATCTTATGCTTAAACTTGTAGATTTATGTTCACAAAAATCTATCACGGAAATTATGGAAGATTCGGATGTTAAAGAAAGAATTGAACTTTATAATTCCGAAAAAGATAAATTTATTGAACAAATAAAAAGGTGTACTTCAGTTAGAGATAATATTGCAATTCTTGATGTAAAAAATGAAGAAGTTATTCATGTCGGAAACAGATTTATGATATATGCACTTTTCCCCGAATGTAATGTTTCAATACATACATTCTACGGAAAACAGAAACAAAATACAGTCTTTGCAGTCGGCAAATCTATTATAAATCGTTCCTGCCCTGTTGATATCGGTGCTTTAATGTTTGAATATCAGGGGGGAGGTCATACTAATGCCGGTACTTGCCAAGTAGATAATGATAAAGCTCAAGATACTTTGGAAAGTATTGTTTCAAAAATAAAAGAACTTCAACAATAATTAAAATAATAAAAACAGCCTCATTATGAGGCTGTTTTTTTGTTCCTTCACTTCATAATTCCCAGTAATTTTCTCTCTTTTATTAAGTTTTCCTCCTTTTCTATCCAAACTTGACTTGCAGCGCTTTTTGATTGATTTATAACAACTTTTTTTAGTATTGCATAATTAACATCTGTAAAATTGATTTTATCGACTTCTTGTATGTAAAAATCAGTTTCCCCGCAATTAGGGCAAAATTTAGTATCAGGGATTATTTCGCCGTACCTTGTATGCGATGTTCTTTTTATATTACAGCAGCTGCAGCGAACTATGAACCACTTATTTTTGACTAAAGCTCCGCAATCGGGACAGTATGCTTCATCAACATCTATAGGTATGCTGCTATGACGGCACTCATTATTTTGTTTTAGGAAATCGAATAACATATTTTATATATAAGTATTTTTTTTGTTAAGTCAACTTTACAAAAGTAATTAAATTAGCAATTTTATCTTATTTATATATTTTATATATATAAAATATATAACAGGTAAGAATATGAGTATAAATATATCAAATTTTAACCAAAATACAATAAAACCAATCAATAACCAAGATGAGACTCCAAAAGCAAACGGATCTTTTAAACTTCCGTTCAACGTAGGCAAAGCTAACAGGAAAATTGATGACGACTTTGCTCAGGGCAATATTGGTGATTGTGCTTTATTGTCTTCCGTATATTCTTTATCATTAACGGAAGAAGGTTCTAAAGCAATTAAGGATGCTATAAAAATTAATAAAAATTGGTATTTTAAAGTTGAAAGTTATGATGTACATTTTACAGGTGTTGATGAAACATATCATATTACTCCGGAAGAATTAAAAGAAGCCAAAGAAATGGGCAATGATAACAGAGTATATAGCTGGGGTGATGATGATATGACTTTGTTAGAGCTTGCGATGGAAAAATGTTTTGAAGAATCAAAAGACGCAACTTTACGCGGCTTGGTTGACAATTATACTGATGATAATCTTATAGACAAATTAAATGGTGTTAATCCTGCTGCTGTAACATATTTATTAACAGGAGAATTATCTGAAAATATTGGAAAACAATATGAAAAACTTTCAAGATCTTTTGTTGCTTGTTCTTCATATAATATGAAAGATATAGAGGGTAACGAAAGATATTTTGAAGAAGGTCAAGAATATACATTAAAGTCTGCAACTACTCAATATGTTTATATGGAAAATCAATTTGATACCGATGAAAAAGAAATAGTATTTGATACTGATGAATTTACATCAGATATATTTATACGGAATAATGAAGAAGCATTATCAAAATCAGAAGAATTATTAGATAATTTTGAAAAAAATAATGGTAATTCGATGATTGTATTTGCAACTACAGATATGGAAACAGTAAAAGATGTTAACGGCGAAGAGGTAGAATTATCCGGTCCGCATGCATATAGTGTAGCTGCTGTAGAAGATGATTTTGTAATTTTAATTAATCCGCATAATACATCTAAAGAATTAAAAATTCCTCAAAAAAATTTATTATTTTTAGAATCTTTTCAATTTTTTAGTTTGGATTTTGATAAAAATAAATCTAATCTATAGAGAAGATATCCTGTAAATCAGCGTATGTAAGAGTTTTACCGATATTTCTGTCTACGCTGATAACTGAGTCTACAAGGTTTCTCTTATCCTGTTTTAGTTTTTGGATTTTTTCTTCCACCGTATTTTTTGTTATTAAACGGTATACAAAAACTTTTTTCGTTTGTCCGATACGGTAGGCTCTATCTGTAGCCTGATCCTCAACTGCAGGATTCCACCATGGGTCATAGTGGATAACATAGTCTGCGCCCGTCAAGTTCAAACCTGTTCCGCCGGCTTTTAAGCTGACTAAGAATATAGGTATTGTTTCATCGGTATTAAATCTTTCAACAACTTCCTGCCTGTTTTTGGTTGAACCTGTTAAATATTCGTGTTTAATTCCTTCTTTAATCAGCCATTCTTTAATAATATCAAGCATATCAACAAATTGAGAGAATAAAAGTATTCTGTGTCCTTCCGAGATTATTTCTTCCAGCATGGATTTTAACTGTTCAAACTTACCCGAAGTTTCAATGCCTTTTTTATTATCTTTATCGTATAACATTGGATGACAACATATTTGGCGAAGTCTTAACAAGGCTGAGAATATACTCATACGGCTCTTTTCAAGTCCGTTTTCCGCAATTGATTTAAAGAGTTCTTCTTTTGTAGAATCAAGTACTTCAAGATAGAAGTCTTTTTGCTCTGGAGTAAGTTCACAGTATGCAATATTTTCAACTTTATCGGGCAAGTCTTTTGCAACATCGCGTTTCATACGGCGGAGAATAAACGGATAAATCTGTGATTTTAAGCGTTTTTCTACGATTTTTTCACCTCTGTCCACAATAGGAACAACATATCTGTAATTAAATTCCGATAAATTGAGTAAAAATCCCGGCATTAAAAAGTCAAATACACTCCATAATTCCTCCAGTTTATTTTCAATTGGGGTGCCTGAAAGTGCTAATTTATGCTGGCCGTTTAACATTTTAACGGATTGTGCCGTTATGGATTCGGGGTTTTTTATATTTTGTGATTCATCAAGAATTATGTATCTGAATTCATATTTTTTAAGTTTTTCTATATCGCGTCTTATAAGTGCATAACTTGTAATAACAATATCATATTTGGGTATTTCTTTAAAATGCTCTTTCCTCTCCGTTCCGCTTAATTTTAAGCATTTTAATGACGGAATGAATTTTTGAACTTCGTTTTCCCAGTTAAATACGACGGAAGTAGGGCAAATAACCAAGTTTGGTGCTTTTTTGTCTTTTTCTTTTGCTTTTTGAAGCAGAGTAAGTGCCTGAAGGGTTTTACCCAGTCCCATATCATCCGCTAAGATACCGTTTAAACCATACTTATATAAAAACCAAAGCCAGCTGAAGCCTTTATATTGGTATTCTCTAAGTTCCGCATTAATGTCTTTAGGTAAAGGCGCATTATCCATGGTTGAAAATGTTGAAATCTGTTTCCAAAATGCGGAAAATTTTCTGCTCATTTTTAGTTTAAATCCTAAATTCTGCATTTCGGATAAAAGGCCGGCTCTAAAGGTTTTAACTATATATCTGTCATCTTCATTTTTATAAACATCAAATGTGTTAAAGGATTTTAAAATTGAAAAAATGTCCTGCCCGGGAACCTCAACAAACCCGTAGTTTTTAACTCTTAAATATTTGTCGCCTTCTACAATAAGGTTATATATTTCGTCAAACGGGATTTCTTCATCACCGACTTTGCCGTATAAAGACACTTCAAAACTGTCTGTGGAATCCAGTGAAAAATCTATATCAGCTATCATCTCAAAGGGTTTAGGTGATAATTTAAAGAAGGACATATCATCTTTTTCTTCAAACTTCCAGCCTTCACCTGCTCTTTTTAAATAGTAATTATAAAAATCGATAGCATTTTCTTTTTCTATGGCAAGGTTATTTGTCTGCATCGGAGCAAACTTACAGGCCAAAAGCATTTGATATGCACGTTCTTCGTGCGGAATATTTCTTTTAACCCAGTAAAGGAGGTCTTCTTTGGGCTTTTTAATAGTTACATAAGGGCTTTTTGATGCCAATTTTGAATATGCAACTCTTGTACCGTCATAATCAAATTCAAGCTCTGCCTTTAAAGCTCCGTCATAATCCAAGCCCATTGTTACTACATTTATCGGAGGCTTCTGCTCAAGAGTTAATTTATCAATAATTTCAGATACTTCGCAGGGAATAAGCTCTCTTAATTTTGGCAGTTCCTCGTATAAAAATTTTGCGCCGTCCGCGTCTTTTACATCCGTAAAAGTTGATTTAATAAGATTTTGAGGCAGTGCTGACAAGGCTACATTTATAGGGAAAATTTTATTTTTATATCTTCCCCATTTTAATTGGCGGGAAAAATATCTGACTTCTTCAAACGGAATAATATCGTCTTTATCAGGTCTTTGCCAGTATAAAGATAATAAAACATTTCCTACCATTGAAAAATTAACTGCCATAGACAATTTCCATTCATCAGAACAAAATTGAAGTTTATTTTTTGTTTTTCCGTCAATAACATCATCAGCTTTAGCGAGCAAATGGAAAAAACCGTCAAATTTAGCTATCGGAATATCATACCAGCCGGCTTTTTTATCAAGTCTTGAACTTTTTAAAAGAAGTTGAAATATTGCAAGTTCAACCTTTTGTGAATTATTTAATTCAAAATTTGCATCAGCTTTTTGTGCCGCAATAAATGCTTTTAAAATAGCTTCTATATCTCTGATTACTTTGCCTGTTGTTCTGTCCATTACAAGGATTGAGAAAAAGTTCTGGCGTCTTTTTGCATTAAAGTGGAAAATATATCCGCCTTGGGGGTTTCCGTTCATCTGTGTATCGGTATCTGAAAAATCAGGTGTTATTTTATATTTTCGTTCCAAAAATTCATCATAGACATGTTCGTTTATTGCCTTTAGAGCAACCGCGATTGCGTGTTTGCACCATTTTTCTTTTAACGGGCATGAGCAAGAGGGTTCAACCCCATTTTTTTTAAATTTTAATTCTACATCATAAAAAGATTTAAAATTTCCTTTTACTTTGGCTTTAATACCTGTTTTACCAACCTCAAAAGAAGCTACCTGCTCTTTTTGGTGGTATTCATAGCCTCTTCGCCAGCTTCCCGGCGTGGAATTATCTTTTAAATACTTAAAATTAAAGTTACAAACTGTCATGAAATCTCTTGTAGTAAATCTGCAAAAAAATAATCAAATTGATTATTTAGCAGAAACAACCATTAATCTACTTACATCAATTATTATACATTAAACCAAAAAAAAGGCAATAAAAATTTATTTATTATTATTTTTCATTGTAATATTAAGGATTTTCTATTTCTTTTTTCCATTTGAAATAAAAATAAAAGCCTAAAATAAGATAAATTAACCACATTATTAATGTTGCATAATAATGAGCACCGTTTATGCAGGCAATCAGCCACATTATTACTGATACCAGATTAACTATAGACCAGATATACCATTGCTCAATACATCTTTTAACGGTTAAAAACTGCCCGAGAACGGAAAAACCTGTTACAAAACTGTCCATAACGGGATTTTTACCTCCGCTTAATTTTAAAAGTTCATATATTATAAAGGTTACTAAAGCTGTAATTATTAAATAGATAATGCGCTCTTTGTTATTTAATTTTGTCTTATAAATTTCATTTTTTTCTTTATTTAAATGTTGTTTCCATTTAAAAATACCTATAATCTGCATAGGGAAAAAATAAAGCCCGTAAAGTGCCATATTCCCGTAAAATCCGTTTTTATAGGCAATTAAACAATATAAAAAAGTTCCCGTTAGTCCGATATAGTAACAATAAACCTTGCCTTTACCCGCAAAAAGAGTATAGGTAATCCCGCATATTGCCGAAATTAGTGCAATTTTACTGTCTTTTGTTAAAATTGATATTATAATAACCGCAATAATTACAATCGGGTAAAAAATTCTTTCGTAACTGTTAAAAAATTTTATTTCTGATTTTATATAATTAAAGAAATTCATTTTTTAATTATAATTTAAACATGAGAGTATCAAAAGTTGATAACAAAATAAATTTTAAAGGCGGATTAAATAATAAATTCTTGTTGAAGGGTTTAGAAACCGTTGCAAATCATCCCGCAAGCTTTATTGCGGGTACTACTCTTTTGATGTCATCTGTAATAAGGCCTCTTGCTATTTCTCTGACTCCTAAAACCGATAAAGAAAATAAAAAATATATAATAGCGGATTCTATTTCATCAGGGGTTATTAAATTTGGGATAACAGAGCTTGTTGCACTGCCTGTTGAAAATGCAATAAATAATATTAATAAAAATCCCGATAAGTTTTTAAACTCTATGGCTGTGAAAAAATTCACGGAAAAAGGTAAAACCTTATTAGATTCAAAAAACTATAAATTTGCCCAGCAGTTAATAAAAAATACTCCTTCTCTTATTACAGCCATCCCAAAATCCATGATAGCCGTTGCGTTAATTCCTTTTATCATGAAAAAATTCTTCCCCGAAAAGAATAAACAAAATAAATCTGTTTATACGGCGCCCAACAGTTATAATCCTGTTTTTAAACAGTTTTATGATAAGCAGGTAAGTTTTAAGGGGCTTCAAGATACTGCTGCAAAAGGAATAAGTAAAATATTTAATGCTAAAACTTTTCAAAATTTCGTAACAAAACACAGCTTTAATGAGGCAAATATTGCAAGAAATATGACTATTGCAACTGACATTTTACTTGCGGGGTCATCTGTTTTATGTACAAAAAAATCAAAAAAAATAAAAGAAAATAAGAAAAAACCTCTTATATATAATAAAATAATAACAACGGCCGTAAGCGTTTTAGGCGGGTATAAGCTTGATAAAATGATACAAAAAGGAACAAAATCCTTTATTGAAAAATTTAAGCAGGCAAATAAACTTGACCCCAAACTTGATAAATACATACAGGGTATAAACATAGTAAGACCAACTATGGTATTTGCGCTTATATATTATGGTATTCTACCGATACTTTCAACCTTTACGGCTGATAAACTTGATAAATATAACAATAAAAAATTAATAAATTAACAATTTAATCATAAATCCAATTTTTTTACTAAAGCAGGAACTATTAAATCCCAAGCCTTTTCGTTGGGGTGTACATCGTCGTTTAATTTATACTCATCTTCATCTAAATGTTTACCGGTTAATTCATATGTTCCCAGAACTATAAACCCCGCATCTTCAAGTTCTTTCCATCTTTCCGTATTATAATAATCACTATCAAAATTGTCTTCATACTTTAAAATTACAATTTTACTGTCCGGAAACTTTGTTTTAACCAACTCTTGGGCTTTTAAAAAATGTAATTTCATAAAATCAAAATTTTCATCAAAACTCTTATGTGTAAACACAAATTCTGCGTACCTATTTTGCAAATATCTGTATATAAAAAAATGTTCTAAAATATAGTTTTTATGCTTAATTTCTTTTAGTCCTTCTTTAGTACGTTTATATCTGATATCAAGACATGCCGGCAAATCTTCATAAAAATATCTGTATAAACGAAAGATATGATTATCTATCATAACAAATATAATGTATTGTGTGTGGGGGGGGGGTAGAGGAAGGAATTTCTTTATTCTGTGGTGTATTTTTTTCATCATAATCATTTACATCAAAATGCTCAAGAATATATGGAAAATACTGAATTCCCAAGCTTGAAATAGATTGGTTGTTTATATTATATCCGCTAATTTTCGATAATTTATATGCAAGAGTTTGATTTTCATTAAGTGAATGACCGTATGCAAAAGAACAACCAAATAACATTATTGATTTATTATTTTTATTTGTTTTTATATGTCTTAAATAGTTAATATTTTTTAATTGCTTATATACATCATCAAATTTTTGTATTTTTGATGCTTCAACATATGATTTAAAATTAAACTTAAATTTTTCATTATTTATTTTTGAATCAATAAAACAGTAAAATAAAAAATCACAAATTAAAAACAAAGCAATTAGAATAATAATATTTACGATAAAATATTTTAATTTCATATTAAAGTTCCCTGTATTTAACATTATAGAATAAACATAATTATATTATAAAATTCATTACTAAAAAGTGGAAAATATGAATAATGAACAATTAAAAGAAAAAATGAAAAAGTATGAAACAATTATTAATACTGCCGATGAATAATCAGCTAATGATAGGTATTTTAAAACCGCTCGGGTTATGCGGGTAAATGCTTTTTTATGTATGCCAGTTAATTTCTTCCCGCCCTTTGGATTTCAAATATTCATTACATTCTTTAAAATGATTATGGTTTGAGTCCATAAAGGAATGTATTATCCCTTTCAGCGGTTTATTTTTGGCATCTCCGATATTGGAGGGGTGGGATGAGCGCAGTATTAAAATATTGTTCTTTTTATATTCTTCTTCTGCTTCACAAGTAAATAAAGGGATATCATTAGCATTTGACCCCCATAATATAATTACTAAAGGCGATTTTGTTTCAATTTTTTTATCGATAAGCTTTTTTATAATAAAGCTGATAAACGGCTCCCAAAGTTTACGCCATTTATTGGTATCGTTTTTGGACGTATAGGTTAAAGAAGTATTTAATAAAAGCACCCCCTGTTGTGCCCAGCAGGTTAAATTAGTATTCTCATATCGGTAATTATCTGTTTCACTTAATTTGGTAAAAATATTTTTTAAAGAATCCTTTGCGGGAGTATTATTTTTGAACGAAAACGCAAGCCCATGGGCTCTATCTTTGTTTGGATAAGGGTCTTGACCTATTATTAAAACGCTTACCTTCTCTAACGGGGTAATATTTAACGCATAAAAAATTCCCGAATTCTCTTCTTCTTTCGGCAGTATTTCTTTTTCTTCTTTTCCTATTATCTCCAGTATGGTTTTATATTCTTGTGAACCTTCAACTTCCCACGATGTATCGGGCAGGTATTTTAATTCCATTTTTTTATCCTTGTTTATCTTTTATTTAAACTTGAATATTTGCATACAGAATAATTATATCATTTTTTCCCGATGTGAAGCATAGATTATTTAATTTTTGGAGTTGAGGGCTGGGCAAAGAAATTAGAGAATTTTAACATCCAATTATAAATAAAGGAGTGATGTCCTTCTTTTGTCGTTTGTTGAACTTTAGCAGGAGTTTCAACTTTTGCATGTTTTTCTGCTTGAACCTTCTTTGGTTTTTTGGTTTTAGTTACATTAGAAACGGTTTTAATATTATTATCCGCTTTAACTTTTTCAACTTTTTTACCGTCATCACCTAAAGCTATTCTAAATCCCATAGTAAATGCGATACCGTTTCTGCCGCCCGAGCGTACCATGGCTTGTAAGAATCCCGTGTATTTATCGTTCCATAATTTTTGAACACCGACTCCGTATTCCGCGTATGGTTTAATGCTTAAAGCAGGAAGTTGGACGTTATTTCCGTATAAATCGGCAACTCTGATTTGTGTCTGCCCCATTACATTATATACAAAACCGCCTGCCAAGTACGGCAGCCACCCTGATTCTGTATTCTGTATAAATTTAACGTAAGGATGAACTTGAAGTGCGTGCAATGGTTCTGCCTTTATATTTAAGTTTGATGCACTTGTGTAATCAAATGTGTTAATAAATGTGTAAGACAATAGTAAATTCGGCTGAATAATAAATCTTCCGTCATTAAATTCCAAATTATACCCTGTTTTAGAAGCAACACCGCCCATAAGCATTGTAAAATCTTCATTGCCGTACATAGTAGAGGTTTCACCTATAGATGAACCGACGGAAGCTGTGAGTGCGGTATAGAAATTATCTTTATAGAAAGTATCTGTTATACCGCCAACAATACCGTTTTGATATGTATGGTTGCCCTGATAGCTTTGGCTTGCTCCTGTATAACCTATATAGCCCGTATATACACTATCCCATCCGTTTTTCAGATGGAATATTTCGCTGTCGCCGCCTATGTATGAGCCGTATAAAACAGTGCTTGTTTTAGGCCCGTTTTTGAGCGGAATATTTTCAAAAGAAGTATAAGGTCTGAACCAAAGGGCATTTTTGTTAATATGGTTATTATAAAGAGGTAAACTGCCCTCAGTTATTGCATATTTATTTTGATTAAGCATAGCTTTCCTAACTGATGCAGGAAGTGCTGAAAAAGTATCAGCGTG
>CANQJQ010000012.1 GCA_947624265.1 Candidatus Gastranaerophilales bacterium
TAATTAGAATATTTATATAATAAGATTAATTGTTTTTTTTCAAGAACTTACCAAAATAATCAAACTGACTGTTAAAAGAAATCAAACTGAGTGTTCAGTTACAGCAAGTTCTCACGCGTCGCACAACTCTAATCAAAATTACCAAAAGAGCTGTTACTCGCCTGATGTGAGGCTGTACGGCTTTTCGCCTACACCCTCATCAGAATCTTGTCATCCCGATTTTTTATTGGAATAAAATACAATAATATCTAATTTGAAAATTAATATTGCTTATGTTAGGCTTTAAGGGAATTATAAAATTCAGGATTATTACCGATTAATGAAAAAAAGAACACTAATAACTATATTAATTACAGCAATTGTTGTATTTTTAACAAATAAAGCCTGGTTGGATTTTAAACCAATGACCGTTGATTTTGATATTTCGGGCAAGGGCTTTTGCAATATTGAAGTACAGTTAAACAAAAAATTTAATGACGAATTTAATAAAATAAAATCTTTAGGTCAGGATATTAACCTTTATCAAAATAACCACGTTTCATATATAATTCCAAGGTCTAAATTCCCTAAAAAAGTACGTTTTGTTTTTAAATATTTCAGCGATAACAATCCCGTTGAAATTAAAAATATTACTCTTAAAAACGGAAAATATAAAATTGAAGACTTAAATCAGTTTTCACTTAACGAGGGTAAGCTCTCTATTGAAAATAATACACTTATAATTACCCCCCCCCTATCAAGAAATGAAGTTATCTTAACATATAACAAGAAATTGCATCTTCGTACTTCCTGTAAATTTGATGTTAAAATTTTTCTTATTATTTCTGTCCTGACATTTTTGCTGTTTTTTAAACTTACAAACTACTTGGCTGATTTTAAAACAATAAAAAAAGAATCAAGAATTGATATAATATTTTTAACCGCATTTTTTATATTGTTATTTATTCCGTTAAGCCATATAGATAAAGCACAATACTCTCTAAACGAAAATAGAGCACTAAAAAACTTTGAACCGTTAATTAATGAAAACGGAGCAATAAATTACGAATTTGGAAAATCATACAACGAATGGTTTAATGACAGGTTTAATCTAAGACAACTTGTATTAAATCTTCATACATATATAAAAATTTATTTGACAGGAAAAGCTCAAAAAGGAATTATTGATAAATGCGGATTTTTGTACAGAGATTTTGAAGTTAATCATCTCTTGATAAAAAAAGCTGAAGAAAAAGACTATGAAGCTTTGATTAAATTTGACGAGTACTGTAAACAACATAATATTGAATTATATTTATTGATTGTTCCGGACATAGAATATGTTTATAAACCCCAACTTAAATTATTAATAAATGATGATAAAGAGAAAATTATAAATGAAAATTTGAAAAAATTATCAACACAGTATGATATTAATATAATCAATCCTATAAATGCCCTAAAAGATGGAACTAAAAACGGATATATGTATTTCATGACCGAACACCATTGGACTTTGGACGGGGCATATATCGGATACAAAGAATTAATGAAGGAAATAAAAAAAGCGCATAACGATATTTATATTTTAAAAGAAACTGATTTCAATTTTTCAGAAAATACACTGGTTAATGCCGATTGGGAAGAAACTTATAAATGGGGCAGCACTTCATACTACATACATTTGCCGCAAAATTACATTAAAAAATTACACAAGGTTAAATACAGATACTTTTCTCATAAAAATTCATATTTGCTTAAAAAAGAAGTTATCGATATTGCATTTAGACGAACAAAAAAATATAATTATCCCGAAGGCGCAGATTATAGAGTTATTCTGCTCGGAACAAGTATGAGTGAAAATTTATGTATGTTTATTCCTTATACTTTTAAAAACGTTTTAAGGTTAAGGAATAATAATGTTAAAAATATATCTGTTAATGATGAATTCAAAATTATCAAATATCATGAAAAAGAAATACTGGATTATAAACCCAATATTATAATTTTTTGTGTTACCTATAACAATCTTTGTCATTTGCAGGATTTATTTAATATGAATTAAGTCATATTATTGATTAGTAATAATTTTTATGTTAACTTACTTTTACTAATTTTATAATTTGACATAAAAATGAAAAAAAGAACACTAATAACTATATTAATTACAGCAATTGTTGTATTTTTAACAAATAAAGCTTGGTTGGATTTTAAACCAATGACCGTTGATTTTGATATTTCGGGCAAGGGCTTTTGCAATATTGAAGTACAGTTAAACAAAAAATTTAATGACGAATTTAATAAAATAAAATCTTTAGGTCAGGATATTAACCTTTATCAAAATAACCACGTTTCATATATAATTCCAAGGTCTAAATTCCCTAAAAAAGTACGTTTTGTTTTTAAATATTTCAGCGATAACAATCCCGTTGAAATTAAAAATATTACTCTTAAAAACGGAAAATATAAAATTGAAGACTTAAATCAGTTTTCACTTAACGAGGGTAAGCTCTCTATTGAAAATAATACACTTATAATTACCCCCCCCCTATCAAGAAATGAAGTTATCTTAACATATAACAAGAAATTGCATCTTCGTACTTCCTGTAAATTTGATGTTAAAATTTTTCTTATTATTTCTGTCCTGACATTTTTGCTGTTTTTTAAACTTACAAACTACTTGGCTGATTTTAAAACCATAAAAAAAGAATCAAGAATTAATATAATATTTTTAACCGTATTTTTTATATTTTTATTTATTCCGTTAAGCCATATAAATAAAAAAGAAGTTTCAGTTGAAGAAAAACGTTTTCTTGAAAAATGGCAGCCGTTAATTATGTATAACGGTACCATCAATTATAATTTTGGCAAAGATTATAATAAATGGTTTAATGACAGGTTTAATTTCAGAAAATTTTTAACGGATATCCAAACCGATATTATCCTGTTGTTAACAGGGAAAGCACAAAAGGGATTTATTGATAAAAACGGTTTTGTATACATGAATTATGAACTTAGTCATGCATATTATGACAAAATAAAAAAAGAAGATTATGAAGCCTTAGTGCAATTTGATAAATACTGTAAAGACCGAAATATAAAATTATATGTTCTTCTTGTTCCAAGTAAAGAATATATATATCCTCCAACAACAAAAATAATGGTTAAAGATGAATTGGCTAAAAATATTGCAACTCAAGTCCGAGAACTAAAAGAAAAATATGATGTTCATATTATAGACCCCATAAAAGAAATGCAAAATGAATCAAAAAATAATTATTTATTTTTTAAAACCGAGCACCACTGGACGGATGACGGAGCTTTTATCGGCTATAAAGAATTAATGAAAGAAATAAAAAAACAATATCCTGATATACCTGTTTTAAATGAACAAGATTTTAATTTTTCTTATAATAAAAAAGTCAGAGGTGATTGGGAAAGAGAATATTACTGGGGCGAAAGTACCAGAGTAACAAATTTACGGTTAATTTATAAGAAAAAATTGCATAATGTCAATTACAGATATTTTACACACAAAGATTCCAATTTATTGGAAACACAAATTATTCATATTCCCTATAAAAGAATGAAATATCACTATTATCCTAAAGGTACCAATTATAGAGTTATTCTGCTCGGAACAAGTATGAATGAAAATTTATCGGAATTTGTTCCTTATACATTCAAAAATGTCTTAAGATTAAGGAATAATTATGTAATAAATATACCTACGAATGATGAATATAAAATAATAAAATATTATGAAAAAGATATATTGGATTATCACCCTGACATAATTGTTTTTTGTATATGCTATTATAATATATATTATCTGAGAGATTTATTTAAAATGGAATAAGAATAAATGTTATTTAGTTCAATGACTTTTATATATGTATTTTTACCGATAGTTGTTTTATTGTATTTAGTTACAAAAAAAGAACTTCATAACCCGATATTGCTTGCGGCAAGTATAATATTTTATGCTTGGGGCGAACCAAAGTATTTGGCAATAATGCTTTTAACTATAATAATTAACTACTTTGGCGCTATTGGACTTGATAAATTTAAAAATCACAAAAAATGGGTTCTAATTTTAACAATATTGGGTAATTTAGGGTTTTTAATTTATTTTAAATATTTTAATTTTATTATTGATAACATTAACTCTATTTGCCATGCCAATATAAGCGCACTTGATGTTATTATGCCTATCGGTATTTCTTTCTATACCTTCCAAGCTATGTCATATCTTATAGATGTTTATAGAGAAGAAGTAAAACCTCAAAAAGATATATACAAACTGGCTTTATACATTTGTTTATTCCCGCAATTGGTTGCAGGTCCTATTGTTAAATACCATGATGTGGAAGAACAGATTTCAGATAGAGAAGTAAATTTTGAAAAAGTTAATATAGGTGTTAAAAGGTTTATTATAGGACTTGCAAAAAAAGTATTAATAGCAAACACATTAGCGGTAGTTGTTGATAACATATTTGTACAGGATCCGCATAATTTTTCACATTTAATTGCGTGGCTGGGTGCAATATCATACGCATTTCAGCTGTATTTCGATTTTTCGGGATACTCAGATATGGCAATAGGTTTGGGCTTAATATTCGGGTTTAAATTTTTGGAAAACTTTAATTATCCGTTTATTTCAAAATCAATATCCGAATACTGGAGAAGATGGCATATATCTTTGTCAACTTGGTTCAGAGATTACCTGTTCTACCCCATTACAAGAGCTTTAACCTCAAGCAAATTTGCCGCAAAACTTTTTGATAAAATCGGACGCAAAAAAACTTCCGCTATTCTTTCGTTTTTAGCACTCGCTCCAACTTGGGCTTTAATCGGTTTATGGCATGGAGCCGAGTGGACTTTTATTGCACACGGTCTATATAACGGATTTTTTATATTTATTGAATCCGTTACAAAATGGCACAAAGAAGGAAAAACAAAATTAGTAAGATTTATTCAGCACTCTTATATGTTAATAGTTGCTCTTATTGCTTTTGTTATCTTCCGTTCGAAAACGATTAAATACGCTTGGGATTATGTAATGAATATGTTCGGTTTATTACATTTACATAAAGACAATTTTGTATATACGAATGCTTATTATATTGATAATATGATAATAATAACTTTAATAGCCGCTTTATTATGTTCGGTTCCCATATTTAAAAATATGATTTATGTTCAAAATAAAATAGCACGAGCTTTCATAAATATCTGGCTCTTAATATTATTTTTCATATCAACATGCTTTATAGCTTCAGGTACTTATAACCCGTTCATATATTTCAGATTTTAATAAGAATAAAGAAATAAAGTTTTTATGCAAGTTTGCTTAAAATTAAATCTGCCATTTCGCCTACGTTATGAAGTTCTACTATTTCTTTCATATTAAATTTAATTGCAAATTTTTTTTCAACGGCACTTATCAAATTAATGTGTTCAAATGAATCCCACATTTCAATATCATCAGCAGTTGTATTTTCATTTACCGTTATTGTTTCATCATCAAATACATCTTTAAAAACTTCGTTTAAGTCAGAATAAACTTCTTCTTTATTCATTATTAACTCCTTTAATTTACATTAATTACTTTATTTTTATTTTCATAAATTTGGGGGATTTTATATTCCCAAGTGCTGTTGCCTATATCATCTTCTTTGATTTTTGTATAGCCTTGGATTTCATAAAAATCCTTTACCATAGCATTTTTTGCCGTAGGATAATAATAGCCGAAAATCTTTGAGATGTGAAGTTTTTTAGCTTGTAAAATAAGTTCATCCATCATTGCAAATTCCATATCACGTTTTAAAACACGGCAGCTCATAAGCCACAGCTCAATATGGAGTTCATCGTTTATAATTTTTCCTATAACAACACTTACTACACCGTTATCGCCGAATTTATCCGTTAATTTGCCATATAGTGTGATATAGTTTTTATCCTGCGCAATTTGTTCAATCTCACTCTGAGAATAACGTTTGGTCGTAAGGTTGAATTGATTTGATTTATTTGTTAACTGGGCAATTCTTTGCATATAAATTGCTTCAAAAGGCTTAATTACCGCTTTCATGTCTAAAGATAAAAGGTAATCATTATAATTAGAAAAAGTTTGTTTTAATTTAACCCGCTCCATATTGGCTTTATACATATCATTTTTGGCTAAATCATCTTTTGATAAGGCAGTTATTTCAAAATAGCCGTACTTATCTATTTCTTTGATATACTGCTCCACTTGCGATATATCGGGCACGCAGGCATTTTTAACCTGAGTTCTTACAATTTCTCTTTCTGCGGGGTTATCATCAACAAATACCAAACTGTCGGTTCCAAGCGATAATTCCTGTGCTATTTCTTCCATATTTTGACTTTTGGGGTTCCAATTGGCTTTTATTGAAATAAAATCATCCGGTTTAAGCAGGCTATCGGGGTGATTTAACCCAGCTATTGCGTTTTTCTCATCATTTTTAGAGTTAATATTTAAAATTACACCTAAACTTGAAAGCTTTTTAAGGTACGACTGAAATTCCGTATATGCTTGAGCGGCTGCGGTTTCTGTCCCCAGCTCCAAATTTTCAACGCCGTCATCACCCACTATTCCGCCCCAAAGCGTATTATCCAAATCAAGCACAAATCCTTTTTTATTCTTGCCGTATATTGATTTTATTATCCTTGAAACGCTAAATGCCAAATAAGGAACGGCACCCATTTTGCAGCAGTATTTATACAAATACCATGCCGATAAATCGTGCCACTCCTTTAACCCGTAGCTTGATGCGGTATAATTAATGTCATTTATATAGAAATTAGCGCTATTTTGGGCAAAATCATAAAATTTCATATTTAATCTTGATATGAAATTCATAATTCCGTGGTAATCAGAAATATCTTTATTGCCCATAATTCTAAAGAAGGGCTGTTCAAAATTATTTTGAATGATTGTGCATTTATAATCTTCAAAGCACTTTTGCCACATAGAAAAATATTTGTTATATTCGGCTTCAAGCTTTTCGTTAACCGTTTCTTTTGAATCGGTAATTTCAGGCAGGTTTTCTATATTTCTGTATGTTGTATGAAGCCAGATAATATCAGGCTTAAATGCCTTTAAAGCCTCATTATTGTACATTATATCTTCATAATATTGATTGTATTCGCACTCATAAAATTCAGCCTGTATCCCGTTATAAAGCAAGAACAACTCTAAAACCTTAACAATATCATGAGTGGTTGAACCGCCTAAAACGGCTATATTCTTTTTTATTTTGGCGGGATAATTTTCAGTCAAAAACTTTTTAATCTTATTCTTCTTTGTTAATATTAAATTTGCGTCGGTTGGATATTCAAGCTGTTTAATATAATCATCCATTGTAAACATTTCCCCGTACTAATTCAATTATCATATAATTCTTTCAACTGTTTTGTAAAAACTTCCGAAATTTTGAAATAACCAAGTGCCTCAAAAGCCATAAATCCTTTATTATATTATTTATTGCGACGCCTATATAATACCCGTTTAATTACTTCTAAATTATACGGAAATTATAATAAAAGCAGATATTTCAGTCAAGTGTATTGGATAGAATGATTTAATATTTACGCTTAGTTTATTAGAATTTTATATTTTTTTGATGCACAATTTATACTTAATATGCAAAAATTAGTCAAATGCCTAATTTCGTATTCTTAATTTTACCAGTACGATAAAAGAGGAATATGAAAATTATAACAGTCTCACACCAAGCTGTTCTTACTGAAA
This sequence comes from Candidatus Gastranaerophilales bacterium, assembly GCA_947624265.1. Classification (GTDB taxonomy): domain Bacteria; phylum Cyanobacteriota; class Vampirovibrionia; order Gastranaerophilales; family Gastranaerophilaceae; genus Avigastranaerophilus. The sequence continues at coordinate 7,754 of CANQJQ010000012.1, forward strand.
GAGAACTTGAATATTTATCTCTTGTTGCGTTAGGATTAAAGAACAGAACAGCTGCAAAATATTTATGTGTCAGCACATCAACGGTAAAGAAAACACTTGAAAATATTTTTAAAAAATTAAAAGCAAAAGACAGATCAAATGCGGTAGCTATAGCTTTTCTGCATAATATTATTACTCCAAAATTCATAACCAAAATATCTGATAAATACAATTTGAATAATTTATAACCTAAAGCCGAATGATAAAATACATTAGTTTTTATTTAAACTTTTATTGTTTGTATGAAAAGTATCTAATCTAGTGTCGCACTTTGCGCCGACTCATCGTCGCCGTACAAGTGCTCACCTTTTAAAGTTGCCAATCAAAAATTTCGCTCACGTTCCTTATCGCGAAATTTTCTCGGACAATTTATATGTAAATAAAATTATTACAAACATTATTGTTGCGACCCCGAATTATATGTAATATAATATTAGCCAAGGAGAGTTAAATGAAAAAACAAATAATATCCGTATATATTACAGCTTTAGTAATAATGTTCGCAAATTTAGCTATAGCAGAAGAGGGGGTTGAAATAACACCCGTTCTTATTGATGAGATACCTGCCGTACAACAGGGAGAATATAAAACTCAATATCCGCTGCCTGTAAATTCATATCAAAGCCAAGGTTATAGCGAGGACAAATTAAAAGGTAAAGTTGTAATGGTACCTGCTTCAACAACTTTTCCTGCAGTATCCATGAGCCCTTTATCAACTGAATTTTCACACTTGGGTGATAGTGTAACATTTTATTTGGGTTCTGATTTTTATTACGGAACAAGTTTAATAGCTCCCGCGGGAAGCAAAGTAAACGGAACAATAATAAGATTAAAACGAGGCGGAATGCCGAATAGAAATGGGCAAATACAGGTAAAATTTACAAATATAGTAACTCCTATGGGGATGCAGATTCCTGTTAGTGCAAGTTTATTAACAGAGGATGGAAGCGGAATATTAAAAGGCGGAACTTCAAAAGATGCAGCAGGAGAATATGTTAAGGATGTGGGAATAGGAGCTGCAGCAGGAGCATTATTGGGTACTGTTTTAGGTGCCGTGGGCGACGGAGTAGGGCAAGGCGCTATTTATGGTACTGCTATTGGCGGTGGTATGGGGCTTGTTCAGGCGTTTACCCAAAGAGGTGAAGATATTAATATCCCGCAAAATGTACAAATGAATATTATTCTTGACCAGCCGATAACAATTTCATCTAATACTCCTTATTAGATAGTAAACAGGCTATTTGTTTTATCAAGTATTTTTTGATAGAATAACAAGCAAATGGGAACTTAGGGAATGTCACTTATAAAAAACGATGATAATATAAAACCGAAGCGAAAATTAAGAAAAGCGTCAATATATGAAATACCTGCAGTAGTAAGAAAAGATAAGGAAGAAATATCTTTTGAACGAGCATTAATGATTGCACTTGTATTGCATCCTGCAGTAATTCTTATATTACTTTTATCATCATTAATATTAAAATTTTTGGGGATAGATTTTAATTTATTTTCAAGACCGGAAATGAAACCAAAAGACATAGAATTTGTACTGGTTGAAAAAGAAGGCACACCTATAGATAAAAATACGAAAAACAGAGCAGATAAAAATTCACGTGCAGGCGGTAAGCATGACCCCAAACGTCCGGTATCATTACCGCAGAATCCCGCACCAAAAGGACCTGAGAAAAAACCGACTTCTCCTGCACCGCAGAAACCGGCACCGCAGAAGCCTCAACCAAAACCACAACCGAAACCTCAGCCTGCGGCAAAACCCGCACCACAAAAACCTGCAGTTCAAACTCCGGCACCCGCCGCTAAGCCTACACCCAAACCGGCTCCGGCTCCAAGACCTGCACCTGCTCCGAGTGCACAAAAACCCACTCCAAAACCATCATCTAATTTTAATATACCTATACCAAAATCAAATATACCGCAGATTAGCCAGCCCACTACTGCACCTGTTACGGCTGCTCCCAAGATAGGAGGAGGAGCTGCAGGAGGAAAATCAGGGTCGGGAAGTTCTTCCCCCTCACCAAGTTTTTCTCCGACCACTTCAAGTAAAGGCGGAGCAGGCGGCACCGGCAAAGGCGCCGGCGGAGGCGGAAGATTTAGCAATGCCACAGGTTCGGGGCAGGGAAATGTCGGAAACCCCGGTCCGGGTAATCCAAAAGGTGCTCCCGGTATTGATGCCATTAAAGAACCTGATTTTGGACCTTATATGAAGGAACTTCAAAGACGTATAAAAATGAACTGGGATCCGCCTAAAGGTAATGAAAGCAAACGTGTAATACTTTTATTCTCAATTGCTCGCGACGGCAGATTGTTAAATGTTAAAGTACATCGTTCTTCAGGATTGCCTGCAGCAGATAATGCAGCAATTGATGCGGTTAAATTAACAGCGCCCTTTAGACCTTTGCCTCCCGAATTTAAAGGCAACAGTGTAGATATTCAATTTACTTTCGATTACAACGTATTCGGAGTTTCAGGATAAGAAATAATTATTAGAAAAGAGGAAATAAATTATGGACTTATTATTACATTCAATTCAAATGGACTGGCCTGTATTACTGCCGATATTGTTATGTTCAATATTGACGGTTGCGGTTGCCATAAACAGATTCAGTTTTTACAACAAAAATAAGCGTGAAGTTGTACGATTTATCAGAGCTTTAAAAACAGAATTGGTAAATAACAGACTTGATGCGGCAAAAAATTTGAGCGTTCAATTAGGCGGTGTTATTGGTGAAGTAGCAGAAGAAGCAGTCAGAATTTTCTCGGAACAAAAACAAGGATTTTCACGTTCTTTTGATATTTCAGCAAACTTAGCTACCAGAAAATTGGAAAAATATTTAACAATTTTAGGTACAATCGGCGGGGTTTGTCCGTTCTTAGGTTTGTTTGGTACGGTTGTAAGAATTCTATATACATTCCAAGACTTAGCATCTCAAGGCAATCAATCGGCTGCGGTTGCTATGGGCATCGGTTCAGCTTTGATTGCTACGGCTTTCGGGTTGGGTGTTGCTATTGTTGCAGTTGTACTTTATAACCTTTTCCAATCAACAGTCAAAAGATATGAAGACGATTTCCAGCTTATCAAATTATTATTCTTAAGCTTTACGGATTCGGAAGAAAAAACACAGGCAAAAGCATTAGTATAGGATTAAAATTATGTCATTTTCAAGTTCAAACGGCGATAAAAAAGGACTTTTTACGGAGATAAATATTACTCCGTTAACCGATATATTTTTGGTTTTGCTGATTATTATGATGGTAATAGCACCCTCTTTTCAATCGGTTGATACGGATATTGATATTCCTGAAATTAACAGCGGTGTTGCCGTTGAGCAAAAAAATGCTGAAATTGCAGTTACAAAGCACGGTAATTTCTATATTAACGGCAGACCGATATCTTCGGATAATTTAATACAAGAGCTTACGGATTTAAAACCGTCGCTTGAAAAAGCTGAAGTAGTTGTAAAAGCTGATGCGCAAACAAAAAGCAGTGAAATACAAAAAATTATGAAAGCTGCTCAAGAGGCTGAATATACAAAACTGGTTCTGGCCGGTGAACCCTTAACAAAAAAGGAACAACGTAAACTTGAAACGGTTCAGCCTCAAAAACAGCAACATCAACAAACACAACCCCAAAATTATGACTGGGAGGAATAAAGAAAAATGGCTTCACAGAGAAAAACATTTAACGAAATAAATATTACGCCACTAACCGATATATTTTTAGTTTTGCTTATTATAATGATGGTTATAGCACCTTTATTAGACCAGCAGGGTCTAAATTTAGCCGTTCCCAATATGATAGAAGTTCAGGATGAAATTAAAGATTCAAAATTAATAAAAGTTTTAGTAACCGACGATGACAGATATATGCTTGGGGATGAAGAAATTGCGGTTAATAATATTGCAGATGTTATATCGGAACAAGCAAAAGTAAATACCGACGGACTTTTAATTATGACCCAAGATAATGCAACTCATGGTGCCGTAGTTAAGCTTATGGATGAAGCAAGAAATGTCGGAGTAACTAATATATCAATAACCGAATATTAATTAGGCATTTAAATTTAATACTCTTTGGTCATAATCTATTGAATATAATGTATTAGCATTTTCTTTATCAGACTTATATATTCTTCCGTCGTTACTTTTACCGGAAATTGTTTTTATATGAGTAAATTTAAATTCATTGAATATAGAAAATCCTGATTTCGTTTTATGTCCTTCTATAAAATCAAGGCTGTCTTCAATACCTGCTTTATTATTTTCATACAATCTTTGTCTTATGTATCTTTCAACTAAAGTTGAAGCATCCACCGTTTTAGATTTTTTTTGAATTTTCTCAACAGCTTTTGCATCCCTGCCTGTAAGCAAGACTATTTTACCGTTATCGGATTGTTTCATACATATCCCGTCTTTTCCGTTATATTCTTTTAAAAAGGATTGGAAAAAAGCTCTTATTTTTGCTGAATTTTCTTTAGAATATTTATTGGAGTGTTCTGAATTTAATATTTTGCAAATTTCATAAGTTGATTTATCCACTTTTAATTTTTTGGCAGATGAATCGCCATCTGAATTAATATTTATAACTTTGCCAAAACTTATAATACCGTTTACTTTCATATTAACTCCTCTTTAATAAAATTACGGTTTGAGCACTAATAGCAAGCCTTTTACCTACTGAATCCAGTTCTTCCATTGTTTTTGCTTTAATTGAGATTAAGGAAATATCCGTTTCAAGAATATTAGACAGTTTTTCTCTTATAGATTGAATATAAGGTTTCATTTTTGGTTCTTGAGCTAATATTGTACAATCAATATTATTAATTGTATAGCCTTGCTGTTTAATAAGATTATAAGTGTGTTTTAAAAGGATAAGACTATCTATATTTTTATATTCAGGGTCATTATCAGGGAAATGAGTTCCTATATCACCAAGTGCCAAAGCACCAAGCATTGCATCAATAATTGCATGAGTTAAAACGTCTGCATCAGAATGACCTAAAAGTCCTTTTGAATAAGGTATTTCTACTCCTCCAAGAATTAATTTTTTTCCTTCAACTAATTTATGAATATCAAAACCCTGACCAATTCTATACATCTTCTTTCTCCCAAACAAATTTATTAACTGCTTTAACAAAACCGTTATTTTGAACAGTATCCGTTATATAGTCTGCTTGTGCTTTAATTTCATCCGTTCCGTTTGCCATGGCAACGCCTACGCCTGCTGTTTTGACCATTTCTATATCATTATTCTGATCGCCTATTGCCATTACTTCTTTTTCTGTAAAACCTAAGCGGTTTGCCAAAAATTTTATTGCACTTCCTTTTGTTGCATCTTTATTTGCTATTTCGCAGAAATAGTCAAAAGACTTAACCACGTATATTTGAGGGTATTTATTTCTTAATTCGATAATAAAATTATCTATAAACTTTGTATCGTATTGGATTGCAAGCAATTTATTGAGTTTGGAAAAATCAAGCTCATCAAAAGATTTAACTAGAAAATAATCAATGCCTTTGTCGCCTATGTAGTCTTTAATGTATTTGTCGTCATTTTCAACATAAAGAGTATCTTCGACGTATACATTAAGATGAATATTTCTTTTTCTGCAATTTGCAATAATTTCTCGGGCTATATAGGGATTTAAGTATTTAACGTCAAGAATTTCACCCTCATAAGAATTAACAAGACCACCTTGGTAGCATATTAAAGGGCATTTTATTCCGAGTTTATCCGCAACGGTTTTTGCGCTTCCGTATGTTCTGCCTGTTGCAATAGCGACGTGTATTCCGTTTTTAACCAAATTTTGAATACACTCTTTTACTTTAGGGCTTATACCGATTTCAGGGGAATATATTGTTCCGTCGATATCCGTTACTACCATTTTTATCATAATTTATAAGCCCTCATAAGTGCAGAGATAGTTTTAGAGTCATTAATCCTTCCGTCTTTTACCATTTCAAAAACTTCTTCTTTGTCAATGGCAATATAATCCAAAACTTCGCCCTCATCAAGATGCTGATGTGTGGGAATTAAATCGGACGCTTTAAAAAGGTATAATTTTTCGGAGCAAAACCCTGGGGTAGTCCAGATAAAGCCTAAAGATTCCCAAGTTTTAGCTATATGACCTGTTTCTTCTTCTAGCTCACGTTTTGCGGCATCTGTTATTGTTTCCCCTTCTTTATCGAGCTTGCCTGCGGGCAATTCATACAAAACTTCTTTTGTCGGATAGCGGAACTGGCGAACCATTAATATTTTCCCGTTAATTTCCGATGCTATAACAACTCCGCCATTATGGTGAACTACTTCCCGTATTGTCTTATACCCGTTTGAAAGCTCAACATCATCACGTGTTATGGTAAAAACCTTACCTTTATACATTTCTTGGGTACTAATAGTTTTTTCAAATAATTTTTCCATAACTAAATTATAATATAAAAACCGTTTATAATATAATTTAAGTATGAGCAGAAAAGTAATAGGGTTTTGGGGGTATCCTCATCCCGAGTTAATAAAAGAATATAAAAAAAAGTACCCCAATGCGCTTTGGGTAGATTTTGATGTTGATTACGGTTTTGAGAAAACAGATATTCTGCCCGAATCATACTGTGCAATAATAAATAACATTATAAACGCTGCATTTCACTATAAAGAAGACTTACTTGTAATTTTAGCGCCTATCGGAAAGGATAAGTGCGATAGCGGGTGGTTCGCTTATGAAGTTTTAAAAGATTTAGGTTTTAATGTTGTAAAAAGTATATTTGAGGAATTTTCATACAAGCGTGAGGTTAAAATTTCAACGTCAAACCTGCCTTTAAGGCAGAAAATAGAGCTGATAACAAAAGATATTTATGAACCACAAAACCTTGATTTAACACCTTGTAAAGCAAAATTCGGGTTTTGGGGAGTACCGCCGAATGACCTTTCGTTATTGGAATTATTTCCGAATGAAACCCATGTATACGGCTGGAGCAGGTGTGTTGAAGCTATGACGCCTGCTGATATTGAGCTTGAAATGTTTGTAGATAAAGATGTTCCGACGGTATTTTATTCGCAATCCTTCTGTTCAAAAGCACAATTGGCTAAATATTTAGCGGATAAATACAACGGGCTTTATATTGATATAGATGATGTTGCGACAAATTCTACAAGAGCTAAAATAGAAGCGTTTTTGAGGTTAAGATGATTGTACTTGATGCAGGAACGACATGGTCTAAAATAGTTGAAAGCAAAGACGAAAACAGGATGAAAAGGTTTTCATCCGACCTTGTAAAGTGCGAAAACGGTTTTAATTATTATGTTATACCTTCAAGCAGTTTAAAAGATATTGATTTTAAATTTGATAAAGCGACTGGGCATATGTCAAAATCAATACTTAATTCGAATAGTGATTATGAAAATGAAGTTATAGCTTTGATTGAGGGGTTTAGAAGAAAAATAAATACGGATGGACTCATACTTGATATGGGAAGCAGGGATTCCAAGTGGGCATTGTATAAAAACGGTAAATTTAAAGATTTGGACTGGAATAATTCCTGCTCAAGCTCAACAGGTGCAACCATTGAAATGCTTTTAAAATTTTATTCCATAAATGCAAAAGATTTGGAATTTAATAAGGAAAAATACGTTATAACCTGCGGGATTTTCGGTTTGGAAAAAATAATGGACGATATCGCAAAAGGAAACGACGCAAAAACCGCCGTTGCTAAATTTATCCACGGGATTGCCTTTAATGCTTGGAATTTTGCAAAAAAGCCAGATAAAATATATCTATCGGGCGGTTTTTGCGAAAATAAATGTTTTATAAAATCGCTCTCAAACTACTGCGAGGTTATTCCAATGGGCAGATTTTTACTCTGCGAGGGGCTTATATTTACCGAATAGTAATTTATTTTTTATAAAATTTACATTAATTAATATTATAACAATTTTTTTTATTGAGTTGCTTTATTATGTTATGAAAAGGAGTCAGTAAGTATGTATTATAATAATGTAAATGGTGTTTCATACATAAACGGCAGTCATGGTATTTATGATAATACAATCAAAAATAAATCAGTAAGATATGCAAGAAATGCTATGTCTAATTTTTTAAATACATACAGTTTGGATTCTTTTGATCCTCAAATAAAATTTGAAGATATGCCTCAGCTCAAATATGAAATTAAATATGCAAAAACCAAACCCGGTAAAGCTGATAAAATGGCAGTCATAGCAATGGCATATGAAGAATTTGGCAAAAAATTATCCCTAAAAGTTCAAGATTTAACAAATATTATGAAACAAACTGTTTCTTCTCAATATGAACATTTAGTAGATGCTTCCGCTTTAGATTTAAACAAAGATGAAAAAGTTGATTTATCGGAATACGCTGCTTCATTACTTGCAGAAGATATGTTAAGTACGGATGCTTCTTCCTTAGACAGTAAAAATATTAACGGAAGAATTAGTTCAGACGGACAAAAAGCATTGTTACCGTTCGTTAATAAAAATAATTATAGTATAGCGAACAGCAATTTTAAAGCTATTCATGATGCTTATGATTTAGATTCTGCACAAGAAGAATTTTTAAGTGATAAAAATAATTTAGTTTAATCATAAATAATAAAAAAGCTCCAAATGGAGCTTTTTTATTATCCCATAGCTGATCTTAATTGTTGTTTAATAGCAGTATACTCTTCCATGGAGGCTCCAAAAGTTTCACTTCTTAGAGCTTGTATGTATTCTTCTTGGCTTAGTATTCCGTCATTACCAGCATATCTTAAATATAATTCTCCTTGAGCGATAGCAATTTCTTCACCGCGTCTTAAAAATTCTTCATTACCTGCAAATACTGAAGCACAAGTATCTGACCAATTCTTATACATTTCAACGCCGCTTGTTCGCCCGTCGCCGTTCTTATCTGCATTTTTTAAGCCTTCCTTGCAAGCTTCTACATCAGACTCTGTCATCCAATTTTTTGCATCTTAAATATTTTTGTTAATCGTTTCTTGTAAAACATTTACACTCATATTTTGCTCTCTATTTCTTGTTTATATAAAAAAATTTTTTATAAACAAAATTTTCTAAAATTGGATAATTTTAAAAATCTTTAATAAATTTTTTAATAAAAAATTTTAAATTATTAAAGTTATATTGACACTATGCCGAAATATAAAATAAGAGATTAAAAATGTTTAAGGTAAGACTTGATCAAACAAAAATAAATAATTCTGAAAGCACTCCTCTAAGCAGTAATAATAGCAGTGATGAGGAGAAAAATTTATTTGAATTTACTGCGAAGGAGGATAATTTTAAGGATGAACCCGACCTTATATTTTATAATGCAGAATATATTAAGGCAAAAGAAAATTTAAAAGAAACGTTAAATATTCATGAAGAAGAAAGTAATAATAATTCCATATCTTTATATGACGATTTTATTAAAACAATAACCAATGAAGAAAAGAAGGAAAAAATATTAAAATTAGCTGAAGAAAAATGGAATAGCCAATATGACCCTTTTAATAAAAAACTGTTTGAAAATATTAATGAAAATAATTATGATAAAGCACTTGAACTTTTAGATATGGATATAGAATCTAATGTAATTCCTCTATTTGTAGCGTTGGAAGAAGATAAATATCAAAAAGCAATATCATTTTTTGTTAAATATGATGACCCTTGGGTAGGTCTTGAAGTGGCAAAATTAGATGATAAGCATTATAAAAAAGCAATATCATTTTTTGATAAATATGAAGACCCTTGGGTAGGCATTGAACTTGCAAATTTAGATGATGAGCATTATAAAAAAGCACTAAACATAATTGATAAAGTTGATGATCCATTAAATGCTATTAAAATAGCCAAAAGTGATGCAGAACAATATGAAAAAGCACTAAATATAATTGATAAAATTGATGATTCTATAGCTATAAGAGATATAATTAAGTTAGATGAAAAGCAATATGAAAGAGCTATAAATTTATTAGATAATGTTAGTAACCCTTATGATGCTATTCAAATTGCGACTTTGGATGAAGAACAATATAAAAAAGCACAAACTATAATTAATAAATATAATAATATACAACTGGTTTTCAATACTTTATACTTGGATGATACAGAATTTGATATAGCATTAAATTTGTTTGCTAAAGTAGATAAAACCTTACCAAAAGAAGAACTTAATTTAAGTTATGATTATGCTTGTCAAATTGCCGACTTAGATGAAGAAAGACAATCAAAAGCATTAGATATTTTAGAACAAGTTAATAACATGCAAATTGCTTATCAACTTTCAGAATTAGAAGATTCAAGGATAAAAGATTGTATAGAATTATATCAAGATGGTTATAGTTATAGAAACATACAAAAATTAGCAGATTTAGATACAGAAAAATACAATCAATATATAGATATTATTAGAAAAGATAAAGACGATAATGGTGAATATATTTTAGGAGTGGATACTATCAGCTATATTGAAACATTCGAACCTGATTCTGAAAAAGAAAAAGATTTTAATATGTTGCTAAATGCGGTAAAGAATGGTTATGTTGATAAGTTTGTTTTATCCAGAATACCAATTAGCGGTAATATTTCCAAAGATGTTTTAGATGATATTGAAAAATTAGATTTTACAATTGAATATTTAAAAACAGATGAAGCAAAAGAAAAAGGTTTAACCATAGAAGATATTTTTATTCCAACATTTTCGAGTGAAGAAGATGCCTTGGAAACACAAATAAATATCGGAGATGTTTTTCAGGTTGAAGGGGAAGATTATATCAGAATTAAAACAACAGATGAAGAATCCAAACTTTTAAAAATAACAAAAGAAACATATTATAAATTATTCCCGCCTATTACAAGGTTTGCAACAGTTCAAAACGGGATTGGCAATTGCTGGGAAATTACGGGAATTAATTCAATGTACAGCGACCCTTATACAAGAGATAATATTCTTGAATTATTTTCTGAAGATGGAGATGACATTTATATTGAATTCCCTGAATCTAAAGCAGGTAAAATTAAATTTGAAAACGGCGAATTGCCCCCAGGTACAAATGAAAAATATTATTCCGTCGGAGCTCTTGGTATTAATATGATTGAGTATGCCGACGGTATTGAAATTCAAGCTGAAAAAATTAAACAATTTAAGGAATATATATATAACTCTGTTATGAATGCTAAAAATAAAACACAATTAAATAAATATGTAAATGAAATGCAACTATTAACTTCTCTTGTAAATGATGGGAAAGAAATTGAAATATATAACTCTCGTTATGTTGAAGAATATAATGGTGAATTTGATAGTGTATATCTCGATAACAGAGATGAAGGATTTACCAGTAATTTCTATAAACGTATGGGGTTGAATACCATTATAGCTAACATAGGGAATGCACATGAAATTATGTGTCCCGGTTATTTTGATTCACACATAGTAAGTTTCGGAACGATACCCGCATCTACAGAAGAAGGCAAAGAAAACACTTTAGATAAAGATCTTGGAATATATTCTTCTCACGCATATAGAATATATCCTAAAGAAACGTATGAAGATGGATTTGTAAAAACATTTTCGGTAATTAATCCTTGGGGTATAATGGAAACAGAATTAACTTTTGAAGAATTAAGTTTATACGCAGATGCTTTTTTCATTGCAGAAAAAAATTAACAGGATGAAATATATGGATAAAATTAATAAAGATTATAATAAACAATCTTCATACGAAAAATTATTATATGTGTATCAAAAATATGTTGAAAAAGTGGACAAAACAGAGGATTCTGATAGTTTTGCCCGCTACCAAACAGAACTTGAACTGCTAAGAAAAATGAAAACGGAAGCCGAAAAAGAATCCAAGCTAGAACAATTGGAATTTTTAAGAAATCGCTATAATATTCTTGTAAATAAGTTGGCACAGTTTGGTGTTATTCCAAACAAATTATAAGCTATAATGTAATTAACTTTCATATATGGCTTTTTGTTTTTTTTGTACAGTCCACTTTATTTTTTCACATTCTTTTAATTTGTTATCACAATAACTGATAAATTATTTTATTTTTTAAATTTTTATTTTATACAGATTGTTTTATTTGTTTTTCAAGATCTGCTAAAGCTGTTCTAAGGTTTGTCTTGTCTTTGCCTGCGCCTTGAGCAAAGTTAGGACGTCCTCCGCCTTTCCCGCCTGTTGCTTGCGCCAAAGTATTTACTATTTGACCAGCGTTTATTCCTTTCTTAATAAAGCTGTCCGAAACTTTTACGATATATGTTATTTTATCTTCATCAACAGAAGCAAGAACTACAATACTTTCACCCAGTTTAGAGGATAATATTTCACTGCCCAGTTTAACAAGGTTAGTCGGAAATGCTTCAATTTCAGATATAAAGAGCTTACCGCCATTAATATCCTGTGCTTTAGATATAAATGATTGGAATTTGGTCTTAGCCTGCTCAGCTTTCAAATGTTCGATTTCGGTTTGCAAGTTCTTATTATCAACAGCAAGCTTCATTATCTTTTCACCGAGTTCATCGTAATGAACTTTAAAAGATTGCGACATTTTATCAACTATTTCAGCTTTTCTGCCGAGGATTTTTAATGCCGCATCACCGCATACGGCTTCTATTCTTCTTGTCCCCGCAGCTACGGCAGATTCGGATAATATTTTGGTTAAACGAATTTGCCCCGTTGATTTTACGTGTGTGCCTCCGCATAATTCCGATGAAATTTCGCCCATTTTAACTACTCTTACATCATCATCATACTTTTCGCCAAATAATGCCATAGCGCCAGATTTTTTAGCCATTTCGATATTCATTATTGTGGTTGTTTGAGTCAGGTCTTGCCCTATCCATTTATTAACAATATCTTCAACTTCCTGAACTTCCTCTTTTGTCATTGCTCTTGGGAATGTGAAGTCAAAACGGGTTCTGTTTTCTTCCACAAAAGACCCTGCCTGATGAACTTCATCTCCAAGCACCTTTCTTAAAGCAGCTTGGATTAAGTGAGCGTTTGAATGGTGTATGGTTATTTCTTTTCTTCTTTCCGTATCAATTGAAGCAGTGACATTATCACCGACTTTAGCTTCGCCGTTAATCATCTGTACACGGTGTACAAAAAGTTTATTTACTTTAAACGTATTTAAAACTTCGGCTTTAAAATCTTTTCCTTCAATAAACCCGGTATCACCAACCTGACCGCCCGATTCGGCATAAAACGGCGTTCTATCAAGCATAATATCAATAAAGTCGCCTGCTTCAATTACTGCGATAATCTTAGCTTCCGCACTGTTTTTTTCGTAGCCTAAAAACTCGGTTGAGCCGAATTTATTCTCTACATCCACATAAACTAAGTCATCAGTAAGACTTATTTTATGAGCAGCTGCTTTTGCTTTTTCTTTTTGTTTTTGCATTTCGGCTTTATAGCCATCAGTGTCAACACTAACACCTTTTTCGGCAGCTATTTCAACCGTTAATTCCAAAGGAAAACCAAAAGTATCATAAAGTTTAAACGCATTTTCGCCGTCTATAACTTTATTATTCTGCATTAAATCTTCTAAAAGCTTATAGCCTCTATCCAAAGTAATTTTAAATCTTTCTTCTTCCTGCTTGATTATTGATTTAATCTTATCCGCATTCTTTTCTAAATCGGGGTATGTTTCTTTGTATTGATTTATAACGGTATCAACAATTTCATTTAAGAAAGGAAGTTCCAAACCTAAAATTTTACCGTGTCTAAGCGCTCTTCTTAAAATCATTCTTAAAACGTAGCTTCTGCCTTCATTACCCGGGGTAACTCCGTCATTAATCATAAATGTTACGCACCTTGCGTGGTCTGTTATTATTCTTAAAGAAATATCGGTCTTTTTATCCTTTTTATACGGCACTTTTGCCATATCAGATACTTTTTGCAATATCGGGTACAATAAATCCGTTTCAAATGTTGATTCTTTACTTTGAACAACCATTGCAATACGCTCTAACCCCATGCCTGTATCAACGTTTTTCTTATCAAGCGGGGAGAAATTGCCTTCTTCATCTTGGAAAAGCTCAGTAAATACGAGGTTCCATATTTCAACCCACCTGTCGCATTCGCAAGTCGCAATAGAACAGTTATCAGAGCATTTTAAGTGTTCACCCAAGTCATAATGGATTTCAGAACATGGCCCGCAAGACCCTGTTGCCCCCGGGGGACCCCAAAAATTATCTTTTTTACCTTTTCTTATAACTCTTTCAGGTGCAACACCCACATCCTTTGTCCAGATTTCATAAGCTTCATCGTCTGATTCATATATGGTTACCCAAAGTCTTTTGGGGTCTAACTTCAAGTAATTTGTAACAAAATCCCAAGCCCACGGAATAACTTCTTTTTTATAATAATCACCAAAAGCAAAGTTGCCGAGCATTTCAAAAAACGTATGATGTCTTGGGGTTCTTCCTACATTTTCAATATCGGAGTCTTTTCCGCCGGCTCTTGCGCATTTTTGGCATGATACCGCCCTTGCAGGGTTATAAGGAGGTTTTTCCAGCCCTAAGTAATAAGGCAAAAATTGGAGCATTCCTGCCGTAGTTAATAATACGGTAGGATTATCAGGCACCAAGCTTGAGCTTGGCACTTCCGTTGATTGATGTTTATCTCTAAAAAATTCTATAAATGCTTTTCTTATCTCGTTTCCCGTTAAAGGCTGTGTCATCTTACTTCCCTTTTTATTTATTCTCTTTACTAAAATTTTACAACAAAAAAAATGCTTACAAAAGTAAGCATTTTTTTCTTTTCCCCAATTCTTCTTTTCCCTAGTCTGTAGTTCGCTCTTTAAAATTAATCTAATAGTGTTTCCAAGATGCTTGCATTCTTAACTGCCAAAGCATTTTCTTTAACTCTTTGTTTGTGAATGTAAGTTCTTAGTGCTTCACGGATAAGTTCGCTGCGTGTACGGTTTTCACCTTCAGCTACTTCATCAATACGTGATAAAAATTCTTCGGGCATTGAAATTAGAACTCGTGCCATATATATTCCCCTTTTTTCTATTTCGTTCTTGTATTTATATAAAAACAAAAAAGAAATATAAATTGCATCAAATGTATATACAAAATATTAAAACCCTTGACTTAAAAGGGTTTTAATACTTTACATTTTGTAATAATTATAAATCTTCATCTTCAAATCCGGGTGATCGGGTAGGAAGTTTTTTATATCCGGGGTTAGTGTAAACGGCTTTTTTAATATATTTATTTGTATAATCCCCTTTAATAAAAAGTTTTTTGAGCATATTTTCTCTGGTAACCAAACTTGAAGCGGCATTTTCCGCGGAGGGATTATTTTCAGTTAACTTCATCCATACTGCGGCTTCAAGAGTCCAAGCGTAAGTTTCTTCATTAAGCGAGGCAAATTCATCCTGATGAATTGCTTCATGTGATAGTAATGCCGCAATTGCTTCAGGCGGAGCATTTCTGTGTTTTTCGTTTATATATATATATAATGTATTTTTTTTCTTCCAGCCTAAAGCATCAAAAGAAGCATATTCGGGGTTAATTTCCGATATATTCTTAAACTCTATTTTAAAAGGCTTTTCTGTTAAATTATTACCCATTAAAGCATTGTATGAGTATTTTGCAATATTTAATTTTTCCATCATTTCCATTGCCTGCATAACAGCGCCGTCTTTTGTTACTTTTTTATATTTTTTAGCATAAGCATCAGTATCGAATTCAGGCTTGTTTACACTTACACCTTCCGCTTCCTGATTACCTTTCATTTTTGATTCATCTATTCCCGGTTTTGGTGCGGCTATTGCTAAGTTTCCTGCAATTATTAAACTTAATATTCCTATAAGTATTTTTCTTTTTTTCATATTCCCCTTTTCCCGATTTAACTATCTACCTAATTATGAACTATTTAGTTTTTAAGGACAAATTTTTTTTAATCAAGTTTAATTATTAATTTATAGAACTCTTGTATTTATTAGAACTCCGAGTGTTTGTAAATTTAAGTTAAGATGAGTTATACATAAAACTAAACAAAAAATTTTTATTTATTTGAAATCATGCCTGATTTAGTATATTCTTATCATGTTATTAGGGTTATTAAATTAAATCTTGCGAGTGAAGAAAAGAGGGAATTTTGGAACAATTACTCAATGAGAATATGTATGTTGTAGATTTGGGTGAAGTTAACAGCGCCCCTGAAATAATTTTTGAACTCAGTTCAATACTTGACAGAGAAGAAGTAAAAAATAAAAGAATCTGCCTTAAGTTGGGGGATGTAAGTCTTAATCAGGCACAGCTATTAAGCATAAAATCTTTGATAAACGGAGTGGATTCAACACTTTCAACTATTGACACAAAATCCGTAGAAACCGAAAAAGTGGCAATGTCGTTAGGGTTAATAGTTTCCAATGTTTTAGTTGAAAATACGACGGAAGTTTCACCGACTGCGACATACAAAACAGCGGAAGAATATAAGGAAGAACAAACTTCGGAAGATTCATACGAAATAGTTGAAGAATCTGATATTGCGTCCGAAAACACATCGGAACCCGTTCAGGACACTGTTCAGGAGGTTGTTGAAGATAAAGAAGAACAGCCTGTTCAAGACCAACAAGAAAAAAAAGAAGAAGTTAAGGATGAACTTGATGTTATATTTGGTTCAAATCCCATGCAGCAAAGTATATTTGAGCAAGAGCTTCCGCAAGAAGTTTATGAACAAAATCCCGAGATGGATGATATTGTTGTTCCCGAACAAGAATATACCAAAGAGGATTTGGAGCTTGAATCTTTCCCCACAAAATACATAAAACAAACCATACGTTCAGGGCAGGTTATAAGCTATGAAGGTAACGTAATAATAATCGGAGATTGTCATCCCGGGTGTGAGATAACGGCATTCGGAGATATAACGGTATGGGGAGTTTTATCAGGGATTGCTCATGCAGGTGCAGGCGGAAACCAAAAGGCCAGAGTACGTGCATTAAAGATGAATGCAATTCAATTAAGGATTGCCAATTGTTATTCAAGAAGACCTGACGCACTCAATACGGTTTATATTGAAAAAACCAATACCTTCACACCAGAAGAAGCAAGAATTATAAATAATGAAATAGTAGTATTTAAGATAAACGATTAAGGAGCGGATTAGATGGCAGGGAGAGTTATAGTAATTACTTCCGGAAAAGGCGGAGTAGGGAAAACAACTACAAGCGCCAATATAGGAACTGCACTTGCTAAAAACGGACATAGTGTTGTCCTTGTAGATACGGATATAGGTCTGAGGAACTTGGACTTATTACTTGGGTTAGAGAACAGAATAGTTTATACACTTGTTGATGTTGTTGAAGAAAGATGCAAACTTAAACAAGCACTTGTAAAAGATAAGAAAAACCCGAATTTATGTTTATTGGCAGCTGCGCAGACTCGTGATAAATCATCGGTTAGTGCGGAACAGTTGAAAAAAATAACTGATAAATTAAAAAAAGATTATGATTTTATACTTGTGGATTGTCCGGCAGGTATCGAACAGGGATTTCAAACCGCTATTGCAGGTGCATCCGAAGCAATAGTTGTTACAACGCCCGAAATGTCTGCAGTACGTGATGCTGATAGAATTATAGGTCTTTTAGAGGCAGCTGAAGGCATAGAAAGCTACAAGTTGTTAATCAACCGTGTAAGACCTAATATGATTAAATCTAACGATATGATGAGCGTTGAGGATGTTGAAAATATTCTTTCCTGCGGTAAAATCGGTGTTATTCCAGAGGATACGGGTATTATAACTTCAACCAACAGAGGTGAACCTATTGTTAATAATGAAAAATCACTTGCAGGTAAAGCATATATTAATGTGGCAAGAAGAATTAACGGGGAAGA
>CANQJQ010000013.1 GCA_947624265.1 Candidatus Gastranaerophilales bacterium
CTTTCTGCCGTATTTATATTATGATGAAATCTTTTTAACCCGTGCTGAGCAAGTATTTTTGCCTGTTCTTCGTTTAAAATACCGATAGAAGCGCAGCTTTTAATTCCTTCTATTTTGTTTAATTCATCAATAAATTCCAAGATTTTATCAAAGTTTTCTTCATCGGGCGACTTACCTGAAGTTACGACGGCAAAACGGATTACACCGTTATTTTTAGCCTCAAGTGCCGCTTTTATTACTTCTTCTTTATTAATTAGCGGATAATCAACAATATCCGTGCGATAATGAGCACTTTGTGCGCAGTATTTACAGTCTTGGGAGCATTTTCCGTTGCGTGCGTTTACTAAAGAACAAAATTCAACATTGTTTGTCATAAACTTTGATGACATTTCCAAAAGCTCATTCAAATCAGAATTATATAATTTTAAAAGCTCCTGTTTATTCACTAAAAAACCTCCTCAATAATACCGCCGCCCAAGACAATATCTTCATCGTAGAAGACTGCGGATTGACCTATAGCTATAGGGTTTTGAAGTTCTTCAAATTCCACTTTTACTTTATTATTTCCAACAGGCGAAATTAAAGCGGGTTTTGGTTCTTGTGCGGAGCGGATTTTTACCGTACATTCTTTAGGTGTTTTCAATTCGTCTATAGCGCTGAAAGTAACATTTGAAGCAGTTAAACCTTTATTTAAGGCGCCTTCCTTAAAAGATACAACAACTTCGTTAGAGTCTTTTCGGAGTTCAACTACATATAAAGGGGCACTTGCAGCTACGCCAAGTCCTTTTCGCTGACCTATTGTGTAATTCCAAAACCCCATGTGAGTACCTAAAATGTTGCCTTCCGTATCAACAATATTGCCTTTTTTAGGCTTAGCATCAATGATATCGTTATAATCCCCGTTATAAAAGTCTTGGCTATCGGGTTTATCTGCAACTTCAAGCCCATGAGCGCGGGCAATATCTCTTATCTGTTCTTTTGTATATGAACCTAAAGGCATTATAATATGTGAAAGTTGTTCTTGACTTAAGCCGTATAAAAAGTATGACTGATCTTTTTTAGGGCTTATCCCCCTTTTAAGAACGTATCTTCCGTTTATATTCTCTATTCTTGCATAATGACCCGTTGCAAACTTATCAAATTCAAGCCCTGAAGTTTTTGCCAGCTCGGGGAATGCTCCAAATTTAATAAATCTGTTGCATTTAACACATGGGTTTGGTGTACGCCCTTCTAAATATTCTTTTTTAAAATAATTTATAACTATTTCTTCATACTCTTTAGAGCAATCAATTACATGAAAATCAATTCCGATTTTATCCGCTATTTTTTGCGCCTGTATAACATCCTCATCTTCATTCGGGCATAAGCAGGCACCATGGAGCATAGGTTTTGCATCCTTAAGGTTTAATTTTTCCTGCAAATTTTTATAAAAATCGCTTTTGCCCCAAGTTAGCATTGTAGCGCCGATTACATCGTAACCCTGTTCTTTTAGCAATAAAGCTGCTACCGATGAATCCACTCCGCCTGACATTCCGACCAGAACTCGTAATTTTTTTTCAGTTTCCATATATACCTCAAGTTAAATTATATTATACATAAAAACAAAGCGAGATGCGATAAATTCGCATCTCGCTTTATCTATTTTAACTTTATTTATTAGTTATTTTCATCGGCTTTTTTGTAGTCATCAGAATCAGTTTTAACTATATCAAATTCAAACTTTTTCCATTCTTTAAAACCGCCTCTTAAAACCACACAAGGATAATGCTTTTCTATTAATTCAAGCGCCGTATTATAAGCCCTTGGGCAAGAATCTGAATATGTATAGATAATATTTACTTTTTCTTTATCAAGCATATCAAGATGCTCTTTTGCTTCTTTATAAGGAATATGTATTGCATAAGGGATGTGCCCTTCGACGTAATCATTATATTCTCTTACATCAATTATATTTAAAGTATTAATTCTTTTTGAAATCATTTCGTCTAGGGAATATGGGCCTACCGTATATGAAATAATATCTTCAAAAAACTTTTTTGCTCTTGATAAATCTTTGGTAATATCTCCGTGTGAAAACATATAAAATCCTTTCTGCTTTTATATACATAAAGTAGAACAAACTTAATATTCAAAAAATTACCTTACAAGGTAATATAAAAGGATAATTTTTTTGATTGTAAATAAGTGTTTCTTTTAATTGACTTTATATTTTATTGGTCGGATAATACTAAAAAATAGGGAAAAGGCATGAAACGTCGTTTATTAAAAATTGAATATTTATAAAAAAGGAAAGCAGTATTGTTTTTCTTTTTTTTTAAATTTTGCGCAAAAAGGGGGCAGGATGGAAAACCTCCAAAGTAAATAGGTAAAACTAGGGGCATCGAAGCCCAAATAGAGCAAGCACAGGGTGAAATCAAGAGGATATGTTACAGGAAAAAACAAAAAAAATATATAAAGCAAAAGTTGTCAGGGTAGAAAAAGTATCCTCAAGCTCTTATTTGATTGAAACAGAACTTCCCTATAAAGTAGAAATAAAAGCAGGACAATTTATTTCAGTATATTGTGATGGTCTTACTTTAAGACGCCCCTTCAGTGTATATTCACACAATAACAATATTATCGGAATATTGTTTAAAGAAAGAGGCAAAGGTACAAACTATATCAAATCTTTAAAAACAGGAGATGAAATAGATATAACAGGTCCTTTAGGCAACGGGTTTAATATAAAAAATAAAAAATCACTTCTTATCGGAGCGGGTATTGGGGTTGCCGCTATGGCGTTTTTAAAATCAGAACTCGATAAAAATGGTATTGAAAATCTCTTTGTCTGCGGATTTTTAAATAAACATGAAATACCAAATTGTATAAATATTGATAAAATCTATACTGATGACGGTTCAGTAGGCGAAAAAGGCAGTGTATTAAATTATTTAGACCAGATGATAAATAACTATAAACCTGAAATAATATACACCTGCGGACCTTATATTGTACTCAAAACAATAGCTGAAACTGCGCAACAATACGGACTTGAAGTGCAGGTTGCAATGGAAAAAGTTATGGCGTGTGGCATTGGTGTATGCAGAGGGTGCGTAATTGATATAAAGAAAAACGGGGAAATTGTTAACACAACCGTATGTAAAGACGGTCCCGTATTTTTGGGAAGCGAGGTTGTATGGCAGTAATGACAAATATACTTCAAACCGACCTCAACGGCATTATATTGAAAAATCCTATTATGACAGCGTCAGGGACATACGGATACAATAATGAGTACGATGATTTTATTAATGTATCCTCTTTAGGTGCTATCGTTACAAAAGCAATATCGCTTAATCCGCGGGAGGGCAACAAACATACACGCATTACGGAAACCGAAGCAGGCATGATTAATTCAATCGGGCTTGAAAATGTAGGCGTTGAAAAATTTATAAATGAAAAACTGCCCGTTTTAAAATCAGAAAATATAGATTTCTTTGTAAATGTAGCAGGCTCAACCCTTGATGAATACTGCCAAGTCGCAAAAATATGCGATGAGAATAATATAAAAGCAATAGAATTAAATGTTTCATGCCCGAACGTTAAATCAGGGTGTTTAGAGTTTGGAGTTGATGAAAAATCGTTATATGAACTCGTAAGCTCAGTAAGAAAAGAATACGGCGGGTTTTTAACGGTCAAATTAACACCTAACGTAACAAGCATAGAAAAATTGGGGGTTGCAGCACAAAATGCAGGCGCAAACGCAATCAGTGCAATAAATACGTTAAAAGGAAGCAAAATAAAAATATCCTGTATAAACGGCAGAGTGCAAAAGGAAATTATAACAGGCGGATACTCGGGCAGGGGAATAAAACCGGTTGCAATTGGCATTGTAATAAGATTATCTAAAGCCGTAGATATTCCAATAATCGGAATAGGCGGTATTGAAACCTTAGAAGATGTATTAGAGTTTTTATCAGCAGGTGCTGACGCTGTTCAAATAGGGACTGCAAATTTTACTCATCCCGATATTGCTCAAAAACTTGTATCTGAACTTGAAGAATACATTATTAAAAACGGATTTAAAGACTTAAACGAATTAAAAAAGGAATTGAGGAAATAATGACAAATGAAGTTTTAAATTTACTGGAAGAAGCACAGGGAGTATTGCACGGGCATTTTTGCCTTACTTCGGGGCTTCATTCAAACATATATTTTCAGTGTGCTAAATTGTATCAATACCCTGATATAACGGAAAAACTCGGAAAAATGCTGGCTGAAAAGCTCTCTGATGTTGAATTTGATACAATAGTAGCACCGGCAATCGGTGCGGTTATAATAGGGTACGAAACAGCCAAAAACGCTAAAAAACGTAATCTTTTTGTTGAAAGAAAAGACGGAGTAATGCAATTAAGGCGCGGTTACACGCTTAAAAAAGGTGAAAGAGTTGTTATTATTGAAGATGTAATTACAACGGCAAGAACAATAAAAGAAACAATGGAAGCAATCAAAGAATTTGAGCCCGAAGTCGTTGCGGTCGGTTGCATCGTTGACAGAACAAAAGGTTTAACGGACTTTAATATAAAATCATTAATGCAGATTGACCCTGTTGTATATGAACCCGATAACTGCCCTTTGTGCAAAGAGGGAATACCTCTTGTAAAACCCGGAAGCCGTGAAGAAAAGGTAAAAGCATAATGGAACACTTGATTGATATTGAAAGTATCTCAAAAGATGACATTTTAAATATCATAAATCTTGCAAAAGAATTTAAACAGGGCAAGAAAAAATCGGATGTTGAAAAAAAGACGCTTGCTTTAATGTTTTATGAAAATTCAACAAGGACAAGGTGCAGTTTTGAAATAGCGGGTCAAAAGCTCGGAATGAACATAATAAACTTTGATGCCGCGCATTCCTCGCTTTCAAAGGGCGAAAGTTTAAAAGATACAATTGAAAACCTGTATTTTTTGGGTGTTAATGCGGTTGTAATAAGGCATTCACTATCGGGAATAATAAATAACGTAATAAAACAAGTTAAATACCCCATAAAATTTATAAACGGAGGCGACGGAACACACGCACACCCCTCTCAGGCACTTTTGGATTTTTATACAATGCTTGAAAAAATAGGAAGCGTGGAGAATAAAAAAGTTGTTATAGTCGGTGATGTTGCACACAGCAGAGTAGCAAAATCAAACATAAGTCTGCTTTCTAAATTCGGTGCGGATATCCATTTATGTGCCCCAAGTTATTTACAATTCCAAAACCTTGAAGCATTTAACGTCAAATACCATAGCAGAGTAAAAGAAGCCGTTGAAGGCGCAAATGCGGTAATGGTTTTAAGAGTACAAAATGAACGCCACGAAAATGAGAGCTATCCCGATTCTAAAGAATACAAAAGATTATATGAAATTGACACGAAACTTTTAAAATCATACGCAGCAAGTAATGTAATACTAATGCACCCGGGGCCTGCAAATCGTAATATCGAAGTATCGTCAGAACTTTTAGATAACACTGTAGGCAAAACCATATTGGAACAAGCCCAAAACGGAGTATTTGTTCGTATGGCTATTTTAAACACCCTTCTAAAACAAGGAAAAGAGGTAAATAATGCTTCTTAAAAACGCCAGAATAATAAACCCCAAAACAAATTTTGACAAAATATCCGATATAAGGATTGAAAACGGTATTATAAAAGAAATAGGCGAAAATTTATCATCTCAAAAAGATGAAGTAATTGATTTAACGGGAAAAATTATTACTCCCGGATTAGTGGATATTCACTGCCACTTAAGAGAGCCCGGGTTCGAAGCAAAAGAAACCATAAAAACAGGAATAATGTCGGCAATAAACGGAGGGTATACCGCAATATGCCCCATGGCAAATACAAATCCGATTGTTGATAATGCTGCAACTCTTACATACTCAATAAATAAAGCAAAAGAAATAAGTGAAATAGGTTTTTATCCGATTTGTGCCGTAACAAAAGATTTTAGCGATGAAAGAATGGTAAATGTTTCAGAACTTCTTGATAACGGAGCCATTGCGTTTTCCAATGACGGCAAACCGATTGAAAACATGAAACTGCTGAAAGAAGCATTAAAATATATAAATTCTCATAATGCAATAATAATATCGCATTCCGAGGACTCTGCGCTGGCTCAAGGCGGGTGTATAAATGAGGGCAAAGTATCTGAAAGGCTTGGTTTAAAAGGAATATCCACCCTGACAGAGTCAGCTGCAATAGCGCGTGAGCTTGAAATAGTAAGAGCAGCAAACGGCAGATATCATTTTGCACACGTATCTGCAAAACGTTCAATTGAATTAATAAGGCAGGCTAAAAAAGACGGCTTAAAAATAACGGCAGAAACAGCTCCGCATTACTTTTCACTTACCGAAGATGATATAAAAGATTATGACGCAAGATATAAAGTAAATCCGCCATTAAGAACCCAAGAAGATTTAGAAGCGGTAATTGAGGGGTTAAAAGACGGTACAATTGATTGCATTGCTACTGACCACGCACCTCATACGGTACATGAAAAATTACTCCCCATTCAACAGGCGCCAATGGGAATTGCAGGATTTGAAACCTCACTCGGCTTAACTCTTACAAACCTTGTACACAAGGGTAAATTACCGTTAATTGAAGCAATTAAAAAATTAACATACGCGCCCGCTCAAATATTAAATCTGAAAGAACAAGGCAATATTGAAACAGATGCAATAGCAAACTTGACAGTTATTGACTTAAATGAAGAATGGATTGTTGACGCTTCAAAATTTAAATCAAAATGCAGAATTTCGCCTTTTGACGGATACAAATTAAAAGGCAAAGTAAAAATGACAATAATTAAAGGTAAAATATATAATATAGGATAAATAAAAATGCAGATAAGACCCGAAATTAAAGAAAAAATAGTACTTGCGCTTGATGTTGATACACCCGAGCAGGCAAAAGAACTGATAACCGAGCTTAAAGACTACGTAGGAGTATTTAAAGTAGGACTCCAAATGTATACAGGCAACGGCTATGAAATATTTAACTTTATGAAAGAGCAGAATATAAAGTTCTTCTTTGACGTAAAACTTCATGATATACCCAATACCGTAGCAAAGGCGGCGGAAAATATTGTAAGAAATGGTGCATCATTTTTCAATCTGCATACAACGGGCGGAGAAGAAATGATGAGGATAGCTTGCGAGGCTGCAAGAAAAGCAGCGCGAGAAACGGGTCAAGAAAATCCTACTATTCTCGGTGTAACCGTTTTAACAAGTATATCGGAAGAAATTCTAAGACAGGAATTAAAAGTACCTTATAATCCGAAGGATTATGCAATACATCTTGCTTTATCTGCAAAAAAAGCCGGTCTTGACGGAGTTGTGGCAAGCGTATGGGAAGCAAAGAAAATAAAACAAGCCTGTGGAAAAGATTTCAAAGTTTTATGCCCCGGAATAAGACCGGAGTGGTCTGACAAAAATGACCAAAAGCGCTTAGCCACCCCAAGTTTGGCTATAAAAGAAGGTGCTGATTATCTGGTTATAGGCAGAGCCGTTACCTCGGCAGAAGACAGAGTTAAAGCTATTCAAATGATATATGAAGAAATAGAAAATGCACTGTTAACTCAAAATAAATCATACGCAGTATCAAAAGGCAGATTGTTGCTTGAGAACGGAATGATTTTTGAAGGTGAATCCATAGGAGTTGACGGAACTTCATTTGGTGAAATCGTATTTAATACTTCAATGGTGGGTTATCAGGAGATTTTAACAGACCCATCCTATGCAGGTCAGACAATAGTTATGACTTATCCTGAAATCGGAAATTACGGAATAAATAAAGATGATTTTGAAAGCGGAAAAATCCACGCAAAAGGGTTTGTCGTTAAAAACCTTTGTGAGCATGAATCCCACTACAAAAGCTATCTTCCTTTGAGTGATTATTTAAAACAAAATAACCTTGTGGGGTTAAGCGGGATAGATACAAGATATTTAACGCAAATAATAAGAAACTATGGGGCAATGAACTGCGCAATTACAACTGGCGAAATTACGCCGGAAATCAAAGAAAAAATGCGTGAATACCGTATAAGTAAGGATATAACCCTTGATGTAACAACTTATAAGGTGGAAAGATTTTCAGGTAACGGTATAAAACTTGCCATTATAGATATGGGAATAAAAAAGAGCATATTGGAAAATTTTAAGGCTCTAAATTGTGATATAACGGTTTTTCCAGCTGATGTAAAAGCAGAAGAAATACTAAACGGGAACTTTGACGCAGTATTAATTTCAAACGGTCCCGGAAACCCTGAAGACGCAGTACGTACAATAGAAACGGCAAAAGCACTGCTCGGTAAAATCAGAATTTACGGAATTTGCCTCGGACATCAAATATTATCAATAGCACTCGGAGCAAAAACATTTAAGCTAAAATACGGACACCGAGGCGGGAACCACCCTGTTATAAATACGGATACAAATGAAATATTTATAACCTCGCAAAATCATAGCTATGCAGTGGATGCAAATACGCTCCCCGCCAACACAAAAGCTACATATATGAACCTCAATGATAACACAATTGAGGGCATAACCTGCGAAGAATATAAAATAAAAACGGTTCAGTTTCACCCAGAATTAACGGCAGGTCCTTATGATGCAAATAAAGTCATAAGAAGTTGGATTGAAGAAACGGAACAAAGTAAAACAGTTACAGTATAAAAGGATAGAAAAATGCCGATAAATAAAGATATAAAAAAGGTACTTGTAATAGGCTCGGGGCCGATTGTCATAGGTCAGGCGGCAGAGTTTGATTATGCGGGAGTTCAGGCTTGCAGAGCGTTAAAAGAAGAAAATATAGAGGTGATTCTTGTAAATTCAAATCCTGCAACCATCATGACGGATGAAAATATAGCCGATAAAGTGTATATCGAGCCGTTAACCTTAGAGTCTTTAACATACATAATAGAAAAAGAACGTCCTTACGGAATAATCGCAACTCTGGGCGGACAGACAGGGTTAAATCTTGCCGTAAAATTAAATGAAGCAGGTATTTTGGAAAAATATAACGTACAGCTTTTAGGAACAAAAATAGACTCAATAAAAAAAGCAGAAGACAGGGAAATGTTTAAAAATTTGATGCTTGAAATAGGTGAGCCAATCCCTGAAAGCGACATTGTGTCAAGCTATGAGGACGCAAAAAAATTCGCACAAAAAATAGGATTCCCGATAATAGTAAGACCCGCTTATACTTTAGGAGGAACAGGCGGCGGAATTGCCAATAATTACGGTGAATATGAAGACATAGTTTATACGGGATTATCTTTAAGCCCTATTTCTCAGGTGCTTGTTGAAAAAAGTATCGCCGGATACAAAGAAATCGAATACGAAGTAATCCGTGATGCCAATAATACAAGTATAGCAATTTGCAATATGGAAAATATAGACCCTATCGGTATACATACAGGCGACAGCTTTGTTGTTGCGCCCACTCAAACTCTTACAAATAAAGAATGCCAAATGTTAAGAAGCGCGGCATTAAAAATTATAAGAGCATTAAAGATAGAGGGCGGGTGTAATGTGCAGTTTGCCCTTGATACAGTAAGTAATCAATACTATGTTATAGAAGTAAACCCTCGTGTAAGCCGTTCTTCAGCTTTAGCTTCAAAAGCAACGGGATATCCTATTGCCAAAATAACGACAAAAATTGCAATAGGTTACAATCTACACGAAATTCCAAATTCAATAACCAAAAAGACAGTAGCTGCTTTTGAACCTGCAATTGATTATGTGGTAACCAAAATTCCGAAATGGCCGTTTGATAAATTTAAACACGGCGACAGAATTTTGGGCACAAAAATGAAGGCAACAGGCGAAGTTATGGCAATAGGAAGAACTTTTGAAAGTTCATTTAAAAAGGCCGTAACTTCAATAGAATCTAAATATACGGGTCTATTACGCGGACGACACTTGGAATGCAGCGAAGAAGAATTAAAAGCCCTATTGCATGTTCAGGATGACCGTAGAATATTCAGAGTAGCAGAAGCCTTAAACCGAGGTATAAGTGTTAACGAAATTAATAAAATAACAAAAATAGATAAGTGGTTTATCTATAAAATAAAGTCGCTTGTTGATTTTGAAAACAAGCTTAAAACCGAAACTTTAACACCTGCTTTGTATTTAGAAGCCAAAGAAAAAGGATTTTTGGATGAAGAAATAGCAAAATATTCTCAAAAAACTCTTGAGGAAATAGAGCGTATAAGAAAAGAAAATTCAATAAGCGCTTCATTCAAGATAGTTGATACTTGCGCCGCAGAGTTTAAAGCATATACACCTTATTATTACTCAACATATAATGAAATTGATGAATCGGAAGCCAACAACAACGATAAAAAAATACTTATACTGGGTTCAGGCCCGATAAGAATAGGGCAGGGGATAGAATTTGACTATTGTTCCGTACACGCTGCCTGGGAGGTAAGGAATAACAATTACAAGTCTTTAATAGTAAATTCAAACCCCGAAACGCTTTCAACCGATTTTGACGTAGCTGATAAACTGTATTTTGAACCCATGCACATTGAAAATATAATGAATATTATTGAAAAAGAAAACCCCGAGGGTGTAATGGTACAATTTGGCGGACAAACCGCAATAAATTTGGCGCCCAAACTCTATGAGCGCGGAGTAAAGATACTGGGGACATCTTTAGAGTCAATAAATACAGCAGAAGACAGAAAACTGTTTGAACAGCTGTTAAGAGAATTAAAGATACCGCAGCCAAAAGGGTTTGCCGTCAGAAAGCAATCGGAAGCATTAGAAGTAGCAAAAACTTTAGGATATCCGCTTTTAGTAAGACCTTCTTATGTTATAGGCGGCCGCGGTATGCAGGTTGTATATAATAAAGATGAACTTATTTCATACATTGAAGGTGCATTAAAGTTCTCTGATGAACATCCGATTTTGATTGACCAATATATAGAAGGTACAGAGCTTGAATTAGATGCAATATCAGACGGAGAAAATGTATTAATACCTGCTCTAACTGAACATATTGAGCGTGCAGGTATTCACTCGGGCGATTCCATTGCACTTTATCCCACAAGAACAATACCCGAGGACATAATAAAAAATCTTGTAACATATACCGAAAAAATTGCTAGAGCGCTAAAAGTTAAAGGATTAATGAATATTCAATTTGTATTAAAAGATAATATTGCATATATTATAGAAGTTAACCCGCGTGCTTCAAGAACGGTTCCGATTTTAAGCAAAGTAACGGGAATACCTATGGTTAAAATAGCAATAGATGCGATACTCGGAAAATCCATAACCGATCAAGGCTATAAACCCGGCTTAGCAGATACAACAAACCTTGTATGCGCTAAAATTCCGATATTCTCATTCCAAAAGCTGAACAGAATAGACCCTGCCTTAGCTCCCGAAATGAAATCAACAGGTGAAGTCCTCGGGATTGATACAAACTATGAAAGAGCGCTGATTAAAGGATTTTTAGCGGCAGGATATAAACTTTCCACAAAAAGAGGCAATGTTCTTATATCAATCAATGACCACTATAAAAAAGATTGCGTAAATGTAGCGCAGACTTTGGTTGATTTAGGTTATAATCTTGTTGCCACAACAGGCACTCATAAGTTTTTAAAACTGCATAACATAGAATCAAAAGAAATAGAAAAATTTGATATCCAAAAAATGCAAAGAAATATGAAAAACAAAGACCTGTGCTTTATTATCAATACACCGACGACTAACAATAATTCCGTCAGATACGGCTCGGAGGACAGAGGATTTTTAATCAGGACTCTTGCAGAAATGTATTCCACACCTTGTTTTACCGTACTTGATACCGCAAAAGCATACTTGGAAGCACTTCAATATTATATGAAGCATCCTGATTTAACTTATGACAGTATTGAAAAATACCGAACAAAAAACCCGTTAACGGTGTAAAGCTTATGGAAGATAAAAAAAAGAAAAAAACAAAAAAATTCAAAATTGATATTAAAAATATGGGTGTAAATATAGATAAGAACGAATTTAGAGAGATTGTTCTATCACAGTCAAATCATCCCGAAAAATTATACAAATAAGTTTTTAAAAGCTTTTACAACAACTTGAGTTCTGTCTTCAACCTCAAGTTTTTGTATTATGCTGCTTACGTGAACTTTAATTGTATTAACGCTTACATCAAGTATTTTTGATATTTCACCGTTATTTAAACCGTCGCAGATGTATTTAAGTACTTCTACTTCGCGTTCTGTAAGATTATAATTTTTTATAAAATCAGGATTTTCTTTTCTTTTTTCAGTTGTAAGCGTTTTAATTATAATATCAGACACCTTAGCATCAAACCAAAGCGCTCCGTCAATTACCGAAATAATTATATCCGATAGACGTTCGGGTGATATATCTTTAGAGCAATAAGCACTTGCGCCTGCTCTAATTGAATCAATAACTTCCGTTTCACTATTATGAGAAGTTAATACAATTATTTTTATATTTTTATTGATTTTTTTAAGTTCTTTTGAAGTTTCAATCCCGTTCATAACAGGCAGACCTAAATCCATTATTGCAACATCAATTTTGTGTTTTTTTACAATATCAACGGCATCTTCACCATTAATCGCTTCAAAAATTTCGCCTATAAACCTGTTATTTTCGAAGGCGGTTTTAAGTCCGAACCTGATTAGAGCATGATCTTCAACAATTAATACATTATTCATAAGCAGCCGCGGTTTCTGTCTTACGGATATAATATGTGTCAAAAACGTTAATTAATTGTTGTTCTTTATCGGTTTTAACATCTTTTTGAAGAATTTCATAAAACTGCTTAAGAGTATACGGAGCAAGGATTTTTCTGTCCTTATCCTTAAGTGTCATTTCATATTCGGTTATGAGAACATCCATAATAACATCACATTTAAGCGAGAAGAAAACATCAACTATTTTAGAATCAAAATGCTTTCCGCTTCCTTCCGATATAATATTAAGAGCATCTTTCATCGGCATTCTGTCGCGGTAATGACGAACTGATGTAATAGCGTCAAAAACATCACTAACCGCAAGTATTCTGCCGCCCAACGGAATTTGTTCGCCTTTAAGTCCTCTGAAATATCCCGTTCCGTCATATTTTTCATGATGAGAAGAAGCAATTTCGGCAATTTCTGTAAAAGCGGAATTAACATTTGCTCTGCATAAGATATCATAAGTTATTTTAACGTGTTCTTTAATATGTTCGTATTCTTCCTTAGTAAGCGCGCCTTTTTTTTGCAGAACGGAATCTCTGATACCTATTTTACCTATATCATGGAGCATAGCGGATTTTGAAATAATTTCCGTATAATCTTTGTTGAGTCCGTATTTTTCTGCGATTAATTCAGCATACTGTCTGACTCTGTTAGAATGACCCAAAGTAATTTTATCACGAGCATCTATAGAGGCTGCAAGCGTATCAATGAAGCCCGAAAACAGCCTTTGTTGTTCTTCCAGCATATTTTGCTGAATATTAAACAACATACTGTTTTCAACCGCAATACCAGCATTAGTACCGATTGCAAGTAATATATCTTCATCAGACTCATTAAACTCGCCGTCTTTTTTATTGAGCACCTGAAATACACCTATAATTTCGTATTTTATATTACGAATAGGCATACATAAAATATTATGGGTTTTATACCCTGTATGTTTATCTATTTCCTTGTTAAATCTGCCGTCATTATAAGCATCTTCTATTTTAATAGTTTCGCCCGTTTTAAGCACATGCCCTGCAATACCCTTATCAGCATTAAAGCGGATTTCTTCACTTTCCATACCCAAAGCAACTCTTGACCACAGTTCATTTTTTGCCTTATCATACAGGAACATTGTACATCTGTCTGCGTTAAGCACAAGTTTAGTCTGTTCTGCTATGGTTAAAAGCAAATTATCAAGGCTTACCTGAGCGTTAACCGTTCTTGCTATTTTTGAAAGTGCCAATAATAGAGTGGTATTTTGTTCTTTATCATTTATTGCATCAAAATGGGGCGGTTCAATATTTTTATACAATTTTGAAAGTTTTTTAGACATATTTTGTAATTTACATTTATCTGCAATTTTAATACCCTGATTAATATATTCCAGTGCCAATTTAGAGTTTTGCAGTTTAATATAAATAAGCGCCAAAATTTCACAAGTTTTTGCTTTTAAAATAATAAAATCGGAAAGATTTGCTAAGGCTTCAGACAGATAAAAGATTGCGTCATTTAATTTGTTTTCAATAAAATATATACAGCCGAACGCAAATTTATTAACAGCGACAGCCTCAATATCATTAACGCTTTTAGCAATAAATTTAGAATCTTCCAACAATAAAAGAGATTTATAATATCCCTCCTGTTTATCAAGGAATTTAAAAAGTCCTGTTAAAGAGAGGCAGATTGAAACATTTTTAATATCTTTATTTGCAAGAAAAACTTTATGGGCACAAGCCAAATAATGCATAGCTTCTTTATAATTGTATTCATCATAAAGTTCCAAAGCTTTATTCAGTTGAGTTTGTGCAATTTCAACAGATTCTGTTTTAAGTTTTATGGGCATAATTTTCCTTAACAAACTTACTAATTCATTATACAATATATTTATGAGAAAAGTAAGTATAATTATCCCGATATATAATGAAAAAGATACTTTAGCCGAACTTTTAGCCCAAGTAGAGAAGGCGGGTTTTTCGGGGCTTGAGAAAGAAATTATATTGACCGATGACGCATCAAATGACGGCACAACAGATATTATAAGAGCACTTGAAAAGCCGTATATAAAGCTTTACCATAAAAAAAATCAGGGCAAAGGTGCAGCAATAAGAACGGCGGTAAAGGAGGCAACAGGGGATTTTGTAGTAATCCAAGATGCAGACCTTGAATATTCCCCAAAGGATTATGACAAGCTTCTCCCCTTATTAATTAATGACCAAGCTGATGTTATTTACGGTTCAAGGTTTATAAACAGAGAAAATCTTAAAAATTTTATGCTGAAAAATAAACTGGCAAATATATTTTTAACTCAGTTAACCAATCTTTTATACGGGGCAAAAATAACGGATATGGAAACCTGTTATAAAGCATTTAAACGTGAAATTATACAAGGCATAACAATAAAATCAAACCGTTTTGATTTTGAGCCTGAAATAACCGCAAAAGTATTAAAAAAGAAAGCAAGACTGACGGAAGTTCCGATAACTTATAATGCACGCTCTCATCATGAGGGCAAAAAAATCAACTGGAAAGACGGAGTTAAAGCGATATTAACCTTAATAAAATTTCGTTTTATTGATTAATATTGAAAGCTTGTAATATAATCAAAATATGATAAGACAATTTTTACCGATAATATTATTAACGATATCAAATATATTTATGACCTTTGCTTGGTACGGACATTTGAAGTATAAAAGCACGGCTTTATGGCTGGTTATACTAATAAGCTGGGGTATTGCGCTTTTAGAATACTGTTTTCAGGTACCCGCCAACAGAATCGGGCACGAATATTATTCCGCAGCTCAGCTAAAAACCATACAGGAGGTAATTACCTTAATTGTTTTCAGTGTTTTTTCGGTATGGTATTTAAAAGAAGAATTCAAATGGAATTACCTTGTAGGGTTTGCTTTAATAGTAATAGCAGTATTTTTTATATTTAAAAAATGGTAAAAAAATCCCCCTAAATAAGGGGGAATTTTTTATTTTTTAATGTATTTTTTCTCGCCAGTCAAGTTCTGTTTTTTATTTGTAAACGGAATTTTTGTATCAAACTTATACAATAATCCTGCTTGAAGTCCGATACCTGTTATGCCTGCATTAAGTATATTAAACTGACCGAAGGCTGCGAAAGTATCTTTAAATACTTTAGTACCGCCAAATCCGTATTGGATATACCCGTGATTCATTCGAACATTAGGCAAATGAACATTTCCCGCACGTCCGTTAACTCTGTCATTAATGAAGAACATATATTGAATAGTAGCATATAAGCTCCAAGTATTTTTATCAAATATGAAGTTAGCACCGGGGGCGATATTAGCACCGTTTAAAAGACCCGATTGCATGCCCATAATACCGAAATCCGTATGCCAATTTTGTTTACCGAATCCGTTATAAGCCGCAAACAAGTTAGGCTGGAAAGTAAATGTTTTAGATAACTTCAAGTTATAAGCAGCTTTTGCGGCAGCACCTGCGAACCAGTTACCTGTTTCGTCGTTATAACCTGAAACATCCATTTCGTTGAGGTAGCCGCCTCCGTATGCGGTAACGGAACCAACGAAATTATTTTTCAGGAATGTACCCATAACACCTAATTGTCCGCCGTTTTGATAGTTGCTTACACCGTTAAAGTGCTGGTGAGCGCCGTTATATCCGACGTAACCTGTTGGAATAAACTTCCAATTATTTTTTAATTGAACGGCGGGTAAATCAGCACCCAATAAAGTACCGTATACATTGTTGCCTACATTTAGATTTTGGGTTAAATCTAATTTTTGGAAAGAAGCGTATGATTTATTCCATAAACCTCCATCTTCATAAGTACGTTGATATGGAGCAAATAACAGGTTATCTGCAGAATATTTATTGGCTAATTTTGCCTTATCTACCATACGTTCTGACTGAAGTGAGAAATGGTTAGTAACTATATCATCAACCATTAATTGGTTAGTATACATACCGATTGTAGCAACCTGACCTCTGAATACCTGCGGGTTGTAGTGGTCAAGATATGCTCTATACATACCTTCACCCATGGATTGAAGTCCGTACCAACCGATTGGAGTAAATTTCAAATCATTAGTAGCTGCAAAATCAACGCTCTTTTTATCACCCGTGAAGAGTTCAAAGTAAATATATCTGTCAATAGGAGCTCCGCCTTGGAAATTGAAATCGGAAATATTTAATTTTGCATCATCACCGCGCCCTATAATTGAACCGAATTCAAATTGATCGCCTTTATGATTTCTCGGATCTAAATCGATAGAAAAGTTTGCGGTACCGTCTACATCAACTTCCTCAGCTTTTGCGTAATTTATTTCACCATTCATAATACCGAGTTTTGTATTATTTGTCATATTCAAACTATCAACCGATAAATCCTGAACGCCTGCGCCGAAGGATAATTGTGATTCACCTTTAATATTAACTTCTCCGCCTGTTATATAGCTTGAAACATCAGAGATATGAATATTTGATTTCTTATCAAAGGTTGAAGAACCAGTATTTTGCTGTAAACCTCCGCCGTAACCGGATACCGTGTTATCTATACCTTCCGTGGTTAAAGAACCGCCTGTTGTTGCAGCTCCGTCTTTTAATATTTGTATAGTACCGTTCCATTTGTCGTTTGTTTCGGAATCTATAGTAAATTCGGCACCGTCTTCGATTTCAACTACAGCTCCTTTTTGAATATCAACGGCAACTGCTTCTTCAACAATACTCGGCTCTTTAATTTTCAAGATTGAACCTTCAAGCAGATTTAAATTTCCGCCTTCAGCTGTCAAAGTACCCGTAATATCAGTCATACCGTAGTTAAATGTACCGCCGTCTCTAAGGTCAACAGTACCTGCCCAGTTATCACCCGTAACTTCATCAAGTGTTATAATACCGCCGTCTTTAACATGTACTGTGGCATTACTATCTATAGTAGTTTGAACTTCTTTAGCTATGAAGCTGTTTTCCTTTTCTTCTCCCGTACCTTGCGATTGTAAAGTTATATCAGAAGATCCCGTAATTGTTAATTTACCGCCGTTAGCTTCGAGCAATCCGTTTGTGCCTTTTTTATAACTGTCAATAGTCAATGTACCTGTAGCATTTTTATCCATATATAAATCACCTGCCCAGTTATCACCGTCATTTACGATAAGATTTCCCTTGCCAAATAAACCTGCAGCAGAGTTTTTATCTATACTAAGAACTACATCTCCTGTTACCGTGCTCTTTTCATCAACAGCAAGTACGCTTCCATCCAACAAATTCAAATTCCCTTTTGTTGCAGTAACAGAACCTAAAATACCGGTAATATTACCTTGTGCATCTACCGCTGCATTAGTAATACCGTCGATATTTAAAGTACCCTGTGTAAGATTAACGTTACCTTCCCAAGTTGAACCTTCATCAAGGGTAACAGTTACATCATCACCCATTATACCGAGTACACTACCTTTATAAATATTTGTTTCAACGCCCTCGGCAATTGAACTGCCTGTTGTAAGATTTAATGTACCTGTTTCTTCTTCGCCGTCGCCTATATTAACGATTCCATTGTTTACATTAAGAGTATAATCGCTTTTTTCATTAGTGAACCAATTAAGGATACCGTCTTCTATAGTTGTCGTACCGCCAAAGAACTTAGCATTTTTTTCAACTTGCGTAATAGACTGTTTGCCTGCTCCTTGTGTTTGCGTATAGTTGCCTTTATAATTTGAAGCATCACCACGAAGAGTTACTTCTAAACTATTGGTAATAGTGCCTGAAGTTCCGCTGACATCAGTTAAAAACGTATATCCGTTAAATTTGGTATTACCATCGTTTACATAGTCAGCAATAGTATTTTGTCCTTCAAAAATAATATTACCTGCATTTGTAAATTTACTATTGAATTGATTTTTACCTTCAACAAAAGCTTTACCTGCATTATATACATCGTTTAAAGCATCACTTGAGGCTGCTTCCACGGTAACATCGGCTAAATACATTGAACCCTTTGTATCATTATATATCGCACCGCCTAAATCTGAAGCTTTATTACCTTTTAATGTAGATTTCCGAATTTCCAGCCCAACACCGTCAATATCTTCTTCGGTTTCAAAATCAATAGCTTTGCCGCCGTTATTGTAGAAGGCACCGCCTTTAGTGTCTGTCGAAGTATTATTTTGTATTATTGATCCTGATACAATAACACTGGAGTCTTTACTTGCATTACGTGCAACGCTGCCGCCTTTTGCACTTTCGGTATCTTCTATTGTCAAATCATCAATTTCTAAATGTGTAGATTTACCTTCACCTATATCAAAGAAGCTTACTTTTTCATTAGATGTTGTCTTATCTTTTATCCCTGATAAAACGTCGCTGCCGTCTTTCGATTCGCCGTAAACAAGGAATGTACCGTCTGCGGTTGAGCCCAAATCACCACTTGATTGATATTTATTCGTAAAACTGAATTCTCTTTTACCGTCGCGGGTATTCATATCTTTTAAAGTATCGGCACCCGTAATACCTGTTTTCTTCAAAGTAAGTGTTTTATCAGAAACATTTACATCATAAGTAAATGAGGTTGTAGCTTTATATATTGTGTCATCCACAGTTTTTGGGTTAAATGTAACGCTGCCGCCTTGAAGAATATCTTCACCCACAGCCGTAGTAATATCTAATCCGTTTTCAGAATTATTTTCATTAGCGATATGTAATTTACCAATAGATAAACTGCCCTCACTGTCATCATCAAAATGCAGTGTGTCTGTTTCTAAG
The DNA here is from genome assembly GCA_947624265.1 of Candidatus Gastranaerophilales bacterium. Taxonomy (GTDB): domain Bacteria; phylum Cyanobacteriota; class Vampirovibrionia; order Gastranaerophilales; family Gastranaerophilaceae; genus Avigastranaerophilus. The sequence goes on from CANQJQ010000013.1 coordinate 19,488, forward strand.
TATGCGGTCTTATCAGGATCAGTAGCTTTTTGAATTTTAACATCCAAATCAACCTTGCCGTTTTGTGAATTAAATTTTTTGAAAGAATATTTCTTTACTGCATCATCAGATAAATCAAGGGTTGTATCATCTAAAGTAATAGCACCTGCATTATCATAATTCGTACCTGCAAGTTTCAGTCTTGTACCACTAAAAGTAAGATTATTGCCATCGCCTTCAAACTCATCTGCTAAAGTAAAGGTTTCATTTTTACCTGCAAATGTAGCGGTAGCATTTGTTCCATCAAAAGATAATACATCATTATTAATAGTGCTTTCACTTGCATCTGTTGATGTTGACGTATACTTAAATTTACCGTTACTATTGAGTACAATGCCCTTAAAATCAATAGGTCCGCTTGAAGTAATATCTAATTCGGCACCATTATTAATGTTTGTTTGACCGCCAAACAATGTTCCGTCCGCTTCAACATTAAGAGTACCGCCATCTAAATTAAACGTACCCTTATAGCCTGAAGCATCACCCGAAAGTGTAAGTTCACCGCCATTATGGGTAATTGTACCTGATGAACCCGTTACCTCACCTGAAATAGATAAATCACCACTATTTGTGATGTTACCTTCGTTAACCACATCAGCTAAAGAACCACCATCTATATCAAGTTTACCTTGAGTATTATTAGTAAGTGTGCCTGAAACATTTAATTTCCCGTTAGCGGTAATATTTTTATCGTTAGTTAAAACACCTTTAACAGTTAAATCACTTGCAGAAGTTATGTTACCGGCATTAGATAAAGCACCGTTAACAGTAATACCGCCTTGGGTTGATTGAATTGTGCCTTCATTATTAGTTACATTTCCCTCACTTCCAAGTTCTACCTCACTGCCGCTTAGAGAAGATGTTTTGCCAGAATTTGTAACAGCACCCGTTACTGTTAGTTTTCCATTTGCAGTAACTGAACCCGTGTTAGAAGTAATTCCGTCAGCAATTGTTATACCACCCGTTGTGGATTGAATTGTTCCATCATTTGAAACTATGCTCCCAAGTTCTGCCTCACCACCCGTAAGTGTTCCTGAACCTGTATTGGTAACAGAACCCGTTGCTGAAAGTTTTTTATTTGCTTTAATTGAACCATTTGTATTTGTAACATTGCCATCTGCCGTTACGTTTCCGTTTGTCGACTCAATAGTACCGTTTTCATTTGTTATATTTTCGGCAGAAATATCACCGCTTGCAGTCATATTTTCACCGTTATTTTCAATATTATTTATTGCGGTTATACTGCCTTGTGCTGCCGTCATTGTACCTTTATTTGTTATAGCATTTGCAGTAATATTTCCAGAAGTAGCTGTTATACTTGTACCATTGTTTACAATATTGCCTGATGTTGCGGATATAATCGCAGCTTCAATTGAACCTGATGTATTTGTAATATTAACACCTGATAGCGTTCCGCCTGCCGTAATACTGCCCGTGTTAGTAATATCGCCTGATGCGGTAATATCACCGGTAGTGGCAGTTATACTATCGCCATTATTTATAATATTGCCCGATGTTGCCGCAATAGACGCTGCTGTAATTGAACCTGATACATTATTAGTAACAGTTGCACCGGATAATGCACCTGTAGCAATCACAGTACCCGAATTTTGAAGTGCATTTGTTGCTGTTATTATAGCAGCTTGAATTGAGCCTGATGTATTTGTAATATTAGCACCTGATAGTGTTCCGCCCGCACTAAGACTTGTACCCGAGTTAGTAATATCACCCGTTACGGTTATATTACCTTGAGTCGCCGTCATTGTACCTGAGTTTTCAAGATTACCTGTTGCAATTATAGCGCCTGTCGTAGCTTCAATTTTTCCGCTTGTGTTTGTAATATTAACAGCACTGATATCGCCTGTTGTGGCGGTTATACTTGTTCCCGAATTTTCTATGTCGCCTTCTACATCTATAACAGCAGCCTGAATTACACCCGTACCTGAATTTTGTAACGCTTTTTCGCCGGGATTTAGCTCTTTACCGGTAATTGTTAAAGTTGAAGTTGAAGTCAATGAACCTTGGTTTTCAAGAGAACCGAAGGACATTTCGCCGCCTGAAATTTGACCTATATTTGTTACCTTTTTCTCAACCGTAATACTTATAGCATCTTTTATAACACCTGCACCATCATTAGTCAGTGAATTAAAACTAAGAGTTCCGCCTGTTATATTACCACTATTTTCCGTAGCACCCGTAACGGTTAAAGTACCGCTTGTATTTGTAATATCAGAACCCGACTGAGCATTCAAAGTAGTAACACTCAAACTACCTGTATTTTGTAATTTACCAGAGTTATTCAAAGTTCCTGAAATTGTTAAGTCAGAACTGTTTTCTATCCCGTTAGTTGTTGTATTTGAGTTTTCTACATCTCCCGTTATAGTTGTAGTACCCGAGTTTTTCATTACCCCGGTACCGGAAACCGTTATTTTGTTATTCCCTGAAGCGGTATATTGGTTTGTATTTTCACCTTTAAGAAAATCAAGTTCTTTAATATTTGTACCGTTTATTTCAAGATTTGAAGCATATTCACCCGAAACATCCTGAAGCTGCAATGTTAAAGCGGTATTAGTAGCATTAGTCCCGGCTACAAAATTTATATAATCTCCGATTACAGTTGTATTTTTAACTAAAACCGTTGAATTATTTTCAGAAGTGAAATGTAAATCTTTCCCATTTGTTAAGACTGAACCATTACTATCATCAAAGGTAAGTTGAGCACCTTTAAGGTTCAGATTACCGTTGCCTGACAGAGTGCCCGTAATTGTTGTATTTGTTTCAAGTCCCAACGTTGAACCTGAATTTACGGTAATGGACGTAGCACCGTCAATATTACTTTGGCCTTCAATCGTTAAATTAGATGCATTTCCTGAACTTGAACCAACCGTCAGGGCTCCGCCTGTCATTTTTAACGTACCTCCTTCAAGGTCGTTTGATGTTTCCCAGTTCAAACTTCCGTTAGAAAAAGTAGAAGTACCGCCAAAGAATTTAGCCCCGCTGCCGACAGTTACACTACCTGAGCTGTTTTCAAAAGTACCCGTATAACCGGAGTTATCACCGTTTAAATTTAGGGCGCCTGTTCCTGAATGAGTAATAGTACCTTCTCCTGCTATACCGCCGGAGAAAGTAACACTGCCCGAAGCACCGTCTATAATTGTCTTACCGCTTTCTTCCTGATATAAATCTCCGCCTCCTTCTGTTGCTAAATTATTACTAAATTCAACATCTTTACCTGAAGAAGAAGTAATTGTTAAATTACCTTTGTTATAGATAGCACCGCCGTTTTTGGTTGCTTGGTTATTTGAAAAAGAAGCACCGTCTTTTATTGTTAAATTAGAATTAGTATCATTATATACCGCACCGCCGTATTCAGCTTTATTTCCGTCAAATTTTGAACCCGTAACAGTCAAATGACCTTTATTTAAAACTGCCCCGCCGTTTTTTTCATTAGCATCACCTTCTGCATTTTGTACATCAAAGGTTTTTAAATCTACATCCGTTAAATCAAGAGTCCCTTCTACGCTAAAGGCTCTTTTATTATCCATAGAACCCGTTTGAGGAGTAAAAGCAGCGTGTTCACCTTCTTTTGTTGATTTTAATGTTATATTCTTACCTGTACCAATATCCAAGGAGTCCGTAAATTCAATATCATTTTTAACATCTCCTGATGCCGGAGAACTGTTTTGAATCAATGTTTTCAAATTATCAAAAGCAGTGATTTCTTCCGCATAAGAATTTGGACAGTTTAAAACTAATACCGCTAAAACTGCCGCCGTTTTTAATTTATTATTAATCTTCAATTTTACCCCCCCCCCGTGGCGTTTCCACGGGAGCTCATACTTCAACTAATTTAACATTAATAAAATAATATAAATCATGCCTGTTTTCAAGTGTTTTTCAGCATTGTTAAAAAAAGTTTAAATTGAATTTTAAACCAAATTAAAACTACACTTTTTTATGCGGGTCAGGGGTTAAAAAAAACTTTAATTAATTAAAAAATATTATCAAACAAACGGAGGGAATATTATGAATAAATTATTAATGCTTGGCGCTATAGTTGGTATCGGTTATGGTATCGCAAAAGTGATGAAAAAAAAGAAACAGGAAAACGGCTGTCAGGCTCAAGCAGAAGCATAAACTAAAAAAGACTTTCGGTTTTTCGAAAGTCTTTTTATTAACTGTTTTCTTTTTTTATTTTCATAAAAAACGCTGCGGGTATTAAAATAAACGCTAAAAGCGCCACTATTGCAAAGGTATCCACATAAGCAAACATGTTAGCTTGCGCAAGCATTTGTTTATAAGCATACGCATTAGCCTTATTTAACGCAAAGGAAGAAGATGCACCCTGCATAAACGTATGCACCCAGCCTGCCATTTTGTTCTGAAATATCAAACTGTATTGGGAAAGATTATCCACCAAATATCCTTGATGGATTTGTGAATGCCTTGCAACAAGCGTAGATGACATTGAAACTATTACCGCGACACCAACCGTTTTGCAAAAATTATGCAGGCTCGCTCCGTTTGCAAGCTGTTCCTTCGGCAGAGTCCCTAAAGCCAAAGCCGAAATGGGAATAAAGGTTAGAATTACTCCTATGCCTAAAAGCACATTCGGGATTGAAACATACAAAAAGGAAACCGCCAAGTTTACGTTTGTATATACGAAAGTTGCAAGCCCCAAAAAGAAAAATCCTACCGCTATTAGTATTCTGCTATCATATATTTTCATCAGCTTTGGTATAACGGCAAGCATTATAAGACACGAAATTACCCTCGGAGCCATGGTATACCCGCTTAATAATGCCGTGTAACCAAGTACATTCTGTAAAAATTGAGGCGCCAAATACATCGTTGTAAATACCACCATACTTACTGCCGTTGAAATAACAGTACCGATAAGAAAATTTCTGTCTTTAAATAACCTTAAATTTATAAAAGAGTTTTTATTTTCAATTTCCCAAATAATTAAGAAGGATAATACCACTAAAGAAAATCCCGTTAACCACGATATCCAAGCGCAGTCAAACCAATTATACTGCTGCCCTTTATCCAGTACAATCTGCATGGATAAAAGCCAAATAATTAAAGCACTCATACCCACAAAGTCTATATGTTTTTTTTCTTTGGAAGGCTCGGTATCCTGAATATTTTTAGTTATTAACATAAAAGAAACAATGCCGACGGGAATATTAACAGAATAAATATAATGCCAATTAAAGTTATCAACCAAAAACCCGCCGAATGAAGGCCCTAAAATAGCACAAACCATAACCGCCAAACCGAATAAGGACATGGCAACCCCTTTTTTATCTTCGGGAAACGCCGATAAAAGAACAGTTTGAGCTATAGGCGTCATGGGGCCTCCGCCCAAGCCCTGAATTAATCTGCCTAAAACCATAAAGTTTAAAGAAGGAGCAATTGTGCACATTAAGGCTCCCAAAGTAAATACAGCTATACATATTTTTATCAGCTGTTTTCTGCCTAAAATATGTTCTAGCCAGCCTGTAAGCATTATCATACAAGCATTTGCAACCATATATGAGGTTACTATCCATTTGGCTTCATCTGCCGTTGCCGCATAATACCCTGAAATATGAGGTATGGCAACATTTGTTGCGGTTGTCGCAAGCGCGGCAAATGATGTAGGCATCAATATTGATACCGCAATTAACCATATCGGTATATTCTTATATTGTTCGCTCTCTCCCATTTACTTTACCTTTACGGTAGGAACTACGCTCATGCCGGGGATTATGTTATAACCTGATATATCATCCGTAAACAAAATTTTAACGGGAATTCTTTGAACTATTTTTACGTAGCTCCCGACTGCATTTTCGGGAGGGAAAAGACTTGCTTTAGCGCCTGAGGACATCTGCAGACTGTCTACAACTCCGTTAAATTTTTTATTTCC
>CANQJQ010000014.1 GCA_947624265.1 Candidatus Gastranaerophilales bacterium
CGGAAATTTAATAAGAATGATTAAAGGAGGAGTCTTTGAGGGATAACCTGCTCATTGAGCGGGTTTTTTATTATTATGCCGCTTGACTACTCATTAAAAAAGTTCTAAGATTGTCTATTAGGCTCCACCATTTTTAAAGAGGTTTTAAACCTCTTTTTTTATTTTGTAAGGGTTGAAAAATTTAAAAATGTGGTATAATAAAAATATCGGGGCGGTAGCTGGAACTACTGTAACCTACTTAAGAAATCGAAGTGGCACTTAACGCTTGCGTTGGGTGCCACTTTTTATTATGTATAAAATCAACAAAAGTAATAATAAGCTCAAATTGAATTCGTCCATAATCGACCTCCTTTCATTCGGAACTATCGACCGAAATCGAAGTATTGATGTTGTGCCGATATTCTTTTGAAATGTAGGCTTGCCCCGATATTTAATTTTCAAAGTTCGTTTATATTTTGATTATATAACAACTTTGCTTTTGTCGGTAAAGAAATAAAATAAATATGTATATTTATTTTATACAAGCGTGTATAATTAAAACTTTATATTGAATGTTGAACATTTTTCCAAAATTAAGATATTTTCGACTTGTTGCATAGTATTTACAAGAGTTTTAATACATTTTAAAAAGTTCGAACATTGTCTATTAACGCCCATCATTTTTAAAGAGGTTTTAAGACCTCTTTTTTATTGCTTATTTTCAACATATCCTTTTGAACCGTTGGAGTTCCAAGTTATATCTGTTTTTACAATTTTAGCCGGATTTCCCGCTATTGCACAATGCGGCTGCTGAAAAGAACCGCTTACTACCCCCCCCCAGCCGAGTATGCAGTCATCTGATATATTTGTATTTTTTAATAAGGTTACATTTGCCCCAATCAAACAATGATTGCCAATATTTATACCTTTAACTTTATTAATTATTTCATTTGGTCCTATACTGTATATCGGGTGAGCATCTGTATTAAAAATATTTATATCGAATGCAAACATACATTTTTTACCCACATTAAAATATGAATTAGAATTATATGTAAAGTAGTTAACTTTTTCCATTGAGGTATTTTCATCAATATATATTTTACTGTTGGTAACTTTACCAAAATTCGGATGATTTTGTCCGATAAGAATATTAAAGTTTAATGATACATAGAACCCTTTTTTGACAATAATTTCATTATTATCTCCATAAATATTAATATTTATTTTTGCTGATTTACTTATATTATTGTCTTCAAAAATAATCTTATTGTTTACCCCGTCAATATTAAAATTAATGTTTTTATAATTTTTTGCCGGAACAGATATTAGATTATGTCTTTTACATTTAAGAAATTTAATATATTGTCGTAGTTCTTTTATAAAATAGAAACGCATATATTTTCATACCTTCTTATAAATAAAAAGAGGCTTTTAAACCTCTTTTTTAAATGGTGGGCGTTAAGAGACTTGAACTCCTGACATCCTCCTTGTAAGGGAGGCGCTCTACCAACTGAGCTAAACGCCCTCAGCAATTATTATATTACCTGCTAAATATTTTAAGTCAATACTTATTTATAAATGTTGTATTTAATTAAAAATCTTGATATCATCAAATAAAAAGGAGTTTTATATGTCGGAATTAAATTTTAAAGTTGATGAACAAAAATGTATTCATTGCGGATTATGTGTAAAAGATTGTATTACTTCTGTTTTGGAACAGCAAGATTCAAATTCCGTACCCAAAGCGGTTGCACCTCATAGATGTATAGCATGCCAGCATTGTATGGCTATTTGTCCAGTAGGGGCGATTTCGGTTTTTAATAAAAACCCTGATGAAAGTGAAAAACTTTATTCTCAAAATTCCGATATGATTTTAAATTTAATCAAATCAAGAAGAAGCAACAGGCAATATAAACATGAAAATATTGCACCCGACATAATGCAAAAATTAAAAGATATGCTTCCTTGGGTTCCGACAGGGTGCAATTATCATAAACTTCACTTTTCTTTTATTGACGAAGTTAGTGTTATGGATGAATTCAGAAACTATACAAACAATAAAATAGTTAATGCACTAACAAAAGCTCCTGTTAAAGCGGTAATGGAAAGATTTGCCCCGTTTACAAAGGCATTTATAAACGGGGATGATGTTGTATTTCGGGGGGCACCGCATATGCTTGTAGTTTCAAATGCGGTAAAAGCGCCTTGTGCAAAGGAAGATGCCGTTATTGCTATCAGCTATTTTGAATTATATGCTCAAAGTTTGGGGATTGGGACTTGCTGGTGCGGTTATGGAGAAATGGTTTTAAAGGTATTCCCCGAATTATGCGAGTATCTTGAAATTCCTGAGGGATATTCTCCTCAATATGTAATGTTGTTTGGACATAAAGAAGTAAATTATCAGCGTTCAATTCAACCCGAACCTGTTTCGATTGTCAGCGCTAAGGCAGAAAGAATTCAAAAACTATCCGTCGGTAAAAAACTTAAAAGATGTTTTTGGAATTTTATCAGATAAAATGGAGATTTTATGAGGGAAGAATTACTTTCAATTATAGAAAAAAACAGTAAAATAGGCTTAAAAGAGCTTTCTGTTCTGCTCGGACAAAAAGAAGAGGATGTTCTTAAAGAACTTGAAGCTTTAGAAAAAGAAGGGGTAATCTGCGGTTACCTTACTCTGATTGACTGGGAAAAGACTTCAATAGAAAAAGTTACGGCATTAATAGAAGTAAGAGTTACGCCTCAAAGGGGGCAAGGCTTTGATAAAATTGCCGAAAGGATATATAATTACCCTGAAGTTAAAGCGGTTTATCTTATTTCAGGCGGATTTGACCTGCTTGTTATCTTGGAAGAAAAATCCTTGCGTGAAATCGCAAATTTCGTTTCCGATAAACTCTCTACACTTGAGAGTGTTTTGAGTACGGGTACTCATTTTATACTTAAAAAATATAAGGATTACGGTACAATTCTTGCAAAAAAACATGAAGATGAAAGAGAGATAGTTTCACCTTGACAAAAGAGCTTTCAAATAAAGTAATAAATATAAAGCCTTCAGGCATAAGAAAATTTTTCGACCTCGTAAGCGAGATGAAAGATGTTATCTCTTTAGGGGTTGGAGAACCTGATTTTGATACGCCTTGGCATATCAGAGATGAAGGAATTTATGCTCTTGAAAAGGGCAGAACCTTTTATACTTCAAATTCGGGCTTGAAGGATTTGCGGATTGAAATATCAAATTATATAAAAAGAACTCAAAATATTATATATAATTCCGATGATGAAATCTTGGTTACTGTTGGTGGTTCTGAAGCTATAGATATAGGTATAAGAGCGCTTGTAAATGAAGGTGATGAAATTATAATCCCCCAGCCTTCTTATGTGTCTTATGAACCTTGTACGGTTTTGGCTGATGCTAAACCTGTTATTATTAATTTAAAAGCAGAAAACAGTTTCCGATTGACAGCAAAGGAGCTAAAATCCGCAATTACTCCCAAAACAAAACTCTTGATACTTCCATATCCTAACAATCCGACAGGCGCTATTATGGAAAAAGAAGATTTGGAAAAAATTGCGCAAATTATTATCGAAAACGATATTTATGTTATGTCTGATGAAATATATTCGGAATTAACCTATAAGGGTAAGCATGTTTCAATTGCTTCTTTACCTGAAATGAAAGAACGCACGATACTTATAAACGGATTTTCAAAGGCTAATGCCATGACAGGCTGGCGTTTGGGGTATGCATGTGCCCCTAAAGAAATAATCAATCAGATGAGGAAAATTCATCAATATGCAATAATGTGTGCGCCTACAACAAGCCAATATGCAGCGGTTGAAGCGCTTAAAAACGGCGATGCCGATGTAGCACAAATGCGCCAAGCATATAATCAAAGAAGAAGATTTTTAATAAATGCATTCAAGGAAATGAATATAGATTGTTTTGAGCCATTCGGTGCCTTTTATGTTTTTCCTTCAATCAAAGAATTCGGGATGACAAGTGAAGAATTTGCAGCAAAACTTTTGCAGGAAGAAAAGGTTGCAGCAGTCCCGGGCAGCGCCTTCGGACAAAGCGGAGAAGGTTATTTAAGAATTTCATACGCTTATTCCATAGACAATCTTAAAACTGCAATGCAGAGATTAAAAAATTTTGTTGAATATTTAAGAACAAATAAGGTATAGAATATGGCCAATATATTTTTAACATCAAAATGTAATTTAAAATGCCCCTACTGCTTTGCGGATGAATTTGTTAATAAAGAATTTAGTGAGTTCTCTATAGAAAACTTTAAAAAGGTTGTTGAATTTATTAAAACAAAATCTGATGAAAGGGTAGGTTTGATAGGAGGTGAACCCACCTTACATCCTAATTTTAGAGATTTTATAAGAATCCTAGATGAAGATGAAAATATTCAAGATGTTATTATATTTACCAACGGACTTGAAATAGATAAGTATATTAACGATATTAAAGCCGAAAAATTCGGTGTTCTTATTAATTGTAATTCTCCGTCAAATTTGGGTAATATACATTTTAAAAAGCTTGAAGATAATCTTAAACTTTTAAAAAAAGAATTTAAAGATAAAATATTTTTGGGTATTAATTTATATTCTGATAAAACAGATTATAACTACATATTTGAACTTTTAAAGCTAATGAATTTACATCGATTAAGATTCTCAACCGCAATTCCTAATGTGAGTAAGGAAAATACTAAAGATATTTTACAAAGTTTTAAAGATATTAAACCTTATGTATTCCAATTTTTTAAAGATTGTATAAAAAATGAAATTGTTCCGACAAATGATTGTAATTCATTCCCTGATTGTTTTTATACAGTTGAAGATAAAAAAGTTTTAATTCAGTTAAATATGATTTCAAATAAATACAATATTAAACCTGATACTATTTCAAGTTGTCATACTTGCAGTCCTGTTATTGATATATTACCTGATTTAAATGCAGTAAGATGTTTTAGTATGTCAAAATATATGAAAGCTCCTATCTCTAATTTTAAAAATATAGAAAATCTGAATAAATATTTTTTTAATAAAATAGATAATTTTGCACGAGTAACTTATGTAAGTGAAGATTGTGATGAATGTAAAATGAGATTACTAGATAAATGCGGAATATGTTATACGTATAAAATTCATAAGATGCAAAAAATAAAAGAAATGTTAATGCAGAATATATAAAAAAGGGGAACATAAATCGTTCCTCTTTTTTATTATTTCTTTTCTTTAATTAAAAGCGAAGCAAAGGCTGCGCATATTAAAACGATTGCCCCTATAAAGAAGGCGTATTCCCAATGATAATATGTTCCAGCTTCTTTTACATAGGTATTGTGATTAATAATCCAAGCTACAATTGTGCAGACTACAACTTGCGGACCGGCTATAAATATGTTAAATATTCCCATAACAGAGCCTTCTGAACCCGGTTTTATATATTCCGATAACATGGCAAACGGCAAAGCTAAAATAGAAGCCCAGCCGATACCTGCTAAACCTATACCGAAAGCAGTTAAGGCTTTAGTATGTGCAAATCCGAGTATTATGTAACCTATAGCCATTAAAAATAAAGCTAAACAATGTACGTATTTATTTCCGAATTTTGTAGATAAGTAACCTATCGGTATTGAAACTACGAAACAAACAAGATTAAATAAAGCCATACAAATAAGTGCAAAATTTGTTCCCGAAAGTCTTATACTTTCATATATTGATTCATCTACGCCAGTAGGTATTATATCCGGAACTCCGTATAAATTATGAACAACAAATAAAGTAAAATATAATAATAAGCACATTGTTCCAATCCAAGTGAAGAATTGGAGCGCGCATATTTTAACGATTTCCGGTGAGGTTGTTAAAAACTCTTTTAAAGAAGCAAGAAAGGATTTCTTTTCTTCATTATCTTCTTTTTTTTCAGGGATATATTGTTTTTCTTTAATGGCTATACACGTAACCAGCATAGCACCCGTAAATGCTATAGCCGCCATAAGGAATTGTGCGGGGATAGGCATTATAATATGGAAAAATTTGCTTAAAACAGGCGGAGTAGCTGCAGCTACAACAGAACCTAAGCCTATAGCGAAACTTAAATAAGAGTTGGCTATTGCATGCTGCTGTCTTGGAACAACATCAGGAACTAAAGCTCTGTATGGACCTTGAGCAATATTAACGCAGGCATCAATAATCCAAATCATAATACCTGCCAAAACGAGTCCTGCTAACGGCGCAACGGCAACCCCGAAAGCATTGCCGAAGTATTGAACAATAGTGCCCGAATTGGGGAAAATCCATAAAGCTAAAGAAGCAAGTATAGCACCGCCCAGCAAATATGGTCTTCTTCTTCCGAAGCGGGAGGTGGTCTTATCGCTTAATGCACCTATAATTGGTTGAACTACCATGCCCGAAAAAGGGCCTGCCAATGAAATTAATCCGTATATTAAAGGGTCAGCGCCAAGTCCTTCCGTAACAGGGCCTGAAAGAGCCAATCTCATTTGCCAGGCAAATTGCAATCCGAAAAACCCTAAACAAAACATTAATAATTGTACAGTTGAAAAGGGTTTTAACACGTTTTCTTTTTCATTTACTTCACTTGTCATTATTTTCCTCTTTATTATCTAAACTCCTGATTAAATTCGGGATTATTTCGAATAAGTCGCCGACTATTCCTATATCGGCATGTTCAAAAATGGGTGCATTTTTGTCATTGTTTATTGCTATAATTTTACCACTATTTTTAATTCCGGTTAAGTGCTGATTTGCGCCTGATATCCCTACTGCAATATAGATATCGGGAGAGACAACTTTCCCTGTTTGTCCTACTTGTTGAGCTTTTGTAATGTAGCCTTTTTCAAAGGCTTCTCTTGAGCCTCCGACTGAAGCATGCAGTCTTTGTGCCAATTGATAAATCAGCGCAAATCCGTTGTCTTTACAAGCCCCTAATCCTCCCGATACAAGTATTTTTGCATTTTGTATATCTTTTGTGTTAACAACTTTTTTTATTTTATTTATTTCTTCAATTCTGTTTTCAATTGTATCTGTGTCTATCCAGTTAAATACGGCATTTGCGCTATGTTCAACGGCGGAAGCTTTAAATATGTTTTCCATTACGGTTGCCATTTGAGGGAAGGTTGAGCATAATATATCTGCGGTTAATTGACCTCCAAACGTCGGTCTTGTGGACAAAAGCAAGTTATTTTCACCTATATCCAAGTCGGAACAATCCGCAGTTAAACCTGTTTCCAGTTTTGTTGCACAGTAGGAGGCTATTTCTTTACCTTGCTGTGTTGCTCCGATTAAGATTATTCTTGGCGGAAATTTCTTTGCAATTTGCGTAAAAATTTCAGGATGATAATTATGGTTATATTCTTTTAATCTGTCATCGCTGACTATTATTACATCATCTGCGCCGTAAGAACCAAGCTCGGATATAATATTTTCATAGTTAATTCTTGGTCCGATTAAACAAACACAAATCCTTTGGTTCCAAATTTTTTCCTTTAACTCTCTTGCTTTTGTCAACAGCTGATTAACTACGGGCATTATCTCGCAGTTTTGAGTAAATTCTCCGTATATTAATATTCCGTTTGGTTCCATCAGCTTTTAATAACCTCTTTTATTGATGAAGCAAGTTCCTCCGCCGTATTAACAAAGTTACATGTTCTTTTATCGTCTTTTCTGTAAACTTTAGAAACGTATGTAGGCGAGCCTTTTATACCTGTATCACATTCACCCAAGTTTAATTCATATAAATTATAAGATTTATAATTATAATCTTGAGCTTTAATATATCCTTCTATCCGCGCTAAACGAGGTTTAAATATGTAATTATTAATACATATAACGCAGGGCAGATTTAGCTTGCAGGTGGTTTTATAAGTTTCTGTTTCGGAGTTAACAGTAATATATTCATCTGTCAGTTCTAAAACTTCGTTAACTTGGGAAATAAAAGGCATATTAAGCCTTACTGCAACGGCAGGCCCTGTTTGTGAAGTTTCCCCGTCTATTGCACTTTGCCCGAATAAAATTAAATCAGTATCTTTAAATTTTTCTTTAATTGAAGCACTAAGCACTTTTGATGTGGCAAGAGTATCAGAACCTGCAAACTTAGAATCGCATAATAAAACAGCTTCATCTACCCCCATTGCAACAGCTTCTTTCAGGACTTCAACTGCTTTATTAGGTCCCATAGTAACTGCCGTTATCTTTGAACCGTTTTGCTCTTTAATTCTTAGGGCTGCTTCAAGTGCCTGTTTATCAACAGGATTCATTATACTGTCCATACTTGCACGGTCTATATTGTTATTAGGTGTCCATTTTACGTCATTTGTATCGGGGACCTGCTTTATAAACACAACAATATTCAAACTTTAACCCCTTTATTATATTTTTATACAAAAAATCAATTAGTGCAAATCGGTTACATGTCTAAAGCAATATCTAAAGTTTTAGCTTTCATTACTATAGCACTTGAAGATATAACATCCACTCCCGTTTTAGCGATATTCCCGATTGTATCCAAAGTAACATTTCCGCTTGCTTCAATAATAGCTTTGCCGTTTATAAGTTTAACGCATTCTTCCATTTCCGCGCAGTTCATGTTATCCAGCATTATAATATCTGCTTTTACTTCCAGAGCTTCTTTTACCTGCTCTATTGTATCGCATTCCACTTCAATTTTATGGGTATGAGAGAGTTTTTCTCTGATTTTATTCACTGCATTTGTTATTGAACCTGCAAACTGAATATGATTATCTTTAATCATAACGCAATCACAAAGGTTAAATCTGTGAAGTCTTGCTCCGCCTGTAGAAACAGCATATTTTTCGAATATTCTGAATCCTGGTGTGTTTTTTCTGGTATCGGTTATTTTTGCTTTACAATTACCGATTGCATCTTGGTATTTTTTTGTTTCGGTTGCTATCCCGCTAAGTTTTTGAATGTAATTAAGCGCGGTTCTTTCACCTGTTAGTATTGTTCTTGCGCTGCCTTCAAGTATTGCAAGCGTATCGCCTGCTTTAATCTTATCTCCGTCTTTAAAAAATGTTTTAATTCTTACATCATCGGAAAGTATAGTAAAGACGGTTTTAAATATGTCTATTCCGCATAAAATACCGTCAGAACGGGTATTTAATTTTGCTGTTATTTTTTCATTATCGTCAATCAGACAATCCGTAGTAATATCGCCATATCCGATATCTTCTTTTAATGCGTTTTTAACGTGTTCTTCTATTACAAATTGGTGTATAAACTCCGTCATAATTAACCTTTCTTCGTTATTTGCCGAGATTTTGCGCCGGGATTAGTTTGCGGAAAATCTTCTCTATAGTGCGCTCCTCTTGATTCTTTTCTGTTGAGAGCAAAATCGGTTATTAATTTTGCTACGGTTATCATATTTCTCATCTCATAGGTGCTTCTGTCGGGGCATTTGTATGTAAACCCGAGCTGAGCTTCTAATTTTTCAAGCTCGCTTTTTGCAAACATTAGTTTGTCCGCATTTCTTATAATTCCGACATTTTCCCACATTAATTGTTTAAGTTCAGAAAACATTTTTTCCATATCGAGGTTATCGTTATTTACTTTATCATCTCTATAAAAGCTTATTAATCTTGATAATTCATCATCTTCAAATATATTTGCTTTTAGGTCTTTTGTTTTAAGGTGATTTACCAGTTCAAAAGCAGTTACGGCACATTCAAGAATGGAATTTGAAGCAAGTCTGTTAGCCCCGTGTAAGCCGGTACATGCGGCTTCACCTATTGCATATAATCCTTTTAAGGAAGTGGTTCCGTCAACTTTTGTTTTAATACCGCCCATAAAGTAATGTGCGGAAGGTGATACCGGAATATAATCTATTGAAGGGTTTATATTATATTCTCTGCAGGCTCCGTAGATGGTAGGAAAACGTTTTTCAAATTTAAGTTCTTTTATGTGAGTAGCATTAAGATATACATTTTTCTTTCCCGTCTGCTTCATTTCATGATAAATAGCTCTTGTTACAACATCTCTTGGGGCAAGTTCAAGACGTTCATCGTACTTCTGCATAAACGTATTACCCTGTTTATCAACAAGTTTAGCGCCTTCTCCTCTTACGGCTTCCGATATTAAAAACATTGTCCCTTTATCAGAGAGTGCAAACGCAGTCGGATGGAATTGAACAAACTCCATATCTTTAACTGTGGCACCTGCTCTATATGCTAAGGCAATTCCGTCTCCTGTTGTTATGTCGGGATTTGTAGTATATCTGTATAACTGTCCTAAACCTCCAGTGGCAAGTATTACCGCGGGTGAATATATAACTTCATATTCATTTTCCGCATAATTGTATGTTATAAGTCCGTGGTTAATACCGTTTTTATCGGTTAACAGTTCTACGGCAAGCGTTTGTTCGTAGATTTTAACATCTTTTTGAGCCATTAAGTATTTTACAAGAGCATTTTCTATGCAAAATCCTGTTGCATCTCCTCCTGCGTGTAAAATTCTGTTAACGCTGTGAGCTGCTTCTTTTGTAAATTTTAATTTATTATTTTCATCTCTGTCAAAGTCAACGCCCAGAGTTTGGAGTTCTTTAACTACTTCGGCACTGTGTTTTGATATAAATTCAGCAGTCTTTTCATCCGTTAACCCTGCTCCCGCTTTTATTGTATCTTCAATATGCAAAGTACAAGAATCAAGTTTATTTTCGGGCATTACACATACCATTCCGCCCTGAGCATATTTGGAATTTGATTCTATTAGCTGTGATTTTGTTACTATAAGTATTCCGTCAGGTAAAGGCACTTCCTTTTTCAGCTTGATTGCGGCATATAACCCTGCTATGCCGCTTCCTACTATTACTGCGGAATATTTTGTCTGTTTCATCTTTTTTATCCTTGTCTTTACTATTTTAGTTCAAACATAAAAAAGTAAATAGTAAAGATAATCAATATAATTGGTAATTAATATTAAATTGTGTATAATTAAAAAAGTTAACTAAGATGTATGCCGAATTTATAAAAGTAAAAATTTTATATAAAGGGGATAATTAATGTATAATAAATTGCTGAACATATTAATATTTATAACTGCTGTTTTTATAATAGGTGTAGTTGTTGATTTATCTTCATTACACGCTTTTTACGGCGATGATTATACTTATGGACTTTTAAACTATAATGAAGGAATTTTTGACTGCCTGTATAAGACTGCCGGATTTGAACATGGAGGCGGTTATTTTTCATTATTTTTAGATAAATTCTTTTCTTTCGGATTGCCTTATTTATTACATATTCATCCTGCCGATTTTATGCGCTGGGGTGAAGGTTTATTTCAAGGAATAATAACGGTTTTATTATGTTTATCCTTTATAAAATTTTTTTCGGAATCTAAAAATAATAAATTTTTCTTTTTATCTTTGTTTATATTTTTTGGTATTAGTTACTTTTATATAATTACTTTATCGGAAAGTTATTATTCTTTGACAGGTCATGACAATTTTTATAGATATCAGACAACTCTTTTGTTTTTCAATATATTTGTTTATAACCTTTATTCAAATATAATAAGTAAAAATAACAAATTTAACATATTGAATTTTATATTAACTGTATTTGCATTAATTTTTATAGGGGGTAACAATGAATATATAATAGAAGTAATTTGTATAACAGTATTTGAAATTATTTTATATAATATTATTATTAAAATTATTTCTTTGAGGAAAAAAGAATTAAAGTCTTTTTTGTTAAACTTAGATATCAATTTTTATATCCCGTTGGTTCTATTTTTTATATCAGCAGTGCGTTTTACAACTTCGCATGGTTTTCTGGTGCAAACAAGTCTGCGTATTCCTTTAAATTATAATGAGATAATATTAAACGCCAATCAATTTTTAAAAGATTTTATTAAATTATATATTTGTGATACTTGGATTTATTGGGTCATTTTTATTATTATACTCATATTTTCATTATATACGGCATATAAAAAATCAGAACAAAATGAAGTGTTTATACCTGTTTTTATTCATATGGCAAATATTATATCAATAATTTCATTAATTATAGGAGCAAAAACAAATAACGGATATTCTTGGATTTTTCGCCCGACTGTACAATATACGTTTCATATGATTTTCTTTACTGTTTTTATACTGTTAATAGCATATATTATAAAGTCAATGGCACCTGCCGTTAAATCAAAGCTTATTAACGGAATATCAGTATTTATAATTATATTATCCGTATTAATGATTCCAAAACTTAAGTATATTAATGAAATAAAGCAAACTGATATAAGTATAGTTTATAACAAATATGCTTATATTGGAGAAAAAATGCTTAGATTTTATTATTTAAAAAATAAAACTCCGTACTTAATTAATTTTGACTACAAAAAATATGCTATAGAAGATTATCCTTCTTTGTATAGTAAAATAGATTTTGTTAAAACACCGGATTTATGTACTAAAGAGAATTTATACACACTAACATATTACCCTAAAATATACAAAGACAATAAATCAATAGAATTAGGATTATGTTATAGTGATGATGCTCTTGAACGATTTTACAAAGAAGGCGGACAATTTACCAAAGCAGAATTTGAACATATTATTTTTTCAAGGCTTCTTGATGATGATTTTGTATTAAATAGAAACCTAACTCCAAAAGAAATTGAAGATAACTATTTAAAACCTACTGAAGTAGAATGATTTTATTTTTTTCAAGAGTCATAATGTATATAAATTTTTCAAGCGTTTAAAAATTTCGGCATTGATTTAAAATTTATAAAGATGATATATAAATTAATATTTTAAAGCAAATTGAATTTAAATGTTCAATACACTGCCTGTCGTGAAATATTAAGAATTATACATTTTGCAATTGTCTTTTGAATTGCATTTCGTATAAAGTTTTATACTTTCCGTTTTCTAATTTCATTAATTCATTGTGACTTCCGAGTTCAACCAGTTTTCCTTCATTAATAACTGCAATTCTATTGGCATTTTGTACCGTTGAAAGTCTGTGTGCTATGACAAAAACTGTTTTTTCATGAAGCAAATTATCAATAGCTTTTTGAACTATTGCTTCCGATTTATTGTCCAGTGCAGAGGTTGCTTCATCAAGAATAACAATGGGGGCATTTTTAAGAAATGCTCTGGCGATTGCTACTCTTTGTTTTTGACCGCCTGATAAAAGCATTCCTCTTTCGCCTATTTGGGTTTCAATTCCGTTTTTTAACTCGGCAACAAATTTATCGAGATATGCCATTTCTAACGCATTTTTCAAATCTTCGTCAGTGGCATTTCTGTTTCCTATCATTATATTCTCTCTTATTGTTCCGGAAAATAAGAAATTGTCTTGAAATACAACTGCTATATTTTGTCTCAAAGACCTAAGGGTATAATCTCTGATATCAATTCCGTCTATTTTGATTGAGCCTGATGTTACATCGTAAAATCTTGGTAATAAACTTACCAATGTTGTTTTACCTCCGCCCGAATTGCCGACAAATGCTATCGTTTCGCCTTTTTTTACATCAAGATTTATACCGTTTAACACCTTTCTTCCCTTGATATATTCAAATTCAATATTTTCAAAACGTATATCGGAATTTATTTTTTGTAACTCAACGGCGGTTTCTTTATCTCTTATATTAGGATTTGAATTTAAAATATCAAATATTCGCTCTATCGCCATAAACGAAAATTGTACCGCATTATAGTTTTTTCCTATATCTTTAACAGGTGTATATAACATAATTAAAGCGGTAATAAATGAAACAAAATTTCCTGCCGTTATTTGTTTAGTAATTATCAAGTGACTTCCGTATCCGATTGCAAGACCAATACCGATTGAAACTATAACATGCATCATTGGTGATAGCCAAGACGTTCTTTGTACAATTTTTATTTGAAGTCCGAAAAGATTTTTTAATATGTCGGCAAATTTATTTTTTTGATATTCCGCCAAATTATACGAAGTTATTGTTTTATTTCCTGCAAAACTTTCATTATATGAAGTTATAACTTCTGACGTTGCTGCCGTTGTTTTATCTATTACATCTTTAACATGTTTTCGAATTTTTGTAAGCGGTAATAATGCACCGCCCAAAACGACACTGGCTATAATGGCAAGCTGCCATGAATTGTAAAATAGTACAAAAATTAAGGATATTGAAGAAAAAATTCTTGAAACAAAAACTTTTAAATTATTCAATAGTCCGCCGCAAGCAGTATCTGCATCATTATTAAATCTGAATACTATATCTCCGGATTTTCTTTTGTCAAAATATTCTGTATCCATTTGCAGCATTTTTTGATAAAGTTCATATTTTAAATCATTGGTAATTTTTCCGCCAACCCATGTATTTAAATATGTCGCAAGATAATTTAAAAATCCCTGCAAACTTGTAAATGCGACTATACCGACAGGTATATACCATGGCGAATACAAGTTTTTTTCCACCATTACCAAATCCATATATGGTTTTAGTGCCAACGCTATTAATGCATCCAAGCCGCCAATCGGTATACATATCAATACTGCCATTAATCCTCTAAACCAATATGGTTTTATATATGGCATCATTTTTGAGTAATTAATATAAAATTGATTTTTTTTTATTTTATTTTTTATATTTATCATATATATTTTTATGCGGCTCAATTCGGATACTCATAAAATAATCATATCACATCAATTATATTTGTATAATATCTCTTAATTTCAATATTTTACGTTAATACAATCTATATATTATATGATTTTATTTTATTTTATTTTATTTTATTTAAGATTTCCTTATATGTTAATTTTTTATGGAAAAGCTTGTTTTTTTGCTTACCAAATACAAAATTGCAACAAAATCTGCACAACAAATATTGAAATTTATAATAATTTTCTTTTTGTGCCAGTTTGACATACTCTTTAAGTTTTGATACTTCCGTATTATATTTTACTCTTTCAGCATTAATCATATCTGTGACTATATCATAGGTAGAAGCTTGTTTAAACGGTTTCATTTCCAACATATCTTTTAATAAATTAACAGATTGTTCTTTTAGTTGTGCTAATTTTTTATATAGTACATTATAATCTATTTTTTCATTAAAAGCCCTCAAAAATTCTTCATTTGTAGTTACGCTTCTACTTTTAATGTCAAAACAATCTATAAGTGTATCAAATCTTGCGTTGCCATTTCTGTCGTCATAGAAAGCGAATTGTTTACCTAAAATAATTGCGAAACAAACGCAGTGAAACGAATCTGTCAGAATAAAATCAGCATTATTTATATATTTTAGCCAATCTTCAACATATATATCCAAAGTACCATTATCCCATGGAGTTACGGGATGTCCAGTATATATAATATCCAAGCCGGAGCTTTCTGCCATTTTACTCATTTTAGGTTTGTTATATTGTATATGTGCAAATATATATTTATCGGGGGTCTGAATTTTGCTTCTGTTTGCCATATCCAAATATATTTGTCTGTCTTGTAAGAAAACAGGATCCAATGTAAAAGCAGCATCAATATTAAAGTAATCTTTACATAGTTTCACGCCGCTTTTTTCTCGAACGGCGACTCTGTCAAATTTTTTAATAAAATATCCCATTCTGGATAGTAATTCGGGAGTACCATCCAAATAATCAACACCAAAAGAAAGCGCATAGCCTAATTTAATTTTAGTATCTTTTACCCAATCTAACAGAGCATATTCGCAATATAGTCTATAATAGAATGGGCGTACGTGCTGGTCGGAGCCTGTCAAAAATTTATCGCAGTAATTGTTTAATACCCGCATTTCATCTTTTACTGCGAAATGCTTTGTGTGTGCATAAGACGGAAAAGGATCTTGTCTAAACAATATACTTTTGTTATATGTATGAAGTATGGACGCCTTTGGCGGATCTATCATCAATGCGGAATATCCTAAATCCGTGATTGTTTTATAAAGAGCATAATATGTTAAATGAGTTCCGTAATTCGGTCCCGTTGAACACCCTACAATTCCTACATCATATGTTTTTTTCAATCGTTTTTTGATTATATCGTCAAATTTTGCATCAGTTTCGTTGAAATCTTTAAAGAATAAACTCCTGTTCATATGAGGTATATTACCTCTTACTAAAGAACCGTTACATTTATCTCCATATTCATATACATCATGATTAAATCTTTCAAATAGCGCAAAATTATTTTTAATTTTATTAATTATTTTTTGTGCTTTATCGGTATTAACCAATAAAAATGAAGTACCTTTTTTATCGTTATATTGAGGGTAATAATTGTCAATACCCCAAAAATCACCAAGCGTAAAGTCAGATGTACGCTCTTGTCTTCCAAAATAACACTTTATACAGGTAGAACGATTATATAATGCGGATAAAAATCCTTTCATATAACTTTGATTGGTTATAATACCGTTAGTTGTTGCAACAGTTAATGTAACACCCCATCCGTAGGGTTCTTTTTCTCTGAAATTAATACTTGTAATTTGAGATTTATCAAAGTTATCATTCAAATATTTTTGCCATACTTTATGATTTGGGACACCATGGCATATTATATCGATTGTTATTAAATTATTCGGAGCTGAATTTTTCCCCCCCCCTATGCCTAAAAATCCGTACAATCCCGCAACTTGGCATGGAGTACCGGAAAAAAGCACCATTTTACCTTTTTCAAGCAAATTTTTCACTTGGATATAAATATCTTCGGTTTTACTTTGTACATATTTACTTCTTCTTAATTTGTCCAAATCTTCTTTGTTATCTATTATTATATGATGCACGTTCCAATCTTCATCATACGCCGCACCTGCAACATATCCGTTATTTTCAAGTACATAATTTGCAATAACAGAAAATGCTCCTCCTGATGCACTTTTCATTCTTATATCATCATTTGCCATCGTGACATAACAAGTATTTGATTTTTTATTAAATTTAGGATTTAAAATAGGACAAGTCTTTTCACAAAGTCCGCAGTTTGTACACTTTGTTTTATCTATATTCGGGAATAAAAAACCTTCTTCATCTTCTTTCATACTGATTGCATTATTAGGACATTTGTTTTGACAAGCTCCGCAGCCCGTACAGATTTTTTCTTCCGTAATATTTAACAAATTGTTCATTTTTTCCTCCTGTGATTTATTATTTACCTATATTTTTTATTATTATATTTGCTATTCTTTGCACATCATCCAAATCTAAAGAAGGATATAAAGGAAGGCAAGCTATCCTCTGCGCAATATCCTCTGATACAGGGCAAGCGTGATAATCATTATGATATGGCAGCATATTTAAACTGGGGTAAAAATACCTTCTTGGGAATATTTCCTCTTTATTTAAAGCTTCAAATACTTTTAAAAGTTCACTCTCCGATTTAAATACAACAGGATAGTATGAATAGTTATATTCTAAATCTCTTTGCACTTTAGGACGTACGACAAAACCTTGAAGCAGGCTGTCATATAAATTGCAAATTTGTTTTCTTTTATCAATAATTTCGGATATATGCGGCAATATACTTAAACCCATTGCGGCATGCATTTCCGATTGTTTTGCATTTATTCCCAAACAATAGTGTTCATCACCGTTATGCCCGAATCGTTTCATTAAGTCCAGTTCCTTTTTTACTGTCTCATCTTTTATTATACAGGCTCCGCCTTCAACCGTATGAAAAAGTTTTGTAGCATGAAAACTTAAAGTTGATATATCTCCGTAGCTTGCAAGTGATTTGCCTTTGTATATTGATGCAAATGTATGTGCCGCATCATATATAACTTTTAAGTCATGTTTATCAGCTATTTTTTGTATGGCTTCAACATCGCAAGCATAGCCAAATACATGTACAGGCATTATTGCTTTTGTTTTTGAAGTTATTTTTTCTTCAATTTTTTTAGGGTCAATGGTAAAATTATCGGGTTCTATATCAACATAAACGGGTTTTAATTTTTCCCACATTATTGCCGAGGTTGTTGCAACGTATGAAAACGGTGTTGTTATGACTTCACCGTCTTGAATATCCAATGCTCTTAATGCCAATTGAAGCGCAATTGTTCCGTTTGTTACATACTGAATATTATCAACTTTTAAATAATCACGTAATTCAGCTTCAAGTTTATTAACAATCGGCCCGCCGTTTGTTAATTGTGCATTATCAAAAACTTTATTAATATATTCCATATACTCCTCTAACGGAGGCATATATGACTTTGTTACAAATATTTTATTATCTTTTTTCACTTCCATAAAGACTTCTCTCTGCTAAGTTCAAATACAAGCTTTTTATTTTTACCGATCGAAATTTTGAACGAAATAATCGGTTTTTTATCACATATTCTCAGATACTTTTCTTCAAATTTATTTAGTATTTGTTGATACATTTCATCCAGCTCAATTGTATTTTTACAATTTTTTATTTTGAATGCGGTTACAAAGTTTAAATTTATTCTGGTCGCAAAAAATCTGGCTAAAAGATAATTATACCTGTAATTTAATGTTTTATTTAATTCATATATTCCTTTAGCGGCAATATATCTGTTTTTATACGAAGTTTGAGAAGAATATACTCCTTTTTGTGTGTAATTATATACGCTCATTACCTTATCTATATAATACAAATTACCTTTTGTAAGAAAATAGAACATACTTGTTACATCATATACAAGCAGGTTTTTATTTTCTATTTCATCAAAATTTATGCAAGATGTTCGATAAACTCTTGATGATATATGAGGCTCTATATAATACCTGTTTGTTAGTTTTTTCTTCGGAAGAGTATATATTTTTGTCGGTGAATTAAGATAATTTTCTGTTGTATTTTGATTAACATAATTACGCAGTGTGTTATGTGCACACATTGAACAATCGGGATTATTTTCCAAAATATCAATTTGAGTTTGAATTTTATTTTCGTCGCACCAATAATCATCGGTTTCTAAAATTGCAAAATACTTTGTTCTAATTTGTCTGATAACTTCTTTGATATACCTGCCGTTCATATTAACAGGATTAATTATTGCAGTTATTTTTTCGGGATATTTATTTGCATATTCTCTTACGATATCCGTTGTACCGTCATTTGAAGCATCATCAAGCACTATAATTTTAAAATCAAAATTTGTTTTTTGATTTAGTACACTTTCAATTGCCTCTTGAAAAGTATCTTTGTGGTTGTATGTAGAAAGTATTGCCGTAAATATATTTTCCAATTATCTTTCTACCCCCCCCCCCGGCGATATTTGGTAATGTTTTTTGGTACACTTTAATTTTCCCAAATATAAAAAAAGATTCTGTTTCTATACTCTCCTTTATTAAAAGAAGAGTTATCCCTAAAAACTTTATGCGTTTTTTCTCTGCAGTAAAATAACCGTCATTTATAGGCATATTTTCTTTTTTAGCGAAAGCTAAAACTTCTCTTTTTGCGGTTATTTTATCTTCTATGTGTTTTTTTGTTTTAAGCGTATTTACCGTAGAATCGGGATTTTGCCAGTAATAGTAATGAATACCCGGAACAGTTGTTAATTTATTTGCATAATATACTGCTTTTAAAGAGAATAATTTATCCTCACAGTATACACCTTCAGGGAATAATATATTATTTTTTCTTATATATTCTCTTTTATATATTTTATTTGTCGGACACTCATTTTTATGCAGATTACAGGCATTAAATTTATCTGTCAAAGCCGAAAATGTTTCTTCTTTTGTAAAATGAAGCCTCGGTTTATATTTGATATTACTTATTCTGACATTTATTGCACAGGCTATATCCGAATTATTGAGTTTTGCAGCTTTGTATAATTTTTCATAATAATTTTCATCTACCCAATCATCAGCATCACAAAAGCCCAAATATTCACCCTTCGCTATTTCTATACCTTTATTTCTTGCCGCACCTTGAAGCTTATGTGTCTGCTCTATTATTTTAATTCTGCCGTCATTTATTGAAGCTTCTTTTACACATTTCATTGAATCATCTGTTGAGCCGTCATCGACAAATATTATCTCTATATCCTCTAATGTCTGATTTATCAAATAATATAAACATCGGGCTATATATTTTTGTGCATTATAAACAGGGATTATTATTGATACTTTAGGCGTTATACAAGCGTTTTTATAATTGATTTTACTTAAATCAAACGTTTGTAATTTTGTATCGCCAAGTTTATTTATCAGTTTTTTTACATAATCAATAATCATATGAAAATTATATAAAAAAAAAGAATTTTTATATACAAAAATTCCCCCCCCCGTCAGATTTTTGTAAAATTAACCAATAAATATTGTTTATCCGTTTTTTTCGGCATTTTACAAAATGTAATAATAAAAAAGCATTATCCACCACTTTCTCAGTTGTGCTTTTGCTTTTATTTGCCGATTATTATTTTTCAATTTTCTCAGGTTTATTAAGTTTTTCTATTCGGTCTAATTTCATTATAGTTAATGTAAGATTGTATTGAAACTT
Organism: Candidatus Gastranaerophilales bacterium; assembly: GCA_947624265.1. GTDB lineage: Bacteria > Cyanobacteriota > Vampirovibrionia > Gastranaerophilales > Gastranaerophilaceae > Avigastranaerophilus. The sequence continues at coordinate 20,455 of CANQJQ010000014.1, forward strand.
TATTTATGAAATAATATCCGCATATATGGAGAGAAGAATATGGCAAATAGCAAGCAAACGACTGATTTAACTCAGAACAGTATTAATTATCTCAAGGGGGGGGGAATTTCTTACCTTAAAAATATTAACTTTCTGAAGGTTATAGCATGTTTAGCAATCGTAATTTATCATATATTTTTAAAGTACTTTATGATGTCGGATGATTTTCAAGACATTAAATTATACAATTCTTTATATATTATGACAAAAGATGGATTAAGAGCAGTTGAACTGTTTTTCATAATTTCAGGCTTTTTCTTTTCATATAAATTAAATACATCTCAGTCTCTGTTTGAATTTATAAAACACAAAATTATAAGATTTTACCCCGTTTTAATATTTTTAATTATTGTGTCATATTTTATTTCTTTAAAAATAAAAATATTTTGGGAATTTTACAGTAATTTATTTGTTTTATTCGGCTTAAACGGAACTAGCTTGTTTTATAATACAAATTTAAATGAAGTCAGTCAATTTTGGTATTGTTCATCATTCTTGTGGATTGCTATACTTTTTTTCTATTTAATAAAAAATTTTGATAAAAAAATAGTTAATTTGATTATAGTTGTCGGAATATTTTTTTCATATTCGTTTTTGATACAAGCACAAGCAGGTAAAATATGGGATATTCATGATGTATACTATCATATTTTTCATGCCGGTTTGCTTCGGGCGTTTGGCGGCGTTGGGGTCGGATACTTAATAGGTGAATGGTATAAAAATAATAAAGAGCAAATCGAGCAAGAAACAAACAACTTATTATTGATTATTTGTATATCCGTACTTGAATTTATATGTTTATATTTCATTATTAATAATATGTTTTTTCATATAGTGAAATGTGCAAATAAATTTATCTTTGTAATAGTGTTTACAATAACTTTAATGTTGTTTTTGTATAAAAAGGGAATTTTTTCAAGATTATTGGAAAGAGATATTTTTAATGTCATAGGAAAATATTCTTATTCTATATTTATGGTACATTGTTTAATTTTACATGTGTTCAAATATGGCTTTTGGATAAACCATACATCTTGGGTACATTCTCACCCTATTGTGAACCTGGTATTGATATTAAGTGTAATTATAATATCAGGGGTATTGACTTATCATCTGGTAGAAAAACCTGCCGTTATATACTTGAAAAAAGCTCTAAAAAGCAATTAAATAGTGTAATATAGACAAAAATATTAAATATGTGTATTATTACAATAGATTAAATAATATCCTCATAGTAGAATATAGAGTTTTTCAGCTTTAAAATGGTATATAGAGAGGGTAAAAATGAAGATACTGTCTTTATCGGGGTTTGTTCCTGAACATATTTGTGATACTGTACGTTTTACGGGCTATTCCGGTGATACGGCTATATCTCACTATTGTCAATATGTGGCAGATTATATTTCTCAGGTTTTATATGATAATTCTATTGATGGTGCCGTATTCCCAAAATCGTGCGACAGTACAAGAATAATAAAAAGTTATCTTGGGGAAACAAGGAAATTTATCTTCCAGATACCTGTTCCTGCAAGGATAGACCAATATTCGACAGACTTTTTTGCAAACCGAATTAAAGAATATAAACAGGCTTTGGAAAGTTATTTTGGTATTCAAATAACAGACATTGAAAAGAGAATTGAAGCTTTAAATAACAGAAACAAGGAAATTAAACTTCTTTACGATAATCTTGAAAATATTTCTTACTGCGATTATCTTCAAGGTATACATAAAATGCTTGTCTCACCATTGTTTGAGCAGCGTGTTCCTATAGTAAAGAAAACAACTTCTAACGGAAAAAGAGTACATTTGGCAGGTTCTTTTTTGACTTCTGAAGAAATTCTCGATGTATTGGAAAAATCAGGATTGAAAATTGTTTCTGACAACCTTCCCGAATCCGGACGGCTGGCAAATCGTAAACCTTGCGAAATTGACGGCGACATATATAAAAATATATCAAAAAACATGCTATCAACACGGCTTTCTCCTACGCAAAATAATTTTAATGAGATAATTGAAAGAGATATAAGAGAAATTAAGGATAAAGAAGTCGAAGGGGTAATTTTTATCACGCAAAAATATTGTGAAGCTTATGATTATCTTTATTCGGTTTATGAGAAAAAGCTTAATTCAGAGGGAATAAAGTCAATAAAAATTTCTCAGACAAATTCTGAAGGCTCTAAGAAGTTTGAACTTGCATTAGAAGCCTTTGCTGATATGATATAAAGGAGTGCAAACACAATGGTTGAATCTGCAATAAAACTTCAGTCGACTTTAATGAGGGAATATTATAAATATTTTTCAAGATATGCACGCGGTGCAAAGCCTGACAAAAAGGTTGCTTGGGTTACGGCATTTACACCTGTTGAAATTTTAGAAACGCTTGGTATGTATTATTACTATCCTGAAAGTTATGCTGCGGTTATTGCAGCCAGCAATAAGGAACAACCTTTTCTTGAAAAGAGCGAGCAATGTTCATTGTGTCGGGATTGTTGTTCATATTCCTGTTGTTTAGAGGGCTGTCTGGAACTTCAGGAAGGTCCCAGAGGCATCCCGCCAAAGCCTGATATACTCATTGCAACAAACAACCAATGCAACACACTTCCCAACTGGTGGAACATACTTGCACAAAGGTTTGATGTTCCGCTTATAGTTATTGACTATCCGGGTGAGTCGGCAGATAAGCAACAGGCATACAAATATGTAACCGAACAACATAAAGATTTAATATTCAGGCTGGAAAATTTAACAGGTAATAAGTTTGATATAAATTTACTTGAGAAAAATATACAAAATAGTACTGAAAGTGTTTATTGGTGGAACAAGGTTGCACAGGCACTGACAAAAAAGGAAATTAAACCGACCGCTATTTTTGATTATATTTCATATCTTATTACTCAAAGATGCAATTCGGGTACTATTGAACTATATCAAGCTCTTTATGAAGAAATGAAAGAATTGCCCGATGCTGATAAAAGCTTAATTCCGATATTTTGGCTGGGCTACCCTTTATGGTATCACCCTAAAAGATATCTTTCAGAGTTTTTAGATGGTTTCAGAATTTGCGGTTCAAACTATATAACGTGGTGGAACCTTGATTATAGCGGAAGTAATGCTTTTGAAAAGTTGTTTTCGGCATATAACTATACTTTCTTAAATTTATCGCAAAAAAACAGAACAGAAAGATTAACAAAGCAAATAAAAGATTCTGAGGCTGTTTGTGCCGTAACTCTTCACAATAAAAGCTGCAAGTGCGATTTTGTATCTGCAAAGGATATTAATATACCTCAGGCTGAGCTTGAAATTGATATGATTGACCGAAATTTTCTATCACTGGAAAAAACTAAAAAACAAATAGATTTACTAAAGGAAACAGTATGTACTCATTAGGTGCGGACATAGGTTCAACTTATACAAAATACTGCGTTATGAAAGATGGCCAAATCGTAAAGCTTTTTTGTGAAAAAACTCCGTTAAACCAAAAAGAGTATTTTGAAAAAAGAGTAAACGAGTTTCTTTCTGAGTATCCTGATGCAAAGATAGTTTCATGCGGATATGGGAGAGGAAATATCCCTTCGGTAAAATGTGTCAATGAATTAACTGCACTTGCAAAAGGCGCAAATTATCTTTGTCCTGAATATGATCTTGTATTTGATATCGGAGGACAGGATACTAAGATAATACGGCAAAAAGACGGACAACTTAAAGAGTTTTTTGTCAATGATAAATGTGCGGCAGGCAGCGGAATATTTCTTTCAAATGTCCTTAATATGGTTCAGGAAGATTTTGATTCAATTGATTTAACAGGTAAAAAGGAACCCGAAATTCATCTTTCTTCAGTATGTGCGGTTTTTGCGCAGAGTGAAATAGTGGAATTAATTTCAAAAAACTCACATGGAATGGTAATAATTGAAGCGGTTATTTGGCAAATATTAAAAAAAGCTATGCCCTTAATAGGAAAAGTGAACGGTGATGAAATTCTTTTATCCGGAGGATTGTCGCAAATTAACGGAATAGCTGATTTCGCAGGGCTTGCACTCGGGAAAAAAGTTGTAAGTAATACTAACGGTAAATATTTTTCGGCAATAGGCGCGGCATTATTGTCTTTATACTAAAATATAAATAACAAATAAAGCCGCAACTGTTTATTACTAAAAAACTAGTATTTCATTATCATCAGGCACTAAAACATTATCTAATTTCAGATTTTTAATATCATCTCTTGTAACTGTCAGGTGGCTTACCGTATCCATGTGGCTTGCTATAATTTTTGAATTTTTACAGTATGATGAAATTTCTTTCATATCATTTATATCCATAATAAGACGTTCCCCGTTTATAACGGTAGCTCCGCACGAATTTGTAACGATTACATCGGGATTGTGTTTATCAAGTGCTTCTTTTACTTCTTCGCACCAAATGGTATCGCCTGCAACGTAGAGAGTTTTTTTATTTTC
>CANQJQ010000015.1 GCA_947624265.1 Candidatus Gastranaerophilales bacterium
CCTTTTCTTTTTATTACTTTGCATTTATCGCAAAGCGGTTTTACTGATGCTCTAACTTTCATGACTTTTTCCTTTATAATTATCTGTTAGTGTTTCTTTCTGACTTAATGCAGTATTTATTTTAACCTGTATGTTATTCTGCCTCTTGTTAAATCGTAGGGGGTCATTTCCACTTTAACTTTATCTCCGGGTAATATTTTTATGAAGTTCTTTCTTATTTTTCCTGAAATATGAGCTAAAATTTCATGCCCGTTTTCCAATCCGACTCTAAACATTGCATTCGGCAGTGATTCTATTATCGTTCCTTCAAATTCGATTACGTCTTTTGACATTTTATCCTCATTTTATAATCAATAAAAATATCGTACATGTTAAATTTTTCAAATCAAGTCCTTTTTTTCTTACATACTTTATTTTTTGGCATGATTAGTTTAAAAATATATTAATTGTTTTTATAAACTTAAGAGATATACAACATTTACAATATTCTAAAAATCGCGTTATTTTATGATTTTTTCGACATTGTGTAAATTTTTATTAACAATGTAATATTTCTAATAATTAAATAAACAATCAAATTATTGCTCTTTTTAACTCACAATGTTACCATTTAAATGCTTATTATGAAAAAAATCTTGGGAATATTTTTAGTAAACATAATATTATTAGTCTTCGCAGTATTTATCGCGGAAGGAACAGTTTGGGTTTGCGAAAACCTTAGAATGAAAGCTTGCGGTGAAAAATATATAGGTGTTTGGCCAATACCTTTTCACCCCGGGATTAAAACATTTAATCCTGATTTTGATTATTATCCAAACCCCCAAGAAGGCTGGGGCAGAGCAACAGAAGGTTTAAATTACAAAAAACCGCCGATTGTCGTGTTTGGCTGTTCCTACGTATACGGTTATCTTTTAGATAAAAACCAAACATTAACTTATAAATTGGCACATAAATCAAAACGCCCCGTATATTCAAGAGCCTTTCAAGGCTGGGGAATTCAGCACATGCTTTATCAGGTTAGACAGGATAAATTTTATAATCATGTAAAAGAACCTCAATATGCTGTTTTTGTTATGATGTTCGACCATTTCAGAAGACTTTATTCAATAAACTTTTTATCGGGACATCTTTTAAATGAAGAGCAAAACTTAAGATATAAGCTTAAAGACGGAAAACTTATTCAAATAACTAATTCAAATCCGTTTTTTAATTTTATTAAACGCTCTTATGTTATAAATAAATTCCATCAGGCATATGTAAATAATGTAATATTAAAACCAAAAAACTACGAAAATTATTCCAAATTTGCCCTTGAGCATTTTATTGAAAGCAAAGAAGAAATGCAAAAGCATTGGAAAAATACAAAATATATAGTACTTTATTATAATAAATTTTATAACGATGATAAGTTTACAAAATCCTTAGAAGAAAAGGGATTTCAAGTTATAAGCTTACCCGATCTGACAAATGCGGATTTAGATGATGATAAATATAAAATTAAAGACGGGCATCCGAATGAATCGGCTTGGGATTTAATCAGCGATAAACTTATTAAAACCTTAAGATTGTAGGTATATATTTTGAAAAAATTTTTTATAATATTTATTAATGTAATAATTTTTATAAGTTTATTATTTCTTATTGATTATGGAATTTACAGACACTATGCCAAAATTTTTTATAAGGATCATCCGAAATCAAGCCCGATTCAAGTATTTAAGTATATGCCATACCATCCGCCATATATGGAAAATTTGAGGGGATATTTTAAGGGCGGTAATAATACTTATGAGGGAAGAGCTCCTGTAGGAGAAGAATATACAAAACCTCCTATTTTAATTTTCGGATGTTCGTATGCTTACGGGCAGTATTTAGAACCTAATCAAACATTTAGTTATAAACTTTCAAAACTGACCCAAAGACCTGTTTATAACAGAGCATTACCGGGGGCAAGTTTTCCTTTTATGTACTTTCAAAGTACATCTGACGCCTTATATGATGAAGTTAAAGCACCTCAAGATATAATTTACGTTATGATTAGACATCATTGGGTTCGTTCTTTACTCTATTATTTTGATGTTTTAGATGTTTTTGATATGCCGCATTATAAAATAAAAAATAATAAATTGATTTTAGATAATTATGACGGTGTACTTTTTAATTTTATTAAATCAACATATTTTACTAAACATTTAAACCATATTTGGGCATATAGTTATGTCAATAATCCAAAAAATAAAAATAAAATTGTAGATATGGCAGTTCTTTATTTTATTCAAAGCAGAAATGAAATGGAAAAACGCTGGAATAAAAAAATTAACTTTACTGTTGTTCTTTATAACGATTATAATATTTTATATAAGGATGAATTAAAAATAAAACTTAAAGAAAATGGATTTAATGTTATAAATACAGATGATTTAACCGATGAAGATTTAAAAAACAGTAAATACATTTTAAAAGAAAATAACCATCCTTCCGAGAAAGCTTGGGATTTATTGGTTCCTAAGCTTGTGAAGGAATTAAATTTATAATCTTATTAACCAAAAAAGAAAGACAAATTAAAAAATGAAGAAATTTACCAAAATTATTTGCATAATTTTATTTAATTTAATACTGTTATGCCTCATTATTTTTATAAGTGATGTCATTCTTTATAAAAAATTGTCAAATCCCGAAGCATATTTTGCAGAACATCCAATTTCCACCGTTATTCCAAAATTACAATATAATATCAAAAACTTTCCTATTCCATACACAGGAGAAGGTATGAAAGATTATTTTGATGATAGTGATTATATTTACAAAGGAAGAAAACCTGTTGGACTTGAATTTTGTTCGGGAAAGAAAAAATCCGTTTGTAAACCAATAACTGTTTTCGGATGCTCATACGCTTTAGGTCAATACTTGAAACCCAATCAAAACTTTTCTTACAAACTGTCTAAGGCTTTAAAAAGACCTGTATACAACAGAGCAATTTCAGGAAGCGGACCTGGGCACATGTATTATCAGGTTCAAGATCCCGAATCCGAATTTTTTTATGAACAAGTTCTACCCTCTGATACGGTATTTTATGTATTTATTGATGACCACTATTTAAGAATGTCGATTTTTAGTGATTATGGACCAATGGACGGAAATATTCATTTGAGATATACGCTAAGACACAACAAACTTGTTAAAGATAATTATGACAATATTTTTTTAAATATCATAAAATCCAGTCCCACTATTAAATTAATAACTTTAAAATATGCGGAAAGATACATTAACAATCCTAAAAACGCCGATAAATTAACTGATTTGGCTTTAGCATTTTTCAAAGAAACAAGAAACATTCTTGAGAAAAAATGGAATAAAAAAATAAAATTTATTGTTATTTTCTATAATAATACAAAAATAAGATACAGTGATATGTTAAGAAAAAAACTTGAAGCAAACAATTTTATTGTTATAGATACGGATGAATTAACCGATGAAAACTTAAATTCCGAAAAATATTTATTTCAGGATAATCTTCATCCGAAAGAAGCCGCTTGGGATTTATTAGTTCCCTTGATTATAAAAAAAGCAAATTTATAATTGCTATTAAACTGCCAAAAAATGTTGAGGTAATGAAATGAAATTAGTAAAGAAAATTATAGGAATATTATCAATAAATATTTTAATTTTACTATTTTTATTATTTATTTGTGATTTTATAATATATAAAATATACTCGGAACCTAAAAAATATTTTTCTAAATATCCTCAAGCTTCTTCAATTCCGCCTTTTAAATATTCTTTTAAAAATATAAAAGTTTTTTGGACAGGGGAAGATATTATACAGTTTTTTACTAATAATACTAATGATAGTGAGTGGGGATGCAGACTACCGGAAGGTCTTCAATATTGCAATAATACATCCTGCAATCCGATTATAGTTTTTGGAGATTCTTATACATATGGAGAATTCCTTAAATACAATCAAACATTTAGTTATAAATTAGCTTATACACTAAAACGTCCCGTTTATAATCGTGCTATACCCGGAGTAGGAATTGAACATATGTATTATCAGGTTTCCGATGAAGAAGTAAATGAATTATTTTTTAATCAGGTTAAACCTGCTGATACCGTTTTTTATACCTTAATTGACGATCATTACATACGAATGTCTATTTTCGGCAGTTTAGATATATTGTATGATACTTTTTCTTTAAGGTACAGGTATATAAATAATAAACCGGTTAAAGATAATTATAAAAATATTTTTTTAAATATCATAAAATCCAGCCCTACAATCACAATATTAAGCTTAAAATATGCGGAAAGATACATTAACAATCCTAAAAATGCCGATAAATTAACTGATTTGGCTTTAGCATTTTTTAAAGAAACAAGAAACATTCTTGAGAAAAAATGGAATAAAAAAATAAAATTTATTGTCATTTTTTATGACAACAATGAAATAAGATATAAAGAGATGCTAAGACAAAAACTTGAAGACAATAATTTTATTGTTATAGATACGGATGAATTAACCGATGAAGACTTAAATTCCGAAAAATATTTGTTTCAGGATAATCTTCATCCGAAAGAAACCGCTTGGGATTTATTAGTTCCCTTGATTATAAAAAAAGCAAATTTATAAATCAGATAAACAGATAATAAAAATATTATGAAAGCATATATGTAGTTTCGTAAGTTCATTTGCTGAAACAACATCAAAGCCTCGTCTGTTTGAGGGCAAAGCCCGAGTTACGAGGCTTATGGTTGAAGCTAATGAAATAGAAACGAAATATCAGGTTTCATAATATTTTTATTATCTTTTACCAAATATTTTTTATACATATTTATAATTAAATATCAAATCTGTTATATATTTCTTGAATATTTTTGAGATAATCTTCAATAATAAAACAGCTTTTTATCTCATCAGTATTTAATTTTGAAGTAACTTCTTTATCGTCTAAAAGATTATTAATAAAACTTCCGTTGTTATTAAAAGCATCAAGCGCATTTCTCTGTACGAGTTTATATCCCTCCTCACGGGAAAGACCTTTTTCACACAATTTTAAAAGAACTTTTTGAGAAAACACAATTCCGCCGAACATATTAGTATTTTTAAGCATATTTTCTTTATGCACAACAAAATTTTTAACGGTATCATTTAATCTGTTCAACATATAATCAATTAAAATTGCAGTATCGGGAAAAATAATTCTCTCGGCGCTTGAGTGAGAAATATCTCTTTCGTGCCACAGAGGTATATTTTCTAAAGCAGCAATTGAATTAGAGCGGACAATTCTTGATAATCCCGACAAATTTTCGCCGGAAATCGGGTTTTTCTTATGGGGCATAGCGGACGACCCCTTCTGTCCCGCACTGAACCCTTCTTCAACCTCTAAAACCTCGGTTCTTTGAAGGTGTCTTAATTCAACCGCAATTTGTTCTATAATACTGCCTATTACGGATAATGACTGAATAAAGCGGGCATGGATATCACGTGCAATCACTTGGGTTGAAAACTTGGCAGGTTTTAACCCTAAATATTCACAAGCCAGCTTTTCAATTTCAGGGTCAATATTGGAATAAGTCCCTACAGGCCCTGATATTTGACCTACTCTTGCTTCTTCTAACACATATTCAAAATTTCTTTTTGCTCTTTCAAACAAATCAAGCCAACCGCATAGCTTGACCCCAAAAGTCATAGGTTCTGCGTGAACCCCGTGCGAGCGTCCAATACATATTGTATTTTTATGTTCTTTTGCTTTATTTCTTATTGTTGTATGGATTTCCTCAATATCTTTTAAAATAATTTTACCTGCATCTTGCATTTGAAGCGCCAAAGCAGTATCTATAACATCTGAACTTGTCATTCCCATGTGTATATAACGGGAATTTTCTCCTACATTTTCATTAACATTGGTTAAAAATGCAATTACATCATGGCGGACTTCTTTTTCTATTTCGTCAATACGTTCAACGCTGAACGAAGCTTTTTCCATAATATCTTTTAGAGCGCTGTCAGGGATTTTTCCTGTTTTATTATAGGCTTTACATACCGCCAATTCGACATCAAGATAATATTTAAATTTGGATTGCAACTCCCAAATACGTTTCATTTCTTCTCTTGAATATCTTTCAATCATGCTTCTTCCCTTTTCAATGCTTTTATTTTACAATAACACCATAAAGAGTTCAAGAAAGGTTAAAGGTGAACTTATGTCAGGAAAACAGCCGTTTTTTTATGATATAACCTTAAGAGACGGAAACCAGTCCTTAAAAAAACCTTGGAATACGTCAGAAAAGGAAATAATCTTTAATCATTTAATTGAACTCGGGGTTCAAGGGGTAGAAGTCGGGTTTGCCGCAGCATCCGAAATGGATTATGAGGCATGCTCTCACTTGGCAAAAATTGCACCTGATAACCTTGTTATTTCAGCACTTGCAAGATGCACTCAAAATGATATTATTAAAGCCTCAGAGTCAATTCAAAGTGCATCTAAAAAAAGAATTCATACTTTTATCGCAATGAGTCCTTTTAATATGCAATATGTTTTAAATAAAACACCTGAACAAGTCAGAAAACAAGCAATAGAAGCGGTACAATTTGCAAAAAATACTCTGGGTAATGATGGAGAAGTCCAATTTTCCGTAGAACATTTCGGCGACTGTCATGAGAATATTGATTTTGTTATAGATACTCTTCAGGAAATTGTTAAAGCAGGTGCAACAATTATTAATTTACCCAATACTGTAGAAAGAACCCGCCCGAAAAAGTTTATTAATCTTGTGGAAAAAGTATATAATGCTTTGCCAAAAGATATAATAATTTCCGTACATAACCATAATGATTTGGGAATGGCAACAGCAGTAACGGTTGAAAGCTATTTTGCGGGAGCCGTTCAATTAGAATGCGCCCTAAACGGACTGGGAGAAAGAGCAGGCAATACAAATATGTATGAAGTAGCTATAGCACTCCATAATTCGGGAGTTGAAGTCCCTTTAAACCTTTCTAAAATATATGAGCTTGCCCTTACAATATCAGATATGTCCGGTGTAAAAATATATGAAAAAGCACCCTTAATCGGACCTGAAGCCTTAGCACACAGAAGCGGCATACACCAAGACGGAGCAATTAAGACAAAAGATATGGAAAAAGGTGCTTATAGACCTATCCATCCTTCTTTAATAGGCAGAAAAGACGATGAAAAACTCGGATTTACTTCTCAATCAGGAAAAACCGCTATATTTGAAATTATTACGGAAGCAGGCTACCCGATTACGATTATGGAAGCAGCAAGAATTGCACCTATCGCTAAAGAAACTGCGGAAAAAATCGGAGAACTCACCACCCGCAATATTCTTGATATTTATTACAATAATATTCTTAATGTTAAAGGTCCTTTCAAATTATCAAACATCGAAAAAATTGCTCAAGATAATATTAAACTCAACTTCTTTTACAATGAAAAAGAGTTCAATATTGAAGTATCAGGGAACGGACCTGTTGATGCCTGCATAAAAGCTATTCAAAAAGCAGGATTTAAGTGTGAGTTCTTAAATTATGAACAAAAAGCATTAAATATGGGGTCAGATGCATCCGCTATGTCTATAATGTACTTTAAAACCCCGTCAGGTCGAACAATTATTTCAAGAGCCTGCGATGAAAGCACAGTGAAAGCTAATATAAAAGCAATCTTTAACGGTTTAAATATTATTGAAACTTTCTACAACCAAGGGTAATATATGAAAAAATTATTAATATTTTTTGTTATAATAAGCACATTTGTAAGCTATAGTGTTCCTTGTTATGCTTTATCAGCAGGATTTATAACAAATGAAAAAATATTAGACTCCGTTGAAACGGAAAATATTGTTTCAAAAGATGTTGAGAAACGTTTAAAAAGCTCTATTTCAAAAGTATATGGCGAAAATCAAACTGATGAAATATACATAAATATCCTGAAAATTATTAAAGAAACCAGACTTAAACGAAACCCAAAGTTAAAAGAAGAAGACCTGAATCGTTCTAACGACTGGTATAAAGACGAAATTATATATATGTATTATGTCGACAGGTTTGGTACAGATGATGATATGAGCCCCAATACTTTTAAAAAGTCTGTTAAAATGCTGAGATATCTAAGAACATTAGGTGTAACCACCATATACATGCTTCCTTTTGCCGATTCTCCTATGTTCGATGCTGGATTTGATGTTAAAAATCCCAGAAACATAAGGAAAGACCTCGGTGGTATGAATGAGTTTATTCAATTTATTACCGAAGCTAAACGTCAGGGATTTAAAATTAAAGCGGATTTAGTATTAAACCATTTTTCGGATAAACATGAATGGTTTGAAAGTTTGAAAAACGGTGATTTAGACAAACTAAATTATTTTGTTGTTTCTGAAACAGAACCTCAAAAGACGGTATATAAAGATGAAAAACTCGGTTATATTGCGGAATACAAAGAACCGAGCGGGAAAATATCAAAAAGACGTTTAATTTTCCCTGAAATTACCGATACTCATTACAGAAAAGAAAACATAAACGGAAAAGATTATTATTTTTACCATACTTTTTATCCTTTTCAGCTTGATATAAATTGGCAAAACCCTCAAGTATTGTATTATAACCTTGAAACAATAGCATTTTGGGCAAACTTAGGTATTGATATATTCAGGTTGGATGCTATTCCATACCTTATAAAAGAAGAAGGAACAACAGGTGAAAACAATCCGAAAACTCACGAACTTATTAAAATTTTAAGCACCTTTTTACAAGAAACAGCACCCCGCTCGGTTATGCAGGCTGAAGCGTGCCAGCCTCCAAAAAAAGTAATAGACTATTTCGGGCAGGAACGCAAAATTGAAGTTAATATAGATGATAAAACAAAAGAATTAACAAGAACCAATGAAATGCAGATTGCATATCATTTCCCATACATGCCTGCAATATGGGCAACTGTAGTATCAGGCGACAGCTCATATTTTTGGCAGATACATAATAAGACCCCGCAAATTCCCGAAAGCGCTTCTTGGGCAATGTTTTTAAGAGTTCATGATGAACTTACGCTTGAAATGGTTAACCAAAGAACTAGAGAGTTAATTTTTGAAGAACTGGCAGATAAAGGTGCGGAATTCAGAAAAGGTTACGGTGTTAGCGGCAGAATGGCTAATTTTCTTGATAATAACGTTGATCGTATCAATATGACATTTGCTATTTTACTTTCTTTAAAAGGTATTCCGATTATTTATTACGGCGATGAAATCGGCAGTCAAAATAATTTTTCTTACGCGCAACGCTGGGCAAAAATGAGAGAACGCAAAAATAAATCTCAAAAAACAGATGTTCTTTCTTACTTTGACAGCCGTGATATACACAGAAATGCAATTCAGCGCAATGTCTTCTATAGAGCAATTGATATGCCTAATTCCTTTAAGGGCAAGATTTTTAAAAACGTTAAAAGATTAATTGAAGTAAGAAAAAATTATCCCACAATGTCAAGAGGCGATTTTATTGAAGTGAAATCAAATAAACCTCAGGTATTTACATACTTAAGAACAGGAAAGTTCGATAAAATTTTAATTGTTAACAATTTATCGGATGATAGAGTTTATGCGGAATTAGAGTCCAATTTATTTAACTTTATGGATACAAAAGTTGAAATGACAGAATTAATAACAAAAGAACAAAAAATATTCCCCATAGAAAATAAAAAAGTAATAATAAAACTCAAACCTTATGAAACAATGTGGTTGAGTTTTAAATAAAAAAAGACCTCATAAGAGGTCTTTTTATTTTATTCATACGCAATTTCGCTGTCTTGAAATTGCTTCCCGCTCAAGCCTGTCATTCGTTCGCCTTTGGCTGTCCTCATTTCGGCTTTCGCTACTCTTTTGTATATTCAGCGTCGATTACGTCATCATCGTTTTTATTTGATTCTGTTTGTTCCGATTGAGCGCTTTCAGAGTTTGCACTTTGAGCACTTTCTTGTTGAACTTGAGAGTATGCTGCTTGAGAGATTGCAAACATTGTTTGCTGCAATTCTTCCGATAATTTCTTAATTTCATCAGAAGATTTATTTTCTTTTAATGCATCCTCAAGAGCTTTCTTTTGTTCATCAAGTTTTGTTTTATCGTTTTCAGCGATTTTGCCTTCAAAGTCTTTAACGATTCTTTCTGCGGAACTGATTAAGCCGTTAGCATTATTTCTGATTTCAGCTTCTTCTTTATGTTTTTTATCTTGTTCAGCGTTAGCTTCAGCTTCTTTAACCATTCTGTCGATATCTTCTTCAGACAAGTTAGAAGAGTTTGTAATCGTGATTTTTTGCTCTTTGTTAGTAGCTTTATCTTTAGCAGATACGTTAACAATACCGTTAGGGTCAATATCAAAAGTAACTTCAATTTGAGGAATACCTCTCATAGCGGGAGCTATACCTTCGAGTCTGAACATTCCCAAAGATTTGTTATCTTTAGCCATCGGTCTTTCACCTTGAAGAACATGGATATCAACTGCGGTTTGGTTGTTTTCTGCCGTAGAGAATACCTGTGATTTAGAAACAGGAATAGTTGTATTTCTCGGAACCAAAGGAGTTAAAACACCGCCTAAAGTTTCAATACCTAAAGTTAAAGGAGTTACATCAAGTAAAACTATATCTTTAACTTCACCGGCTAAAACACCTGCCTGAACAGCAGCACCAACAGCAACAACTTCATCAGGGTTAACTGATTGGTTAGGGTCTTTACCTGTATATTCTTTTACCAAAGCTTGAACAGCAGGAATACGGGTTGAACCTCCTACTAATACAACTTCATTAATTTCGCCTTTTGATAAGCCTGCTTGTTGGAGTGCATCCGCTACAGGTTTTTTACATCTTTCAAGCAAGTCGTGGCTTAATTCTTCAAATTTAGCTCTTGATAAGGTCATATCTAAGTGTTTCGGACCGTTTGCATCTGCCGTAATAAACGGTAAATTAATTGATGTTTCAACAACAGATGATAATTCGCACTTAGCTTTTTCTGCAGCTTCTTTTAATCTCTGCATAGCCTGTTTATCATTTCTTAAGTCAATACCTTCTTGTTTTTTGAATTCTTCAACTAACCAATCCATGATTTTTTGGTCGAAATCATCACCACCCAAGTGAGTATCACCTGATGTTGATAATACTTCGTGAACACCGTCGCCTATTTCAAGAATTGATACATCAAAAGTACCGCCTCCTAAGTCAAATACCAAAACTTTTTCGGTTTTTTCTTTTTCTAAGCCGTATGCTAAAGCAGCTGCCGTAGGTTCGTTTACGATACGAAGAACATCCAAACCTGCTATTTTACCTGCGTCTTTTGTTGCTTGTCTTTGAGCATCATTAAAGTATGCAGGTACCGTAATAACCGCTGATGTTACTTTTTCTCCTAAATAGTTTGAAGCATCATCCGCTAATTTTCTTAAAATCATTGCTGATATTTCTTGAGGTGTATAGTCTTTACCGTCAATATTCTTTTTGTAATCTTCACCCATATGACGTTTAATTGAAATAACAGTTTTATCAGGGTTTAATATTGCTTGACGTTTTGCTAATTGACCTACTAATTTTTCACCTGTTTTTGAAAAACCAACGATAGAAGGTGTTGTTCTTGAACCTTCTGCGTTTGCTATAACGGTAGGTTTACCGCCTTCCATGACTGCTACAACGGAGTTTGTTGTACCTAAGTCAATACCGATTGTTTTTGCCATAATTTTATCTCCATTTCTTTATTATTTTTCCAACTATATTTTTTATAACATCCTTTTTCAAGTTTCTTAAAAAAATAAACAAAAAATTAATATTTTATTATCAAATTAAATATGATATTAATTAAAACTTCTGCTATGACCGGATATCATAATTGTGTATATGTTTATTTTAAATTTTTTTATTTAATATAAAATTATCATCCATTAAATTATTAAATTTGATATTATTCAGTTCTTTCTCGGTAAATACTCCGCCTAAATCTTTAAAATTTTTTTCAACTATTTCTTTATCCGTAAATATTATTTTTTGTGTTATATTTTCACCGATATTATTTAGAAAAAATATATAAGAATTATTAGGATAAATAACATTTTTTTCTAAATTATTATAATCATAAAATAAGTCCCAGTTATAACCTTCTTCAAAAAGGTCAGAATCTAAATATATCGTTTTATTTTTTAGATTTGCCAGTCTTATAATTTTTTCGGTTTTATAACGATTTTCTTTTAAAGGTTTCAAAAAGTTTACTATACTATCATTATAATAAGTTATGTTTTTGCAAACATAAAATCCTGAACTTACAATTAAAATGACAGATATTATGTATAAAAAATAATTTTTTAAAATTTTATTTTTACAAACAATACCGAATAAATACAAGTTAAATGTTAATAAAATTAATTCATGCATAATTTGTATATCGGGATGAACCACCCAAAAAGTATTAGCTTCATTAGAATATTGGTATTGTCCCATTCCTATTAATGCGAAGAAAAATATTAATAACCCCGATAAATAACTTATAACAATATTTAAACTATTTCTTTCATTTGTTTTAATATATAAAACAATTATTTGAGAAACTAAAAGAATGTAACCTAAAAAATGATTTATAAACATGTATTTTATATATTCATTAATAAAAACAGGAATTATTTTTAATATATATTTTAAATAACTTAAATTTAAAATAATATCAGGATTTTTTCTTGTAAAAGCTCCTAATTTAATTAAAACTAATGTACTAATTATGCTTAAAATTAATGTAAAACACAATAAATAAAGTCTTTTTTTGGTAACTTGATTAAATAAAGATAAAAAAGTATAAATTAATGTTCCGAATAATATGGTAATGCAAGTAAGTTCATTTGATAAACAGCATAAAAGTGTTAAAGAAGAAATTATTAAATAATTTCTATAATTATTTATGTTTATTATTTTTATTAAATAGAAAAATAATAAAAGAAATAAAAAAATCGGCACATTTAACCTAAAAAATCCGTCATAAGTAAATAACATCAAACTTGATTTTTGCAATAAATACATATAAAAAGAAATTACAAATAAATAAACAATTACGGGTAATTTATAGATTATATTGTCGGACTTGTTTAAAAACATAATTTTTAACGGAATAAAACAAAAAATAATAATTAAAAAAGATTCTAAATAAGAAAAATATTCACTTTTAAAATCGCTTGGATGCATATTAAATATATCATACGGAATATATTTACCAAATATTTGTATAAAAATAGATGAAACAGGAAGACCATTCGAATAAAAACCTTTAATATTAATATATTTAAATTTAATGATATCTGTATCGTCAGCAAATATTATGCAATATGATAATAAATCAGAAATTAAAAAAAATAAGATAAAAACAATAATACAATTAACTAAAATATTAATAGTTTTTATATTTTTAAAATCAATATTAAAGATTTTCATAATAATTCCTATTTTAAATAATAATTTAACACAAAGGATAAATATAGTATAATAAAGGTATGAGAATTATGGAAAAACTTAAACGTGAAGTAATAATATCCGTGCAGGCAATGCCTGATGAACCGTTATATGAGGAAGCGGCCATTACAGCCATGATGAAATCCGTTATAAACGGCGGAGCAAAAGGCTTACGTTTGGCAGGTGCCAGAGATGTTGCCAATGCAAAAAAACTTTTTGATGTACCCGTTATAGGTTTAACCAAACCTGATAAACTGCCCGAAAATTGGAAAGAGATTGTTTATATAACCCCTTCAATAAAAGAAGTTGACGAGCTTATAAAGGCTAATGCCGATATTATAGCGACTGACGCAACACAAAGACCACGACCAAAAGAAAGTCTAGAAGAAATTCTAAAATATATAAAATCACATAATAAGCTTGCAATGGCGGATATTTCAACCTTTGAGGAAGGAATAAAAGCAAGAAAGCTTGGTTTTGATATTATTTCAACAACTTTATCGGGATATACACAGGCTTCACCTATGAAAAGTGATGAACCTGATTTTGAACTGCTGAAAAAATTAACAAAAGAACTTGACTGCCCGGTAATACTTGAAGGCAGGATATGGGAGCCGAAAGAAGTTGATAAAGCCTTTGAACTTGGAGCATACAGCGTTGTAATAGGTTCTGCCGTAACACGTCCGCAATTGATAACTAAAAGATTTTGTGAAAGGAATATATGAGAAAAGTACTTGCAATCGATGCGGGAGGAACAAAATTAACCTGTGCCGTTATTAATGGAAACGGCGAAATTATAAGCGATGTGGAAAAATATTCTACACCTAAAAATATTGATGATTTGGTAAAACTGTTTAAAGAAATAATTAACAAACACGAGGATAATATTGATATAACAGCGTTTGCGACAGCAGGAGCTGTTAATATTAATAATACAAAGGTGGATTCCTCAACACCGAATATGCCAAGAGGTTATAATCAATTGGATTTTTCATCATTAAGCAAAAAAAGAGTATTCGTAGAAAATGACGCAAACTGTGCTGCGTGGGCAGAGTATATAATTGGGGCAGCGCAGGGTGAAAAAAATACCATAACAATAACACTCGGAACAGGAGTCGGCGGAGGATTTATTGTTGACGGAAAATTACTGAGGGGTAAATCAGGCCGTGCCGGAGAAGTCGGCAGTATGAAAAGTAACTCTAAAGATAGAGTCTGCACCTGCGGAAGAAAAAACTGTTTTGAAAGTTATGCCTCAGGTACAGGGCTTAAAATAACAGCAGAAGAAATTGCACACTCGGATGAAATTTTCAAAAAAAGTATTTTTAATAAAAAAACTCCAAAAGAAATTACAACTTATGATATTATTGACGGACTCAAACAAAATGACGAATATTCAAAAAAAGTATTTGATATTTGGAAAAAGGATTTAATAACGGGGTTAATTAATATAACAAATATTTTTGACCCTGAAAGTATAATAATTTCAGGCGGAATGGGCAAGTTCCTTGATACAGAGGAAATACAAAATGCCGTAAATAGCGAAATTGTTGTATCTGACATTAAAATAAAACTTGCTAAAGCAGGAAATTATTCAGGCATGATTGGCGCTGCACTTTTGGCATGCCAAAAATGTTAACTTACGCTATAATAATTTCAGAGAGGTTTATATGAAAATTATACTTAATATTTTATGCTGGATTTTAATCATATACGGTTTTTATTTCCCATTTTCCTATTTCCATAAAGAAGCGGATAAAATGGAGGTTAAAATCAGCCATATTTTAGTAAATACTCAAGATGAAGCCATTAATATTCGTAAAGAAATAACAGAGAATCATAAATCTTTTGAGCAAATGGCAAAAGAACATTCTCTTTGCAAATCAAAAGATAGAGACGGCGATATCGGTTATAATATGCGCGGCCGATTATTTAAAGAATTTGAAGAGGCAGCTTTTAAGCTAAAAAATTATGAAATTTCCCAACCGGTAAAAACACAAGCCGGATGGCATTTGATTAAAATTTATGATACTAAATATTTTTCCGATAAAGAAAACTTTGAACGCAGATATTTTTAACAATGATTGAATAAATTTTATTTTTTTTATATAATCCTACTGATAACGTAAAGAGGTAAATTATGACTAGAAATCAACTCCCTGAGGGTGTAGGTAAAAAAATAGTTGAAGCATTAAAAAGACAAGCAGAAGCTGATATAACACCTGTTATAAATGAAGAAAATTCTATTTCAGATAGTGTTCCTTTAACAGAAGTTCAAAATCTGCAAGAAACTCCTGTTGAAAATCTTAACAACGACAATATAATTATTGAAGAAGAACCTGTTAATTTACCGGAAGGCGTTTATCAAGAAAAAGAAGAAGAATTAACTCAAGTAAATCAAATAAATATTCAGGAACAAAATATTATGCAGGAAACGGGAATTAATCAAACTTTATACAGCACAACAAGTGTTGCCCTTCCTCCGAATGTAGCAACTTTGAAAAATTTAATAGCTACACTTCCGACAGGCGTAACAAAACAAACAGGTGCTCAAATTATTAAACAAACATTTGAGGCAATGGGACTTCCCATGACTACTGTTTTAAAAGAAGCTCAAGGTGTTCAGGATGAATTAAAAAGTTCCACAAAAGAATGCATGCTTAAAATTCAAGAATATAAAACTCAAATTCTTCAGCTTGAAAGCTCTGTTCAGGAATACCAAAAAAGTATTTCTCAAATTAATGACTTAATAAGTTTATTTTTATTAACCGATAATAAATAATTAAATTTTATTATTTACCCCATACCCAAAGAGTGCAAAATCGTATTTTATCGGGTCAATCGGGTCAAATTTTTTAAGGTTATCAGTTAATTCAATAACACTTTCATAACCGTTATCATTTCTTTTTAAAAGATTTAACCTTCTGCTGATTTTAGCTACGTGTGTATCAAGCGGAATTAATAATTCGCACTTGGGGATAAAATCCCATATACCTATATCAACACTGCTTTTGCGTACAAACCACCTTAAAAGCATGTTCATTCTTTTTAATGCACTTTTTTTTGCGGGGTTAGGCAAAAGATGATAAAACCCTTTTGTAATATTTTTTTCATTCGCTCGTGCATAAAAATAATCAACTACTCCCTGAAACATATTCCAAATATCACTATTTTGAGAGTAAGAATACTTAAAAAGACTTTCTAAAGTTTCATTTTCGGAATACAGGATATTTAAAATCTTTAAAATCTCAATCAAATCACAATCTTTTGAAAATCTGTAATCACAGTTTTTAATATTATTATCTTTAAAATTAAAAGCTTTTACATAATCATAAGGTTTATTTTCCATAATGTTAAATATATATTTAAGCTTGGAAATAAAAACCTCCCGCTTGCCGTATGCAAACATGGATGCAATAAATCCTGCTGTTTCAATATCTTTTTTTTCTTTAAAAAGATGAACAAATTGCACGGGATCATCTTTAATAAAATCAACTGTTTCATACTGTTCAATATATTTATCCAGCTGAGTTTTAAGCATTCCTTATTCCTTCAAAATAATTTTTTAATAATAAAGAGCATTCTTCTTCCAAAATACCGCCTTTTACTTCAATATTATTATATCCCATTATTTGTCTCATATCGGATTTTGACCCGAAAGCTCCGTTCATTAAATCCGATGCTCCAAAATAAAGTTTATCAATGCGAGCTTGCAAAATTGCACTTGCACACATCGGGCAGGGCTCCAGCGTAACATACATTTCACATCCCGTTAACCGCCAATTTTTTAGTTTTTTATTTGCCATCTGTATTGTAAGAATTTCGGCATGGTTAACCGTTTGTTGTTCTTTTTCTCTTGAATTTGAAGCTTTAGCTATAACTTTCCCGTCTTTAACTATTATGGCACCTATCGGAATGTCTTTACCCGATTTTCTTGCAATTTTTATTGCTTCTTGCATAAATTCAAGCTTCATAATTTTCCTCTTTATATAACGGAATATTTATTTTTGCACTAAAGATATTATCTTCCGTAGATTTAAGCGAAACACTTCCGTTCATTGCCTCAATCAAACCTTTTACAATATATAGTCCCAAACCTGTACCTCGTGTTGTTCTTGTTGTTTTATCATCCAGCCTGATAAATTTATCAAATAAAGTATGTAATACCTGTTTTTCTATATAATCAGCCTGATTTATTACTTTTATTGTTGCTTTTTCTTCATCATGTTTAGCAGTTATTTTAATAACAGTATCAGGGTATGCATATTTATTTGCATTCCCCAAAAGGTTAATTAATACCTGTACCAATCTGTCTTTATCCGCTAAAATAAGAGGAAAATCATTTGTTATTTCATTTTCTATTGTTCTGTTTTCAATATTTTTAACCGAATAAATAGAGTCTTCCACAACATTTAAAAGATTAACAGGTTCAAAATTAATATTTAATTTAGCACCTTCAATATCAGGGATAACAAGTAAATCTTCTATCATTCTGGATAAACGTTCTGTTTGTTGTTTAATTATTAATAAAGATTTATGTTTTGTTTCTTCATCAATTTCAATATCAGTTCTTAAAAGCCTTGACGTGTATCCCTTTATACTTGTGAGAGGAGTCCTTAGCTCGTGGCTTACAGTATCTACTAAGTTAGAACGAAAACTATCCAATTGTTTTAATTCTCTGTTTTTTTGTTTTAGCTTCCTGTATGATTCATTAATTTCCGAAATCATACTGTTAAATTCTTCCGCCAAAAAGATAATTTCTCTGGGAGTAAATATATTTACTAAAGGAACTATCTGCTTTTTATAATTACCTCTTGAAAGTGCAATAATACCTTTAAACAACTGACGAATATTGAAGTACAAATAATAGCAGTAAAATAAAGTCAGCATTATGGTAACCATTGCAGCAATCAAAAAAGCTGCAAGGATTTTCAACCTTGCCTTGTTAATAGTGGATTCTGTCAGCTCTTTTGTCGTATTAACTATAATTATAAGTCCTATCTTATCCATTTTAAGATAAACTCGGGGCTGATTTTTTATTTCATCAAACCTTGTTGCAATATTATTTACTAAGTTAACGGGGAGTTGTTTAACGCTTTTATTAAAATCAGTTTCATCATAATTATGTGAAAATACTAATTTACCTGTTTTATCAACCACATAAATACGTCTGTCTTTTTCGTTGCCGATATTATTAAAAATATTATCCTTTATTATTTTAGTATTAACTTCCGCCTTTAAATATTTATCATCATGTATTTTATCCGTAAGCCATAATTGTTCTGTTGATGAGTTATAAATGAGAGTATCATCTTTATCAAAATCAGGGTTTTCTGAAGGTCTGATAATATCAAAGTTTTTAAATACATTAGAATTTATTGCCAAATCTTTTAAAAATAAATTTTGCTGATTTTCTGACGGGATATGATTTATTGCAATTACAATCTCATTAATACGATGCTGGTCGGAATTAATAACGGAAAAAATATTATTTTCAATAATTTTAGCCAAAATAGTAGCGGAATTACCGAGTTCTTTTCTTATAGAGTGCTGGCTGACATTATTTATAACCATCCAAGATATTACGGAAGGTACTAAAACACCTATAAGAGAAATTATTATAATTTGTTCTACAATTTTAAGTCTTTTTAATTTCATTATTCCGTTTCCGAATCAGCAAAGGGAGTAAGTTTATACCCGACATTGGTAACAGTTTGAAGATAATCAGGTATTTTAGGGTTTTCTTCTATTTTTTGTCTTAAACCTCCTACGTGGACTCTTAACATTCTTACATCATCATCAGAGTTATATCCCCACACTTCATTAAGAAGCACGGCAAGAGTTACGGCCTTATTAAAGTGCTGCATAAGACAATACAATATTTCAAACTCAGTAGGAGTAAGCTTTATACGTTTCCCTTTTATTTCCGTTTCAAGTGAATCCGGAAAAATTTCAATATCGCCAGCTTTTAAAATTTCTTTGGATAAAGTTTGATTTTTAACGGAGGGGCTTCTTCTTACAAGCGCTCTAACCCTTAATAATACTTCTTGAATATCAAAAGGTTTAACTATATAATCATCCGCACCCGAATCAAAACCTTGAGTTTTATCATTAATTGTGCCTTTTGCCGTCAGCATTAGTATCGGAATTTCGGGTTTATTTTTGCGAATATTTTTACAAACATCAAACCCGTTCATCTTCGGCATCATAACATCCAAAAGAATTAAATCATAACTGCCGATTAATGCCTTTTGAAGTGCTTCTTCTCCGTCTTTAGCACTCTCTACGATATATCCGCTGTGTGATAAATCGAACTCCAACAGTTCTCTGATTTCATTATCGTCATCTGCTATTAAAAGTCTTTGTGCCACAATAAACCCTTTTTAAATTATTATCACACTTTAAAAGTTATCTGACAAGTTTTTCCACAATACCTTTAAGCGCAATTTTAACATGAGCATAATTTAAACCTCCTTGCATATATACAGCATAAGGAGGACGAACAGGGCCATCAGCGGAAAGTTCAATAGTTGAACCTTCTATGAAAGAGCCTCCTGCCATAATAAGTTTATTATCATACCCCGGAACCTCATCAGGTACAGGTGTTAAGTATGATTCAACAGGAGAATACATTTGAAGCGTTTTACAAAATTCCAATAATGGCTCGGGCGCGTCAAATCTTATTGTCTGAATTAAATCCGTACGAATTTCGTTTGGTTTTGGAGTTGAAATAAAACCGATATCTTCAAAAACCTGAGAAGCTAAAATCGCACCTTTAACAGCCTCGGAAACAATAGATGGAGCCATAAATAAACCTTGAAATATTAATCTTAATTGATTTAACATAGCACCGCCCTCTACCCCTATTCCGGGTGCAGTTAATCTGTATGCGGCTTGGTCAACGTATTCTTCCTTACCTGCGATATACCCGCCTGTTTCCACAATACCGCCTCCGGGGTTTTTTATTAATGACCCTGCTATTAAATCGGCACCAACTTCTATTGGCTCAAGTTTTTCGACAAATTCACCGTAACAGTTATCCACAAAACAAATACATTCAGGATTTATTGATTTTACAATTTCTATTATTTTCTTTATAGTTTCAATATTTAAAGATTTTCTTAGTGAATAACCTCTTGAACGCTGAATTAAAACCATGTGTGTATTTTTATCGACTTTTTTCTTAATACCTTCAAAATCAACATCAATACCGTTAATAAGTTCAACTTCATCATATAAAATGCCATGCCCGATTAAAGAAGCCCTTTTATCACCGCGTTTGCCGATAACTTCTTCCATGGTATCATAAGGCGCACCCGCAACGGAAATAAGTTTTTCACCATATCTTAAGTTGCCGAATAAACAACATGCCAATGTATGAGTACCTGATACAAAATGATTTCGGACTACAGCTTTTTCGGCTTTGAAAACTTCCGCAAAAACTTTATCTAACGCCTCTCGCCCCATATCATCATGACCATATCCCGATACCGTATAAAAATGCTCTAACCCTATTTTATTATTATAAAAAGCTTTTAGTACTTTTTCCTGATTGTATTCTTTTATTTCATCAACAAGCTCAAAGTACTGTTTTACCTTTTTTTCCGCTTGATTTACTATTTCTTTCTTTTCCATAACTTTATTAAATCATAAAAAATTTTTATATTAAATTAAAACTTATAATATCAGCCAATTGTACGGTACTATTTTTATTTTTTTTGAAGTAAAATATTACAAGCACAATAGGATATTATATGTCAGAACTAAAAGATAAAGATGAGCAATACAGTATTTTCTTAAAATACAAAGAAAATAATGATAAAGAAAATAAAATATTTATACTTATAAGGCTTATATTAACCGTTGTTTTTGTAGTGGCATTAACTTCCTTAATTATGTATATAATCACAAATTTTGATGATTTAACTTCAACTTTTCAAAATTTTTCCGACAAGCACAATATTAAAGAAAAACAAGATTTAACTCCCGCCAAATTCAATTTTAATATGTTAAGCCGATATCAAAATGTTTTATTATTAGGAGTAGACTCTAACGGACCTAATACACTTCCTTTTTCAGGAGTCCGCTCGGATACAATGATTATTCTTAATATTGATACAAGAGGTAAAAGTGTTAATGCAATTTCCATACCTCGAGATAGCAAAGTATATTTAGCTGAAGGACATGGGGTTCAAAAAATTAATGCCGCATACGCAATCGGCGGTATAGATTTAACTAAGAAAACCATTGAAGAAACTTTGGGCATAAAAATACATAATTATATAATCGTAAATTCCGAAGGGGTAAAAAAACTTATTGATGCAATTGGCGGAGTTCCCATACATATAGATCAAAATATGCACTATAACGACTATTCCGCAAAACTGCACATAAATTTTACAAAAGGTGATTACGTTCTTTCAGGTGAAGAAGCTGAAGGTTATTTAAGATTCAGGAAAGATAATCTTGGTGATATAGGCAGAGTTCACCGCCAGCAAAAGTTTATAAAAGCTTTAATAGAAAAAATTAAATCACCCGATGCTTTAAGAAAAATCCCTGAAGTTCTAAAAATTGCAAGTTTATATACAAGAACTGATTTAAATCTTTATCAAATGTCTCAATACGCAGCTGCCGCAAGAGATATAGATTTAAATAAAGTGGAATTTATGATGCTCCCGGGAGCTCCAAATAAAAAAGGAATAACAAGCTACTGGATTTTAGATCCCGACAAAACTCAACAGGTTATAAACAGGTTAATTTACAGGCAGAAAACGGAACTTGCAAAAAATGATTTCTCGGTGGGTATTCTTTATTCAAGAGCTAAAGAAATTGAAGCAAGTGCCATAAGAGAAGAACTGAGAACTCAAGGCTATGAAGTAGATTGTATGGGAAGATCTTCTCAAATAACAGAATCTCAAATCATCGGTTACAATACTCAAATTTCTCATGATATGATTAGATTTATGCAAAAGAAAATTCCAGAAATTTCAAGATTTCATTATGTACACAGTCCGGTAAGAAGCTTTTGCAATACAAGTGATGTAGTAATAACAATAAAGGATTCCGATTCTTTAATATAAAAAGAGAGTAATATGAATTATCCGAATTTAGAACGTTTGATTGAGATTATAGAAATTCTGAGAAGTGAGAACGGCTGTAAATGGGATAGAGCGCAAACTCACAAGACTCTTAAACGTAACATGCTTGAAGAAGCCTATGAAGCTGTTGATGCAATAGATGACAATGATTTTAATCATATTAAAGAAGAACTCGGAGACGTACTGCTTCAGGTTGTACTTCACTCTCAAATAGCAAAAGAAGAAAACCATTTTAACATTGAAGATGTTGCAAAAGGAATTTCGGATAAATTAATACACAGACATCCGCACGTATTCGGTGATGTTAAAGTTAATTCAACTGATGAAATACTTGATAATTGGGAAAAGTTAAAAAAAGAAGAAAAACCCGACAGAACTTCAATAATGGATGGGATTTCCCGTTCTCAATCGGCTTTAATGAGCGCACAAAAAATTAGTAAAAAAGCCGTAAATGTAGGCTTTGAATGGCCTGATGAAAATTCACTTTATGATTGTTTAATGTCTGAAATCAAAGAATTTAAAGAAGCCAAAACCCCGCAAGATAAAGAAGATGAACTCGGTGATATTTTATTTGCAGTTGTTAATCTTGCAAGATGGAACAAAATAGACGCAGAACAAGCTCTTTTAAAAGCAAATAAAAAATTTATAAAACGCTTCCGTGCAATGGAAAATGCAGCCGATAAAGAACTTGAACATTTATCTCTCGAAGAATGGGATAAACTTTGGAAACAAGCTAAAATTACAACTTCAAAAAAAGCTAATTAATTGAAGCGTAACCTTTTTCCAAAGCCTTAATGTTCCCTTCAAGCATTTGTGCTTTTTTACCCGTTAATTTATTTTTCATAAGAGAAACAAGATTCTCTTTGGTTACAAACGGGAACATTTTAACAAAAGCGCCTAAAGAAACAATATTTGCCATTTTTTCATTCCCGATTTCGTGCGCAATTTCTGTCATAGGAACAAATTTATAAGTAATATCCGTTCTTTTAGGTTCGCATTTAACAAGTGAAGAATTTGCAATCATTACTCCGCCTGATTTTATTTTACTTTCAAATCTTTCAAAAGAAGGTGCATTAAGAGCAATAACATTCTCGGGAGTTTCAACATAAGCACATGCAACTTCATCATCGGAAACACAAACGGTGCAATTAACCGTACCGCCTCTCATTTCAGCTCCGTAAGCGGGAGTCCAAGTGCAGTTTAATCCGTGGTTCATGGCAGCTTCAGCCAATAATTGACCGACAAATAATACTCCCTGACCGCCGAAACCTGCTATTAAAACATTAGAATCCATTATTGCGCCTCGCTGACTTTATCTTTATAAACACCCGGTTTAAATACTTCTGACATTTCACCTCTTACCCTTGCATGAGCTTCTTGCGGAGTCATTTTCCAGTTAGTGGGGCAGGTTGAAAGTATTTCTACAAAACCTGTGCCTAAACCTTTTATTTGTGCTTCAAAAGCTTTTTTAATACATTTTTTTGCATTCATAATAGCAGCGGGGCTATCTAAGGTAACTCTTGCAACATAAGCAGTTCCGTCTATTTCTTTAAGCATTTCGGATATTTTTAAAGGATAACCCGAAATTTCAACTTTTCTGCCCTTTGTAGTAGTTGTAGTAACTTGACCTAATAAAGTGGTAGGTCCTGCTTGACCCCCAGTCATACCGTAAGTTGTATTGTTAATACAAATAGCAGTAACTTTTTCACCCCTTGTCATAGCGTGAACAGTTTCACCTATACCGATTGAAGCTAAATCTCCATCGCCCTGATATGTAAATACTACTTTATCGGGTTTGGAACGTTTAACGCCCGTTGCAACCGCCATAGAACGTCCATGCGGAGCTTCAACTATATCAACGTTAAAAAAGTCATACGAAAATACGCTGCAGCCTACAGATGCAATCCCTATTGTATTTTCTCTAACCCCAAGTTCATCCAAAACTTCCGCTACAAGCTTCACTGCTACCCCATGATCACATCCGGGGCAGAAGGATATTTTAAAATCATCTTTTATTGAATCAGGTTTTTTATATACAAGCTGTTCCATATTTTTTCTCTACTATTTCTTTATATACATTCTCTATTTGTTTATAAATTTCTTCAAC
>CANQJQ010000016.1 GCA_947624265.1 Candidatus Gastranaerophilales bacterium
AATTTATCGGGATGCTTATTGCGGTTGGTGTTATATTTATGTATTATATAACTATGCCGTTTTTTGATATGCTTGCAGAAAAAGCGGTATTATCCCCTTGGGTAACAGCCACGATAGCTCCTGTCAGTATTTCTATACTTATTATTATTTTAAAGAAGGTAAAGGATTTATAATGAAAAAGCTAATTTTAACAATAATAACAGCCGTATTCATAATATTATACTGTCCTTTAAACTCACAGGCAAAATTATTCCATAATCAATATAATATTGTTGAAGATCCTCAAGGTGTCTATATAATTGAAATAAATACTTCTAAAATAAAAGATAAACTGCGGCCGGTTGTAACTTCAGAATTAGAAACAAATGAAAGTGTGTATAATCGATTAAAGGCAAGATTTGTTGTAAATGCCGGTTTCTTTGACCCCAAAAATCAAAAAACAGTATCTTATGTTACGGAGAATGAAAAAGTTACTCTTGATCCGAAAGATAATGAAAATTTAATGAATAATAAAGTACTTGAACCATATATGAATAAAATATTAAACAGAACAGAATTTAGGATTTTATCCGATGAAAAAGGTAAAATCATTTATGATATAGCAAAACATGACGATGAGCCAAATGATGGTTTAAAAATTATACATGCGATACAGGCAGGTCCGATGTTGTTGCCGGATTTAAGATTGGAAGAAGAATTTTTTGTTTTGGTAAGGAAGGGAAAAATTATAAGTGAATCTGCTTCTTCGCTTCATAAATATGCAAGAACGGCTATTGGTATAAGAGAAAATAATGTTTATTTGTTTATTATAACGAATGAAAACCCTATGAATTTAGAAGAAACTGCCGATTTGACAAGAAGATGGGGTATGGAAAAAGCCATGGCATTTGATGGCGGAGGTTCAACTTCATTTGATTCCGATGAACTTCATATAATTAGTGAAAAGGATAATCAAGCCCGAAAATTAAAATCATTTTTAGTCTTGTTCAAATGATTTAATGTAGTCGGTTACTGCGATTAAACCTAATTTGTAGCTAAATGCCCCAAACCCTGTAATTTGCCCTATACAAGCGGGTGCTGTCATTGAATTTGTTCTGAATTCTTCACGTTTATGAATATTTGATATATGTATTTCAACTGTCGGAATTTCTACAGCCAATATTGCATCTCTTATCGCAACACTTGTATGCGTATATGCCGCAGGGTTAATAACTATACCGTCATATTTGCCTTTTGATTCCTGTACTTTATTTACAAGTTCTCCCTCAATATTTGTTTGATAAAATTCAACCTCAACATTTAATTTATCTGCTTCAAGTTTTACAAAGTTTTCTATGTCCTTAAGAGTTAAAGTTCCGTATTTATCGGGTTCTCTTGACCCAAGCAGATTTAAATTCGGTCCGTTTAAAAATAATATTTTCATAATTAATCCTTATTCTTTATCAATTCTTGTAATTTAATTCGGACTTTTTCATCCTCATCAAAAATTTGGTCTAATGTCGGATTTGGAATTATATTATAATCATCAAACACCATTTTTGTATATTTATAAATATCCAAAAAAGATATTTTATTATCAAGATATGCGTATACTGCTTCTTCGTTAGCAGCATTTAGACAAACCGTTGCACTGCCACCAATTTTACCAGCATCAATTGCAAGCTTTAAAGAAGGGAATTTTTCATAATCAGGCTCATAAAATTCAAATTGTTTTGCTTTTATAAAATCAAAACTTTCTGTTTCAATTCCTTCAACCCTTTCCGGGTGGCATAGTGCGTATTGAATGGGGATATGCATGCTTGGTATCCCTATTTGAGCAATTATACTTCCGTCCGTAAACTCTACTGCGCTATGTATATAGCTTTGAGGATGAATTATAACTTTTATATCGTCATAATTAAAGTTAAATAAGTGATGAGCTTCAATCACCTCTAAACCTTTGTTCATAAGTGTAGCAGAATCAACAGTTATTTTTTTGCCCATTTTCCATCTTGGGTGATTTAGCGTGGATTTCAGATCAGCATTTTTCATTTCATCAATTGTTTTGTTTCTGTATGGCCCTCCTGACGCAGTAATTATAAGGTGCTTAACCCCCTTGCTGCCGGATAAGCATTGGAATATTGCAGAATGCTCGCTATCTACCGGTAACAATTTAACATTATTTTCTTTTACTAATTTCATTACTATATCACCTGCCATAACAAGGGTCTCTTTATTGGCAAGCGCTATATCCTTTTTATTTTTAATAGCTTCTATTGTAGGCCTTAAACCTATTTTCCCGGAAACTGCAACTAAAATAAGTTCAATTTCTTCTATATTAGCTATTTTGATAAGTCCTTCAGTACCGTAAAATGCTTTAATATTATATTTATCGGATAAAAATTTTGCATCTTCTTTATTTTGAACACATACATATTTTGGGGAAAATTTTTCTATTTGTTCCGATAACAATTTAATGTTATTCCCTGCACTAAGCGCGTATACTTCAAATCTTTCAGGTAATTTTGAAATAACCTCCAGAGCCTGAGTACCAATAGAACCTGTCGAGCCCAGTATAGCAATATTTTTCTTTTGTTTAAACTCTGCCATAAATATCTTCAAGCCGTTCTATATCGTTCTCATCTAAAATATCACCTTGTTGAACTTCGAGGATTTTTAGCTGAATATCGCCGTTATTTTGCAGTGAATGTACTTCTTCAATACCTATATCTATACTTTCACCTGCATTTAATTCTATTTTTTCATTACCTTTCAGGATGAATGCTTTTCCCTCCAATACAACCCAATGTTCGCTTCTGTGATGATGAAGCTGTACGCTTAATTTACCCTTAGGATTAACGGTAATACATTTTGTTAAAAATCCCTTACCGTTTTCAAGTACGGTATAATAGCCCCAAGGACGGTATACGGTTTTATGAACTTCTATTGTCTTTGAGTTTTTCCCGTTTAATTTTTTATATATTGTTTTTATACCGTTTTCGTCGTCTTTATTCATTACCAGTACCGCATCTTCGGTTTCGACCACAGCTGTATCTTTTAAACCTATCGTTGCAGTTAATTTTGAGGTTGAATAGACAAGTGTATTTTTTGAATCAATATCTATTGCCTTGCCAAGTAAACAATTATTATTTTTATCTTTTTTTGAAACTTCATATACTGCTTTCCAGGAGCCTATATCTTTCCAATCAGTAGAAAAAGGTATTACTGCAAGCTTTTTTGATTTTTCCATTACTGCATAATCAATTGATATATCCGCAATATCAGTATAATCATTTAAAGGAATCGAGGGGATAGAGGTTTCAAGCTGATATGAGTACAATTTTTTATAGATATCGGGTGCATATTTCTTTAACTCGGTAAAATAGGTATCGGCTGTAAACATATAAATTCCCGAGTTAACAAAAATATTACCTTTTAAAATATCTTTAACATTTTTATCGGAGGGTTTTTCGATAAAAGTGTTTACTTTTAGTGCATCAGAAACTAATTCAGAAATTTTGGAGCTTTTTCTGGCTTTAATATAGCCGAAATTTTCATCTATATTCTGTGTATTGGAAGCATATGCAACTATATATCCGGCTTTTGCTAATTTTATACCTTTTTCCAGAATAGAAGCAAATTCAATTCTGTTTAAAATTATTTGGTCGGAGGGTACTGCTAAAATAACAGGAGACTCTTCTGTTTGATTTATTTTATCTGAAATATAATTAACTGCCAATGTCATGGCAGGTGCAGTGTTTTTAAAAACCGGCTCCGTTATTACCTTATATTCCGATTTTCTGTAAAATTTATTTTGAAGAACTTTTAATTGATCTTTTATTGAAGAAACATATTTTACATTTGTAGAGGTAATAATATTTTTATCATCAACAATTGTTGCAAGATTTAAAAAAGTTCTTTGAAAGAGAGTATACTCATTGTCAAATTTAAGCATTTGTTTTGGGAA
The DNA here is from genome assembly GCA_947624265.1 of Candidatus Gastranaerophilales bacterium. Lineage (GTDB taxonomy): Bacteria > Cyanobacteriota > Vampirovibrionia > Gastranaerophilales > Gastranaerophilaceae > Avigastranaerophilus. The sequence goes on from CANQJQ010000016.1 coordinate 3,947, forward strand.
CATTTCTCTGGAAAGAGGCCAAAGCCTTTTTCCCGCACCGCCCGCCAATATAACCGAATACAGTATTGTCATAACTCTCCTCTATAAGTTTTAATTATACACCAAATTAATTAATAGTGTATAATGGCTTTATGAAAAGTTATAAAACAATAATATCTTTAATGTCAGGTACATCTTTAGACTGTATTGATGCCTGTCTTATTAATATATATGATGATTTAAAGTTTAAAGTTTTAGACAGTTATTCTTTAAAATATCCGGAAACAGTCAAAGTTCGTCTTTTAAATCTTGCAAATAATATAGGAACGGTCAAAGATGTTTGCGAACTGAATTTTATTACGGGTGATTTGTTTGCAGAATGTGTAAACTCCTTAATAGAGAAAGCAAAAATTAATAAATCTGATATAGATTTTATATCAACTCACGGCCAAACAATCTGCCATTTGCCCGATAAACATTCAACACTGCAAATTGGAGATATTTCTGTAATCTCATATAAAACAGGAATTATGACAATAGGTGATTTCAGACCGAAAGATATGGCAGCTAACGGACAGGGTGCGCCATTAGTACCTTTCGCAGACAAAATATTATTCTCTGCGGATAAAAACAGACTTATACAAAATATCGGAGGAATTTCTAACGTAACCGTATTATCTAAAGATTGTGATATATTTGCTTTTGATAACGGCGCAGGAAATATGCTTATTGATTATTTTATGCAAAAGTTATTTAATAAACCTTATGATAAAAACGGTGAAATTGCATTAAGGGGAAATATTGATAATAACTGGTTGAATGAAATGTTAAAAGAAGCATATTATAAAGTTACTCCGCCAAAATCAACGGGACGTGAACTTTTTAATAAAGCTTATGCAGAAGAGCTATATAAAACTGCACCCTCCGATAAATACGATATTATTGCAACAATAACAGCCTTAACCGCTAAAACAATTGCTGATTCATATATAAATTTTATACTTCCGAAAACAAATATTGACGAAGTTGTTTTGGGCGGTGGAGGTGCTTATAATAAAGCAATAATAAAATTTTTACACAATTATCTGCCAAATATACCAATAAAAACGCATGAAGATTTTGGAATTCCGAATAAATTAAAAGAATGTATTGCTTTTGCGTATTTGGGATACTTTACGTATAATAAAAAACCTAATAACGTTCCCTCCTGCACGGGAGCAAAACATCATGTTATAATGGGTAAAATTTCATATTAATAAACCATATATGATATAATAAATTTTATGAAAATATACCCCCCATACAAAAAATGGCCACCAATACGTATAACCACTTTATTTAAAATTATCCGTACATACCTAAACGGATACTGGTCTTGGTATGGCAGAAATGAAATTGAATTTATAAGAAAGTTTACTAAATTACAAACCGTAAAGTACGCAATTACTACGGTAAGTGCTACATCAGCTCTTGAAACAATATTATGTGCTTTAAATATCGGCAAGGGTGATGAAGTAATAGTTCCCGCATATACATGGATATCAACCGTTACTGCAATTGCAAAAGTTGGGGCAATTCCTGTTATTGTTGATATTGACCCTCAAACCCTTTGTATCTCGCCGCAAAAGATTAAGGAGGCAATAAGCGATAAAACAAAAGCTATAATTCCCGTACATCTTTTTTCCGCTATGGCAGATATGGATAGTATAAATAAAATTGCCCAAGAAAATAATTTAAAAGTTATAGAAGACTGCGCACATGCCCACGGAGCAAAATATAAAGATAAAGGTGCAGGATCTCTTTCTGATGCAGGCGCATTTAGTTTTCAACAATCAAAACTAATGTGCTCAGGAGAAGGCGGAATTATTACAACAAATAATTTAGATACAGCAAGAATATGTGATAGCATTATACACATTGGCTGGAGCATTTTTAATAAAACAGCTAATCCACCAAAAAATGCAATCTGCTCAAAAACAGTTATTACAGAATTTCAATGTGCAATATTATCTGATGCTTGTGACTATATTGAAAAAGAAACAAAGATAAGAGAAGAAAATGCCAATTATTTGGAAAGTCTCTTAAAAGATGTCAACCAAATCAGATTTCAAAAAACTTCTGATGGGACTACAAGAAGAAGTTACTATTATTTTATTTTTATGCTCAATTTGGATAAATTTAAGAAAGGTATTACAAAATATAATATTATTGAAGACTTAAGAAAAGAAGGATTGCCCGCGGATAATGGCTGGGGCGTTCCCGTATATAAACATGAACTTTGGAATTTAAGTAATGATATGTATAAAAAAATTTATACCTTAAATGCTGAAAATATCAGTATGAATGAAGTCATTTGCTTTCCTCATCAAATATTATTAACCAATAAAAGAAATATATATAAAGCAGCCGGAATAATAAAAAATGTTATACAAAAATATCAGGTATAATTATGATAAAATTTAATTTTTTAAAGAAAAAACAATATAAACTAATACAACTTGAAATTCATCTATGCGACCATTGCAACTTAAACTGTAATAAATGCGGACATTATGCTAATTTTGTTGATAAAGAAATATTTACGGATATAAATCAATATACAAACGATATAAACGAACTTTCTAAAAAAGTTTTTTATTATCAAATTAAGCTAATGGGTGGTGAACCCCTTTTACATCCAGATATAAATAAATTTATTGAGGTAACAAGAAAAGCTTATCCAAGAAGCAGAATAAGTATTGTTACTAATGGTATTCTTCTGACGAAAATGAATGAAGATTTTTTTAATACCGTAAGAAAAAATTATGTTGCAATAGAATTATCAAAATATCCCATTCTTGGCAACAAATTCAGCGAATTATTAGATTTGATTGATGATAAAAGAGTAATGTTGGGTCCAATTGCACTAAAGAAAAGGTTTTATGACAAATTAAATATTAACGGTACATCTGATAAAATAAAATCATTTAAAGCTTGTAATTCAAATTATGTAAATCAACTGTGGAATTCAAGGCTATACACATGTATGGCATGTTACCGTGAATATTACAATAAAAAATTTAAAACAAATATTATTTTACCTGATAGTATAGACATATATAAAGCTTCAGCTAAAGAAATAATTAAAACACTTAATAAACCAAGTGAAGGCTGCCGATTCTGTAATGAAACCAGCGTAGAATATGAATGGTCGCAGTATAAAGAATAAGGTTACATTATATTATCAAGCCCGTATATAAATTCATTGTTATCAAATACATACCTTGTCGCTAACAATACACCATCCATATAACAAGAGCGCTCCATAGTATGATGAGCAAGCTTAAGGATTTGCCCTGAAGCTCCGAAAATAACTTCTTGAGAAGCAATATACCCCGGCATCCTGACAGAGTGAATATGAATATTTCCGCTCGTTTTTGCGCCTCTTGCGCCTTCAATTAACTCTTTTTCAGGGCAATTATTAAGAGTAAAATCAGGATTAACTTCAGCCATTAATTGTGCCGTTTTTATTGCCGTACCTGAGGGCGCATCTTTTTTTTTGTTATGATGAAGTTCAATAATTTCGGCATTATTAAAATATTTAGCAGCCTGCTTTGCAAACATCATTAACAATACTGCCCCCGTTGAAAAATTCGGAGCAATAAGACAAGCAGTATTATTTTCTTTTGATAACTTTCTCAATTCGTCGATATTATCTTGAGTCAAGCCGGTTGTACCTATAACGGACTTAACTTTATTTTTCATATACATACAAACGTGTTCAAAAATTCCCTGAGGCTGGGTAAAATCAATAACTACATCAGGTTTTTTATTTTGTATGGCTTTTTCAATATCAGTTTCAATTATAATACCGTTGGCAAGTCCTGTAGCTATAAAACCTGTATCTTGCCCTGAGGACATAATATCAACTGCGCATATAAGCTCCATGTCTTTTGCATTTATTACCGATTTTACAACTTCTCTGCCCATTTTACCAAGAGCGCCGATTACACCAACTTTTATCATAATAATTTCCTCATTAACTATATATTTATAATACTTATTGACAGGCTATTTTAAATATATTGTAAACAAATATAAAACATTAATTGTTTTATATCGGAAAATATGTTAGTATAAAAACAGCAGAGGAGGATTTATGGAAATAAATAAAGAACAACTTGAACACAAAATAATATCAATCGGTACTGATTTAACTTTGGTTGACAGCTTAATAAGTTTTTTAAGCATGGGTATAGAAGACAAATTTGAATTAACTAATTATGATTTGGCAAACCTTACAATTGTTATTAAAAAAATGATGAAAATAATTAAATCAAAATATGATAAAATTGAACAAATACTTGAAATATAGTATTATTACAAGAGGAAGTAAGAGGATTTAACATGCAGCAGGCTTTTTCTCAAAATAATCAATTAAAAAAAAGATTATCGGTACTTGTTTTTTTAAAAGGTACTACGGCTCCTATAGTTTTGTATGTTGATAATCCTCTTGAATTATATGAAGAGCTTAATCAGGTTTTAAAATTAAATTCCCCGACTCCTAAACTTATTGAAAAAAATACACTGGGACCGGTTAAGCGTGTAAGTATTCAATCTACACAAATATGTGCAGTTGCTCTGCAGGAAGAGCCTTATATGTAATTATTTCATATCGATAAGTATTTTTACCGTATCTTTTATTAAACTGACAGACCATCTTAATATTAATATACCGCCGAGTATTCCTATAACAGGGTCTAAGTATGTTATATTTAAAAATTTCCCTGCCAAAAGAGCAAATATGGCAAAAATTGAAGTTAATGCGTCAGCTAAAATATGAAAATATGCGGCTTTAAAGTTATAATCTTTGCAGGAATCATCATGTTCATGCTCGCAGCCTTTACAATGATGATGAACATGCCCGTTATCTTTACATGTTTTTCTTTCCATTATTATTATACAAATTGTATTAACAATAAAACCGAGAACTGCAACTAAAATGGCATCATTAAAATTTATTTTTAACGGGTGCAAAACTCTCATTATTGCTTCATATATAATCCAACCGCCGGTGTATGCAAGAAACAAAGAGCTTGTATAGGCGGCAATTGTCCCTATTTTTTCGGTTCCGTTAATAAATTTATCAGAACCTTCAAATTTGCGAGTTAAAACATAGGCGGTATAAGTTAATATAAGAGCTAAAGCGTGAGTTCCCATATGATAACCATCGGCAAGCAATGCCATTGAGTTGGTTATATAACCGTATATTACCTCCGCAAACATAGTAATGAGGGTAAATATAATAATTATTAAAGTCTTTTTTTCGTTATCACTCGTTAGCTCGTGAATGTGCATAAATGCCTCAATTATTTCATATCAATTAATATTTTGACTGTGTGTTTTAAAAGGATTAATGCCCATCTGAAAATTAGAATACCGCAGACAACACCAACAATCGCATCAAGATGGATGCAATTGTACATTTTCCCTAAAATTAAAACAATTATTGTAATAACTGAAGTTAAAAGATCAGCTGCAATGTGATAATATGCAGCTTTATAGTTATAATCTTCTTTTTCATCGGCATTATGATGATGTTCTTCAATATTATGCAGATGAAAATGGTGGTCTTTCATAACAAAAAGACATATTGCACTAACTATTGTACATACAATTGCAACCATTATTGCATCATTAAAATTTATGGGCTCCGGATTTAAAAATCTTTGCAGCGATTCAACAACAATCCAAAAAGCTGCAAATCCCAATAACATAGCGCTTGTATAAGCAGCAATCGTACTTATTTTATATGTACCTGTCGGAAATTTTTCGGACCCCTCAAACTTTCTTGCTAAAATATATGCCGTATAGGTAAGCCCTAATGTTAATACATGGGTAACCATATGATAGCCTTCAGCTAAAAGCGCCATAGATTTTGTTGTATAGCCGAAAAATATTTCACCAGCCATGGCAACTATTGTACAAATTATTACTATTAATGTCTTTTTTTCATTAGATAAATGTGTATGATTATTTTCCATTTATTTAACCTCAACTAATCTTTTAAATGCATTTAAATCTTCAATTGTATCTATCCCGACTGCATTATAATTTACAACAGCGGTTTTAATTTTCATTCCGTAGTATAAAGCTCTTAATTGTTCTAAACTTTCCGCCATTTCAATTTCAGGTTGTGTAAGTTTGGTCATTTTAAATAACGAATCTCTTTTATATCCGTATATTCCTATATGTTTATAGAATTTTGCAATGCCTTTATTACGTTCATAAGGAATTTTTGAGCGTGAAAAATATAAAGCATAACCATTTACATCTTTAACACATTTAACCATATTAGGGTCATCCAAGTCATCTTCGGGCTTAATTTCGGCAAGCAGTGTGGAAATATCAGCACTGTTATCGTTTTTTATAAGTTTAATTACTTCTTCAACGCAATTAATATCAATCATGGGTTCATCACCTTGAAGATTAATAATGTATGATAATTCTGGGTATTTTTCAGCGACCTCGACAATTCTGTCGCTCCCGCATTTATGATTTTCGGAGGTCATTTCTACATCAGCTCCGAATGAAACTGCACAATCGTATATTTCCTGATTATCGGTAGCTATAATAACTCTATCCGCCGATTTTACCTGAATGGCTCTTTCCCAAACCCATTGAATAATAGGTTTATTAAGTACTTTTATTAACGGTTTTCCTTGTAATCGTTTAGAATTATATCTGGCAGGAATTATTATTGCAGTTTTATCCATTTAATCCTCCTTTTGAACAACAAAAGCTATCCACTCTTTTTTGTGCATTTCTTCAATAATTTTCATTTTATTTTTATATATTGCATCAAGAACAACTTTTTCTTTACCTTCAAGTATACCGCTCAAAACAATTTTTGCACCTTTTTTCATAATTCTTTTTAAATCAGGCATGATTTGAGCTAAAACATTGTGAAGTATATTTGCAAAAACAAAATCGTATTTTTGAGAACTTAAAACCTCGCTTGAAGCTTTGATAAAATTAATATTATGAACGGAATTGACTTTTGCATTTGTTATTGCGGTATCAATAACTGTTTCATCTGTATCAACCGCATCTACAAGATTTGCCCCGAGTTTTAAAGCACAAATACCCAAAATTCCCGACCCACATCCTATATCTGCGACAACTGAAGAATTTAGCATATACTTTTCACACGCTTTTATGCATAATTGAGTTGTAGCATGTGTTCCAGTGCCAAAAGCGTTACCGGGGTCTATATTAACAATAATTTCATTACTTTTAGCCGTATACTTTTTCCATGTGGGGCAAATCACAATTCTATCGGATATTTTAGTAGGTTTCCAATGCTCTTTCCATTTTTTAGACCAATCAACAATTTCTTGTTTTTTGACGGTTACATTCCACGTTCCTATATCGGTATTGAATACTTTTCTTTCAATAAGTTCTTGTCTTTTTAAAGCAAAAAATGATTTTATATCATCAAAATTTATTTCGTCAGCAACAATATATGCCTTTAAAGTATTTTCAGTAGAAGAAATAAGCTCCAGATTTTTGTATTTTTCTTCGGATGTAATAATACCTTCACAGTCAAATTCTGTTTGGATAATATCACACAAAACCTCCGCACAAACAGGATTTATCTCAATACATACTTCCCAATAAGTTTTATCGGCTACTGACAAAATACACCCATTCTTCTGAATTTATTATACCTGTCATCCCTCAACTTATTAGGATTAATGTCTTTTAATTCGTTAATTGCGGATAAGATGGTATTTTTAAGCTCATTACCAATCATTTCGTAATCACAATGAGCACCGCCCAAAGGTTCTTTAACTATTCCGTCAATAATTTCAAGTTTTAATAAATCTTCGCTTGTTATTTTAAGAGCTTCTGCTGCAGCATCAGCTTTAGAAGCATCGCGCCACAAAATTGATGCACAACCTTCAGGTGAAATAACTGTATAGTAGGAGTGTTCCAACATATAGACTCTATCTGCGACAGCTAAACCAAGTGCACCACCTGAGCAGCCTTCGCCTGTAATAACTGCGATTATGGGAACGTTTAGTTTCGCCATTTCTCTGAGGTTTTCAGCGATTGCAGTACCTTGAGCAGTTTCTTCTGCTTTCATGCCGGGATATGCCCCAGGTGTATCTATTAAAGTTACTATCGGAAGATTAAATTTATTTGCATGATAAAAGAGTCTTAAAGCTTTTCTATAACCTTGGGGCTGCGGCATTCCAAAGTTATATATAAGATTTTCTTTTGTGTTTTTACCTTTTTGTGTCCCAATGATAACAACGCTTTGCCTGTCAATTTTTGCGATACCGCCGATTATAGCTCTGTCATCGGTACCTACTCTGTCTCCGTGGAGTTCTATAAAATCCGTAGTCATTAACTTTATATAGTCCAAAAAAGTAGGTCTGTCTGCGTGGCGTGCTATTTGTAATCTTTGTGCGGGGGTTAAATTTGCATATAACTCCTTTTTATATTCCAAAGCTTGTTTTTCAAAAGTTTCTATTTGTTTTGATACATCCATGCCTGAAGACTCACTTATCTCTTTTAGTTCTTTAATTTTTTCTTCAATTTCATATAAAGGTTTTTCAAATTCCAAAATAGCCATAAATAACACCTACCCTTTATGAAGTTCAATTAACTTGGCAATTGTAGATTTCAAATCAGCTCTTGAAGAAATCATGTCTATTTGCCCGTATTTCATCAGATAATTTGCAGTTTGGAAGTCTGCCGGAAGACTTTGTCTGATAGTTTGTTCAATAACTCTTCTTCCCGCAAAACCAATTCTTGCATCCTGTTCCGCAATAATAATGTCTCCGAGAGTTGCAAAACTTGCGGTAACTCCGCCGAATGTAGGTTCAGTTAAAACAGTTATATATAATAACCCTGCTTCATTTAATCTTGCAACGGCACAACTTGTTTTTGCCATCTGCATAAGACTTAATATGCTTTCCTGCATTCTGGCTCCGCCCGATGCCGTAACGGCGAGCATGGGGATTTTACGTTTTAATGCTTCTTCCATGGCAAGTGTAACTTTTTCTCCGACTACACTGCCCATAGAACCGCCCATAAATTCAAAATCCATAACGGCTGCAGAAACAAGATTTCCTTCAATCTTACCTACTCCCGCAACCACGGCTTCATTCATATTTGTTTTGGCTTTTGCCTGTGCAATTCGTTTTTTATATGATTCCGTATCGGTAAATTCTAAAGGGTCAGCTGTTGTAATATTAGAAAACATTTCTTCAAACGAACCTTCATCGAATAATTGTTGTATTCTGGTTCTTGCATTAATTCTGAAGTGATAACCGCATTTAGGGCATACTTCCAAATTTTCTTCCACTTCTTTTCTCAAAAGCTGAGCATTACAGTTATAACATTTAACCCAAAGTTTACCAATGCTGTCATCAATTTGAAGATCTTGATCTCTTCTTGCAATTTGTAATTCTTTTCTCTGTTCGAACCAATCCTTTACTGTCATAAAAGATTTCCTCCGCTAAATTTATTTGCGTCTTAGCACAATAATATGTTTATTATACATCAAAGATTTATATATATAACATTATACAACTGTTTATGCTCTAATATTTACATTCTCTCGGGAGCTGATACGGCAATAAGATTCATGGCTGATTTTAGAACAATTGTAACGGCTTTTACAATACCTAATCTGGCAGTCATTAAATCTTTATCTTCAACCAATACTTTAGAGTATGTGTAAAATTGATGAAAGTTTGATGCCAATTCCTGTAAATATTTTGTTAATAAATAAGGTGTTCTGTATTTAGCGGCATTTTGTACAACTGACTTATATTCTTCTAACTTTAATATGAGTTTTTTAGTTGTTTCAATGGCTTTTTCATCAGTTTCATCCCAAAGTATTTTGAAATTCGACGCCGATAAATTTGACAGAATATCTTCTTCATTATTATAAGCAGAATTACTTATATTTGAATTTATTACATCAAATTTTTCTGCTTGAGCATGTCTTAAAATTGAACAAGCTCTCGCATGAGCATATTGGACATAGAATACAGGATTTTCATCCGTTTTTGATTTTGCAAGTTCAACATCAAAGTCTAAAGTTGTATCTATGCTTCTCATAATCATCCAATATCTTGTAGCGTCAACTCCGACTTCTTCAATTAATTCATCAAGCGTAATCATTTTAGTACGTTTGCCCATTCTGACTTGTTCACCGTTCATAACTAAGTTAACAAGCTGCCCTAAAAGTACTTCAAGAGAATTTGGATTATAACCTAATACCTCAATAGCTGCTTTCATCCTTGGTATATAACCATGATGATCTGCACCCCAGATGTTTATTAATGTATCAAAACCTCTTTGGAGCTTATTATAATGATATGCAATATCAGCCGTTAAATATGTATATGCTCCGTCGGATTTTTTAATTACTCTGTCCTGATCGTCTCCATATTTTGAAGAAGCAAACCATAGGGCACCGTCTTTTTCATACAGAACTCCAAGTTCATTAAGTTTTTTGATACAGGATTCTACCAATCCCGATTCGTGCAGGGTCAATTCGCTAAAATAATTATCAAAATGAGTATTAAAATTCTCTAAAAGTTTTTGTTGTAAATTCAGCATTGTAAGTCTTGCATATTTACATAAATACTTAAGTAATTCCGCATCAAAATTACCCTTATATAGAGTTTTTATTTCTGCGGCTTTTTCCGGCTCTTTTGTAATAAATTCTTTTGCAATCGGAATTAAATACTCACCTGTGTAAAAATTTTTAGCTTCTTCTTCATCGTTGGGAAAATCTATATCAACTTTAAATTCTTGTAAAATTCTGATATATAATGACTTACCCAGTTTTTGTATTTGGCTTCCCGCATCATTTATATAAAATTCCTGATAAACGTTAAATCCCGAATACTTCATAACATTAGCAAGTGCACTACCCATTGCCGCCCATCTGCCATGACCTATATGAAATGGTCCGGTCGGATTTGCACTTACATACTCAAGTATTACCTTTTTCCCTTGCCCTAAATTATTTTTTGCATAATCAAGTTTTTTATCCAAAACCTCGGATAAAATGTTATTCAACATTGAATTATTCAATTTAAAATTTATAAAACCTGCGGTAACGTTAATATCAAAATTATCTTTATTAATATTATCTGCAATTAATTCGGCAATTTTTGCAGGCGGAAGCTTCGCTAATCTTGCTAATGATGAAACATTAACGGAAAAATCTCCGAATTGATTATTCTTTGGTATCTCCGCTTGCAGCTCATAACAATCTGCTTCACTCATGCTTCCGAGCGAAGATTTTTTGACCAATTCTATAATACTTGTATTGACTTTGTTTAGAAAATATTCTTTTAACATATTTTTGCCTATTATTAATGTCTTCCCATTAATAATAGCAAAAACATGCAGTTAACTAAAATGTTAATTCCGGCATCTTATTTTCTAAAGATTTTTTAATACATATTGAATAAACATCTATGCTGCTTCCGAAGGTATTAAAACCGCCTAATATATACTTCAACTTCTCGACAGCATCATTAGATAATACAGTTTCCGAATCCATCATATCCTCGTTTTTCTTTACATTACCTTCAATAAAACAATTCCCTTAATGATTGTTTTTTTAACATTAAGGGATAATTAATGTAAAAATTTTAATTAAACTTGATTTTCTACAATTGAAGCAAATAAATCAAAGTTTACGATAATACCATCGATATTATCCAACAATTTCTTTACTTCCATTGCAACATCTTGGTTTAATGCGAAATTACTGTTCATACTTACACTCCATCAATCTGACATGTATGTTATCGGAAATAATAAAAAATACTTTAGTATTGTTAAGAAAAGTTTACAAAAGAAATTATAAAACACTTAATTCGTACAGTATAATTGATACACAAACAGAAAGATTTAAGGATTCTACATTTTTTTTCATATTAAGTTTTAGATTAAAATCTGATAATTCGATTAAATCTTTTTGTAATCCTTTTGCTTCTGAGCCGAACATGATAATTTTTTTATTAATCTCAGAACATTTTTGTATAGTTATGTCCGATTCTTTTGATAAATCGGTGGAAATAAATTTATGTTCGGGAAAATATTCTTTTAAACAAGATTTATCATGGATTGTAATAATCGGCAATTTGAAAAAATTCCCTGTACAAGAACGAAGCACTTTTGGGGAATAATGTTCAACGCAGTTTCCGAATAAAATAATCCCGTCAATACCAAAAGCTGAAGCGCTTCTAATAATTGTCCCCAGATTGCCGGGGTCAGCAATACAATCAAGAAGTAGAATATTATTTAATTTTTTAAAATTATCGGTATTAATTTCTCTTTTTTTTGCAATTGTCAATATTTCACAAGGAGAGGAAGTTGTTGATATTTTTTTCATGTCATTTTCTGAAATTAAAGTATAATTTTTACAGAGATTATCGATATTTTTAGTTGAATAAATTTTTATTATTTCAACTTTAGATTTGATAATATCCTCTAAGGTTTTTTCCCCTTCCGCAATAAAAAGACCTGTTTCTTCACGATATTTTTTCTGCTGAAGCTTTTTAATTTCTTTAATTTTATTGGATGATAAATTTTCCATCATATGCAAGCTCCTGCCTGCCATTTCATATAATAATATTTTTCATAATCATTTAATAAAGAAATATCAACTAATTGAATTTCAAACGGAAAATGAGAGAAACTGTTCATGTGAATTTTACCTTCATTATAGGAAGCAAAAACAGTATTTTCCAGTCTTACTCCGCCCCAGCCTTCTTTATATACACCGGGTTCAATGGAAAAAACGCTGTTCTCCATTATTTTGGTTTTAGATGCAGGAGAAGATGAAACTCTCGGAGGATTTTCATGGACATTTATACCAACACCATGCCCCGTTGAATGAGAAAATGCATATTCTTTTTCAATTGATTTATTTATCGTTTCTCTTGCAATTTTATCAATATCAAAATAAGAAGATTTTTTAGGATATTCATTATAATATGCATTAAGAAATGCCTTTAAAACTGTTGTGTATGCAATTTTCTGCTCTTGAGTCGGAGTTCCTTTGATAAATGTTCTTGTTGTATCTGTTGCATAACCGCCTTCATAGTATCCTCCGTAATCTATTAATAAAAAATCTCCGTCTTTTACCATCTTCTCTTTTGATGGATATGAATAATGAACTATTGATGAATTTGTTCCCGAAGCGACAATCGGTTTAAAACTTAAAGATAATGCACCGTTATCTTTAAGGGATTTTATTAATGCTTCATAGTAATCATATTCCGAGTATAATTTGTCGGATGATAACATATCATATACAATTCTCAATGCATTATCGGAACGTTCAAAACATTTTTGTAAATGATTAATTTCACAGTTATTTTTTATGGTTTTAAATAGTTTTAAATGACTTTGCATTATTTTATTGGAAGGATTTATTAACTTATAATCATTAATTGTTAGCTGAACATCATCAATAAAAATATTAGATTTCTCAATTTGTCGAACATCATTTTCAAATTCACTCAAAGGATGAACCGAATATTTTTCACCTATATATGGCAAATCGCAATCTGAATATATTTTAACTCCGTCTTGATTTATAATGGCTTTAGCAGGAAAAACTGAGGCATAGTCAAAACTGTATGACCTTAAATTTGTAAGATACGCAACATCATCAAGTGATGTAACTAATATATTAAACTTGTCTCCCGCATATTCTTTAATGTTTTGAAATTTTTCATCCGAACTCATTCCCGAAATTGATTTATCTATAGAAAAAACATTATAATTTATCGGTTTAACAGCTTCTTTATTATATTCAATAACTGGATCTGTATTTAAGAGTTTTATTGAAGAATTTTTTTCATGCAAATGTTTAGAAAGAGTATCATAAAATCTCTTTGGAGTTTTTTTAGCAATTACGCCTAACTTAAAAAATGATGGAATACATTCTTCAAGTGCCTGTATGTATGATTTATCTAATGGCATTTTGATAAGGTCAATGATATCGGGGTCAATCTGATTTGATGCTTGTTCATGATAACGTGTATCCGCAAATAAATATATTTTGTCATTTGTAAACAATACATCTCCGGTAGAGCCTGTAAAATCGGTTACATAATATCTTGAATTATGTTCCAATAAATTATATTCAACAAGAAATTCATTTGTTGAATTAATAATTAAGCCGTTAATATCATTTTTAATAAGAAAATCTTTTAAGTATTGTATTAAATCTTTATTCATCAGTCTTTTTTGTCAGTTAAATAAATTAAATGATACCCGAATTGAGTTTTTATAGGGTTTGAGATTTGACCTATATCCATTGAAAAAGCGGCATCTTCAAACTCTTTTACCATTTGCCCTTTTTTAAAATATCCTAAATCTCCGCCGTTCTGTCCTGACGGGCATAAAGAAACTTCTTTAGCGGCTTGAGCAAAATCTTTACCTTTTATAATTTCATCTTTTAATTTTTGTGCTTCATCTTCTGTTTTTACCAGAATATGACTCGCTTTAACAAATGTTGTCATAGTTTCTCCTTTTTATGAAGTATAACACGTAATGCATATTCAAGCAAAAAAAATATTCTGTTGTTTTAATAGCAATATGAAAATAGGTCAAATACAACAATTTTTTTCCTCTGTAAAAGTCAATTCGGTTAGAAATAAAACCGAAGTTTGCAGTGTGCCTGTTTCTTTGCAAACAGGTGATACTTTTGAACCACAATATGCAACAGAAAAAGAAATTACTAAAAATGTTTTATCACGATTACGTAAATTTTCAATAAAAGATTATAAATCACTTGATAATAATAAAATTCATGCATTAAGGACAGTATGTGAATTAGAGGAAAAAACGAAAAGAGCCTCAGACGATAATATAAAAATGGCGTTAACGCTTAAACCTTATTTAGATGAAAAATATGGCAAAGACAAATATGTATTTGTATCCATAGGAAGATCTCCAGCCGGTATTGCAAGAGTGATGGAGTTTATGGGAGTTGAAACTAAGTATCTGCCTATTAGCGGTTTAAGAAGTTATCCTGATGTATACTGTGCGCTCGGGGCAGCAAAAGGTCTTAAAGAATATGGTGAATTTTTAAAAAAACAGGGTATATCAAATGATAATATTTCAAAATCCGATAAGCAGTATCTGTTTTTTGATTATACCTATAGGGGTAAATCGCTTAAATTTTTCAGTCAGATGATAAGGAATTATTACGGAATAAATCATAACAATATGCATTTTCTAAGTATATGGGATTCCCTTAAAGATGCGGCGAAGGATGATACCTCTTTATTAAGACAAATATCTGAATATGTTACAATATATCTGACTAATTCGGGAATAGAACCGTATGGCGGTATAGCCGAATTACAAGTTAATAAATTATTTAATATTAATTCCTGCAAAAAATTTGAATCTGAGGATGCTAAAAAATTTAATTTTTTAGTAATAGATAAATTAAATCAATCAGTATTATTAAAAGAAAATATTAAGAACAGAAAATCTCTTTGATTGTTTTAAAAATAATTGTTATTATTTTTATGAATAATTTAAACAGGAATTTTTTCTATGAACTTAAAAATTAAATGTTTTTTGTTACTGTTATTTTTGGTGTTTATGACAGTATTTGTTTATTTTTTTGTAAGATTTGAAACTCCGATTTATATATGCGATAAAGTTGAGCAAAATCTTTTTTTCTATGATTATTCTAAGTTATTTGTTAATAACATCGGAGATTTTCTTACTAAAATGCAGTTTGAAATATATAACCTGAACAGAAATCCTTTTATGAATATATTTTTACTGCCATTTTATTTCATTTTTAAAGAAAGCAGATTTGGTTATATTCTAGCCGTAAATATAGTATTTATGCTTCCTTGTATGATGTTGTTATATACTATATTTAATAAGTATTTTCTTCCTGACGAAAAAAAGGGTAATTTATTATCAATTGCAGTTTGTTCTTGTATATTTTTATCTACTGCGTATTGGCAGTGCTCGCTTCAGGGAGTTCCCGATATTTGCGGTATGGTTTGTGTCCTTATTGCTTTTATTCTTTATTTAAAAACTGATTTAAAAGATAAGTTTTCACCTTTAAATATCATTCTTATTTCTGTTCTTTTGTATTTATCATTTTTAATGAGAAGATGGTATTCTGTTGTAATTTTATCTTTTATTCTTTCTATGCTTTTAGAAAACTTTATTTTATGTGTTATTGAAACAAAAAATATAAAAAATATATTAAAATTAAATTTTATTTCTTGTTTAAATATAGGTTTAATGTCAGCTTTAATTGGAATTATGGCATATATTATTCAGGGCGGTTATGTCAGAAGAATACTTGAAGGTGCAGAAAATGCAGAGAGAGCTATTTATACAGTCGAATATAATCAATGGCAGGTTATTTTTATTGATTATTTGGGAATAATTTTGCTTGCCTTTGCTATTATAGGAACGGTATGTTATTTAAAAAATCATACTGTCAGATTTACTGCTCTTAATTTAATTATATATACTCTTTTGTTTATCGTATTTATGAATAATCAGTTTATTTGGATAAATCATTATCTCTTTATTTCATCAATGCTGTTACTTTTAATTTCATTCGGGATATTTAAAGTCTCGAATATTATAAAAAATAAAAAGGGAAAATTTGTATTTTTAATTTTCTTTATAATATTTAACATATTGAATTTTAGTACATATTTTATTTTTGATAAAAATAATAATTCCGTATTCCGCTTAATTCCTTCTAAATTTTGTTATCCTTATATATCTTCCGATTATGGAAAAGTAAAAAATATCTATAGTTATTTGAAATCCGAATATGAAAAGGATAATAATATAAAAGTTGCTGTATATGGTCTGAATAATTCAATAGGATATTATCAATTAAGAAGTTTGGACCCAAAAAGTGATTTTGCAAAAAATAATATCTTATCCGAAACAATATTGGATTCTGATTTCCACGGGTATGAGGTAAATGCGGATTTTATTATATTTATTAATCCGCACGGAATATATAATGATTTGGCTTTAAGTAATGTTTTGGTGCTTACCCATCAAATATTTATGAATAATACAGGTATAGCAAAAAATTACGAAGAAGTAATGCAAGAAACTCTGCAAAATGGTGAAACAGTAAAAGTATATAAAAGACTAAAACCTTTAACAAAAAAGCAAATAAAAAACTATCTTGAACCTTTTTTTGAATTTTTAAATGAAGGTCAGCAAACAGAGTTAAAAAAATTATATGAGTAAAAATTAAAAAATTATGTTTTAAGTATAATAGCTATATGAAAAAGTTATATATAGAAACACTCGGATGCCAAATGAATAAATCAGACAGTGAAAGAATTGCAGGTATTCTTTCACAGTATGATTATTCTGAAACAAACAATGAAAAAGAAGCGGATTTATTAATTATTAATACATGTTCAATAAGGCAATTATCTGCGGATAAGGCATACAGCCAGCTTGGGGTTTGGGGTAAAATGAAAAAAACAAAACCAAATATTAAGATTGGCATTTGCGGTTGTGTAGCACAACAGGATAAAGAAAATATTAGAAAACGTGCGCCTTATGTTGATTTGATTTTTGGTACTCATAATATCTACGAACTTCCTGAACTTATAGCCAAACTTGAAAAGGGAGAAAAGATATGTTCAATTACAACAAAACCTGTAATAAAAAATCAAAATGATTTTAAAATAATAAGAAAAGACTCTGTAAATGCTTGGATACCGATTATTGAAGGCTGTAATAACTTTTGTACGTATTGTGTTGTCCCTTTTACAAGGGGAAGAGAACGTTCAAGAAATCCGCAGGAAATAATTATGGAAGCCCAAAATGTTATAAATGAAGGGTTTAAAGAAATTACACTTTTGGGTCAGAATGTTGACAGCTATGGAAAGGATTTTAATAATCCTGATATTACGCTTGCAAATCTTCTTCGGGCATTAAATAAACTTGAAGGTGAGTTTAGAGTACGGTTTGTTACTTCATACCCTTCAGATATTACTGATGATCTTATTAATGCGGTTGATGAATGTGAAAAAGTCTGTAAATATTTTCATATCCCGATGCAGTCAGGTAATTCAAGAATATTAAAAGAAATGAACAGACGCTATACAAAAGAACAATACTACGAGATAGTCAATAAAATAAGACAAAGATTTGAAGGTGTTACAATAACAAGCGACTTTATTGCGGGATTCCCTTCAGAAACAGAAGAAGAGTTCCAAGATACACTTAATGCAATAGAGGAACTTGAACTTGATTATTCAAATACCGCTGCATATTCTCCCAGAGAATTTACAAAAGCAGGCAAGATGACAGATAAATTTATTCCCGAAAACATCAAATATGAAAGACTTGAAAGACTCAACGAGAAAAATAAAGAAGCTTGCCTGAAATCAAATAAAAAATTCGTAGGCAAAACCTTAAAAGTTTTGGTGGAAGGTAAAACGGAAAAAGACGGAAAAATTATTTTAAATTCAAGAGCCGATAACAATAAAATCGTTCATTTTGAAGCAGATAAATATAATATAGGTGATTTTATAATGGTTAAAATTACAAGAGCACAAACATGGTGCCTATATGGTGAACCCGTGGAATAATTTTCTATTTATACCATGTCGTGTTAATCTTGTAATATGAAAAAATTAGGCAGAATATTAATTTTAATTTTTATTTTGGCATTAATTCTCTGTTCATGTTTCAGAATAGATAGAGGAGTGCAAAAAGAAAATAAAAATATAAATTTTAATAATCAGGAAATTGAAAAAACAAAATATAAGCCAATTGCAACAAAGGAAATCAACGGTGCTGAATACAGAATGTCCCGCTCCGATTCGGGCAGGTACGGCGGTCAAATTATTACTTCAACAATAGGAGAAGGCCCAAAAACATTTAATCCGTGGGTATCTAAGGATGCTACCTCTTCTCAAATCGGAGAAATGTTATATGATTCATTATTCTCAACAGACCCTGATACCGGAGAAGTTATACCTTATCTTGCAAAAGAAATGAAAGTATCTGATGATTTGAAAACATATACAATAACTTTACGTAAGGGTATTAAATGGACAGACGGTAAAGAAATTACCGCAGATGATGTTGTATTTACCTGGAATGATATTATTTTGGCAGGATACGGAAATACCTCTTTAAGGGATTCCGTTTTAATAGGTGGAGAATATCCTCAAGTTAAAAAAATTGATAAATATACGGTGGAATTTAAAATTAAAAAGCCTTTTGCACCCTTTCAAAGGTTTGTCGGGACTCCTGTTGCACCAGAGCATATTTTTAATTCCGCAATAAAAAAAGGTAAAAGGTACTTTGATACATTTTTAGGAACAACGACTAATCCTAAAGATATAGTTTCTTCAGGTGCTTTTATGCTTGAGGAATATGTTCCCGCTCAAAGAGTTGTATTTAAAAGAAATCCGAATTATTATGCAATTGATGAAAAAGGGCAGAAACTCCCTTACTTTGATAAA
The DNA here is from genome assembly GCA_947624265.1 of Candidatus Gastranaerophilales bacterium. GTDB lineage: Bacteria > Cyanobacteriota > Vampirovibrionia > Gastranaerophilales > Gastranaerophilaceae > Avigastranaerophilus. Next base: position 23,455 of record CANQJQ010000016.1, read on the forward strand.
TACATTATACTGATTGTCGGCGACCTAAATAATGAAATGCTTAAATTTGAAGCGGGAGAACTTGATATTATTTCCGTTAGGGGAAAAGACCTTCCAAGATTTAAAGAAAAACA
>CANQJQ010000017.1 GCA_947624265.1 Candidatus Gastranaerophilales bacterium
ATAGTTTTGTTTAAATTGTCGTTAACATCTTGAACAATTTTTTCCGTGTACTTATAGTTTTTATTTATATCATCATAAATTTGGTTTGTTTTTTCCTGAAGCAGATTTTGGGTATTGAGGTTATTTTCATTAATAGTTTTGTTTAAATTGTCGTTAACATCTTGAACAATTTTTTCCGTGTACTTATAGTTTTTATTTATATCATCATATACCAGATTAAATCGTTTATCTGTTTCTTCTTTATTGGTTATTTTTGATAAAATCCTGTCTTCTACTTTGTGAATATCCATATATTCATTAAATACTTTTGTATTGAACTCTTCAAAAGAATTGTTCATCACAAATAGATAGCCTTGGAAATGATAGACTTTTTTCCAATATTCATCTTGAGGATTTTTAATATCAAGATTTTCAAAAACTTTCTTCATTAAGAAGAAAAATTCCTGCTGATAATTTTCTTTCATTAAAGAATATCTGTGGAATAAATCGTTGATAATCCAGCCTTGGATTTTCATATTTAAATCATTTAAAAACGGAAAAGCTTTTAATTTTTCATAAGTTAAAGAAACCATAGGGGGACGGTCTAAGATTTTGTTATTAAACTGCAGCATTGTTGAATTTTTGCGGTTTATCCTGTAATTGTATAGATTTTTCCATACAATATTTATTTTGCCTGCTTTGAGGTATGTTCCGAAGAAAAACGGCAAATCCTCATAAATAAAGCCTTCCGGGAATTTTTCACCTGTTGATAATAAAAACTCTCTTTTATAAACTTTGTTCCATAAGGCAACATTTATATCTAATATATTGTTTTTAGTATCTTCAGCTTTAAAGACATTTGTACCAAAACTGTTTAATACCGCAAGTGAATAATAATCATAATTAATATATTTTGCATTTAAATCATCATATTCTCTTGCTTGGCACATTGTTATATCGGTATTATTTTTTTTGGCACTGTTATATAAGAGCTCAAACATATCAGGCTCAATAAAATCATCAGAATCAACAAACCCTATATATTCTCCTTGTGCGGCTTCTATACCTCTATTCCTTGCATAGCCTTGTCCTTGACGGGTTTTTAATTCTATTAATTTTATACGTTTATCCTTTTTTATATATTTTTTTACAATATTAAGAGAGTTATCATCAGAAGCATCATTTATCAGGATTATTTCAATATCTTTTAATGTTTGATTGATTACGCTTTTCAAACATTCTTCCATATAATCTTCCACATTATTAAAAGGTATTATAATTGATACTTTTGGCATTTTTATTTATCCTGATTGATTTTTAGTAATTTTTCATTTATTTCCTTGTACATTTTTGACAGTTCTTCATAGAATAAAGATGAAGTTTGGTTAATATGCGAGTATATTTTCTCCATATTGTCAGATAAAGTTTTTTCAATATTGATTGTATCGACTGCATTTTTAAAACAACTTAAATCGGAAGGATTCAAAGCCATTAATTTTGAGTCTGTTTCATCATTTTGAATATCCATAAGCCTTTTTAGGTTAACGTATCTTGTAATAATTTCTTTTTCAAGCTCGTTTATTTTATTTTGAGTCTCGACTTGTGCAGTTTCTTTTGTTTCATTTATTTCTTTTATTTTTTCGGATACCAAATTTTCGGTATATTGGTAGTTCTTTGTTATATCTTCATATACTTTATTGATTTCAGAACCTTTTTGATTTATTTCGGAATTTATATATTCATAGACTTTTGAAATATCTTCATAAACTTGTTTTATTTTGGCGTCTGTTTCCTGTGTTATAGCTTTTGAATATTCTTCAAACCTTTTTTTATATTCGTATTCTTTATCATAGAAAAGTTTTTCTAATTGATTAAATCTTTGAACAAGCTCATAGTTGGCATTATTGATGGCTTCAATATTATTCTTTGTAAAATTATTAAATTCTTCCTGAAGCTCATTTTTTTTGTTATCAAACTCTTCCAAAGAATTTTTAAATGCGGAATTAATTTTTTCTTCAATTAATTGAGAAATTTCTTTATCATTTTCAAGATAAGTCCTTCTGTATAAATGTTTATCCTGTATATTTATAGATGAAGTTGATGTTATATTTATATATAAGTCTTTAATAAAATCAATATCTAATACTTTATTGTCCTGAATAAAACATACAAAATCACCTGAAGCTATACCCAGTCCCGTTTTTTTAACCATATCAATTTCATTTGCTACCGGCAGACTGATTAATTTAATTCTGTTATCATTTTTTGAAAGTTCTTTGACAATATTTTCTGCGCTATCTTGACTTCCGTTATTAATGCATATAATTTCGGTATCAGAAAAAGACTGATTTTGTATACTTTTGATACATTTTTCAAGTTCTGACTCATTATTATATATTAATATTATCGATATCTTGGGGTTGTTCATATCTTATCTCTTTAATTTTTTGATTAGTTTTACAAATATATTTTTCTTTGCTTCTTCTTGTTTTTCTTCTATTTTATGGATTAATTTTTCCATATTCATAAGTTTTTTCTCATATTTAATGCGCTGTTGATTTAATTTATCTTCAAAATCCAATCTCATATCATTTATAGCATTTGTGTGCTCAATATTGAGTTCATTAATTTTATTGGTTGCAGCTTCTTGCATTTTTTGTAATTCAGTTTTCTCAGTTTTATCTTCAAGCTTTGTTTTTATTGTGTTTATTTCATAATTTTGATTTTCATTTGTTTTATAAATATCCCAAAGTTTATAATTAATGTTATTTTCTACATTATTATTGCTATTTTTTATTTCGTTATACAAATTAGAACTCTGAGAGTTTATGTATGAATAAACTTCACTTATTTTTACAATGGTCTCTTTTTTTATTGAGTCTGAAGTTTCTTTTATGCTTTTTGTAAACTCATTTTCAAGTTCTTCTTTTTGAGCTTGTATTTGCTTATTATAATCTTGCGTAAGATTATTTATGGTTTCTTCTCTTTTTAGGTTTTGTTTTTCCTCGGCTTCTTGTACAAGAGATTCTGTATAATTATAGTTTTTTGTTATTTCCTCAAAGATTTTTGAAATCTTTTCATCAGTTATTGTATTTGTATTTGCATTTAATGTTTTAAATTCATCCCTTAGATTATTTAAAAGTTCTTCGCGATTTGCTGATTCTCCCGCTATTACATCATATATGTTTATAATTTTATTATTTAATATTTCCTGATGATGAGAATTATTTTTATCCTTTTCCGTAATATTATTTTGAAGTTCTTGTATTTTGTTATCAAAATTCTTTTCGGATTCAAAATTTAATTGATACATTTCGGCTTTAAGATTTTGAGCAATATTATTTATCTCGGTATGTTTGTTATTAAAATCTTCATAAATTTGATTTGTTTTTTCCTGAATAAGATTTTGAATATTAAAGTTATTTTCCTTAATAGTTTTACTTAAATCATCGTTAACATCTTGGACAATTTTTTCCGTATATTTATAGTTTTTTGTTATTTCATCATAAACTTTTGATATTTTTTCGTCAGTTTTAACGGTTATAAAATACTTGGCATCCTTTATTGTATCATTTGTATAGGTGTAGTTTGCTGTTAATTCATCATAAATTTTAGAGATTTTTTCATCAGTATCTTTATTTATTAGGTAATTTGATTTTTCTATTTCTTCTTTTGTGTAATTGTAAGCTTTGTCTATTTCAGTATAAATTATGTTAATTTTAGAATCAGTTTGTTGATTAATATTTTGGATACTATTATTTATAAAATCATAGCTTTGGCTAATTTTTTCATAAACGTTTTGAATATCCTCGTCGGTAGCATTAACTGTAATGTTAGTTATGTTTCCGCCTATTCCGTTTTTCAAAAATTTGCCCGAGCCTGTTTGTCTATATTCTTCAATTTTGTTTTTCCAAGCGCTAAAAGATAAGTAGTAATAATATAAATCATAAATTGTGTGTTCAAACGGCATAAGCCAAGGCTTAAATCTGCCTGCAAGGTGAAATATATTTATATCGGATAACTGTTTATTATCAACTTTTTCATACTGGAAATATTGAAAATTCCATATATTATCAAGTTCTTTTATTTTACCGTCTAAAACACAATTAATAATATCCTGATCCTGCCAAAGAATTTTATCTTTTTTATTTATTGCGTAATCAAAAAGAAGATTTTCAATGTTATTTTTTCGCCAGTAATCAAGATTAATAAGCATTACTCCGGCATTAAAGTATTTTTTTATATTTAATCTTTTTGCTTCTTTATCTGATTCTGCATCTAAAACCATTGCAGCTGGATATTGTGTAATATCATAATTGAATAACTCTTTTAATGATGTCCTTATTATTACATCACAGTCAAGATATAAAACTTTATCAAGTTTATTAAGATATTCGGGAAGTTTGAACCTGTAATATGTCGGCAGAGTAACGTGATAATCCTTTTTATTATCTTTTAATAAAGGACAGCTTTTAAAATCTTTATTATCAACTTTAATATATTCAATATTAAAAGCTTTAAGGGATTTTAATTTTTCCAGGTTTTCTTTATCTTCTTTTGATATACCGCCATCAAGAATATAAAAGTTAATATTATCAGAATTTTCGGCATTTTTTAATATTGAAGCTATGGAAACTGCCAACTGTTCTGAATATTTTGAGTCTAGACTATAACTTATATTATATTCTTGCATTAAAATTATCCCAATTATCCCCTTTGATTGTACAATAATTAAAGAAAAAAAAATATATTTAATGTAAAATAATTAAAGTATTTTAAAAAAATGCCGAACATGAGTGTGTGAAAAAACAGGTTAGTAACGATGGATATTCTAGAAGACATAGAATTAAAGAAAGTAGGACTTGAGTTAATGTTTTTGACTCCCGAAAAATGCTCGCGAGAGGGTGGAATTTCGGCTGTCGAACTTTCTAAAGCGCTTGATATTCCGCTTGAAACCGTTAAGAAAAAACTAAAAATATTGCTGGATAAAGAAATTATCAGAGTTTTGGGAATTAATCCCAAACTATGGAGATTTGATGAATATAAATTCCAAAAAATGGATGAAGATGATGATGTTTACAGACTTCTTTGCAACTTTGACGACGTAGATTTTGACAGGTACTTTTCATATAATTAATTCTTGTCATAAGAAATATTATAAATATATCTATGTGAAATTTTTTCAAAAAGCGAGAATAATATAAAAATTAAAGTCCATTGCGTAGTATAGTTAAACTTCTTTAGCTGCGAGAGCTAAAATCTCTTTAGCAACTTTAATTTTATTAATATAAATATGAATAGTTATTCTTTTCCTGCATTTTTTACTGCGCTAAAAAATTGTTCAATATTTTTATAATATTTCCTTTGAATGTATATGGGGGAATATGTTAATGATACAGCACAGGGATTTATTTCACTTTCCGATAATTTATCAAGAAAAAAATTTATATTCTCGGTTAATTCTTCTTCCTTAATATATCTATTATTAATTCTATATGTTGTATCATAGCCGGAGTTGCAAAAATAATCCGCATCTATGCTCAATAATATTTCTTTTCCGCTTAAAATATTCAAATTTGATATTGTTAAAATATTGATATCTATCGGAATTAAATTTGTAAGTTGTTCTTCTATATTTTTCATATTAAATATTTTGCATTTTTTATTTATGCTGTTTAATTTACCTTTGGATATTAATTCGATTGTTTTTGGATTAAATAATAATTTTTGTGTGGTTACTTTATTAAGGTCTAAATCAATATTATCGAAACCTAGTAATGGTCCCTTTTGTGAATTTTGTTTCTGTTTATATGTTTTGCTGTATTCGGAGTTTGCAATAATATAATTCGGTATAATCCAATAAAATTCAGTTACTTTGTATATGTTAAAACAAAAATTAACCCAGTTCCCTATTGTTGCTATATCATTTTTTCTGTTTATATACACATCTGAATGAGTGTCAAAATTTATAAGCAAAGGTACATGTTTTCCGCTCTTTTTTATATAATTTTCAAAAACATTCAATGCTTCGTTGTGATTAGTATTGATTTCAATATATGCATTTTTAAATATTTTATTTATTAATTCCGTATTAATCATTTTTAAATTATAATTCATAAAATTGCTGTGTACAATGAATTAATATGATATTATAAATTTATGTTTTTAAAATTTTTCAATAAAAAAGTTAATTTTATACTCCCCAATTTGTTTAATAATTTTTATATAAACAAATTTTTTATTGAATTAAAAAATTCAAATCCGAAATACTTTTATGATGATTATATATTATCGCAAATATATGGAACTATTCCTTATTCAATTTGGGGTTTAAATAATACAAGAAAATATGCGCCATTAAGACATATAAAGCAAATTTTTGATTTTTATTATCAAAATAAATTATCCATTAATTTATTATTTGAAAATAATTTTTTAAAAAAAGAACATTTATATGATACTTATTCAAATGCAGTGCTTAAAACAGCGCATAAAAAAGGAAATTATATTACTCTCGTGTCGGAGATTTTAGAAGATTATATAAAGAAAAACTATCCTAAATTTAAAATAATTAAAATTGTGAATAAAAACGGACTCGGAAGAAAAAATATATTTGTAGAAAGCAGATTAAACAATCAAATAATTAATTTGAAAGTAAAACACAAATCTGATACATATTTAATGCTAAATCCTTTATGTATGGGGGATTGCCCTCTTTATGATTTTCATCGTGAATATATTTCAAAAGAACAATTATATTACAATGAGAACGGTTTATTTTTGTGCCCTTTGGAGAATGATTTATCATTTTATTCTTCTTTTAAAAATCCCGATTTTATTTCTTTACATAAACTAAGAAAACTGAATAATAAAGGATTTAATAACTTTATCATTAATAATGCCATTATTAACAGAAGTATAAGTAAATCTTATACAAATATAGATTTAATAGAAAGTTATATTTATTATTTAATAAAACCCGAATATCATGATTGGATCAGAAAAAATTTAACGCAGCAGCATTTTAATAAAGTACGGAGAGAAGTTAATGCAAAAATATAATCTTATTTTTTCTTTGGAGGAAACTTCAAGTAATATTATTAAAAGAATACTTGATTTAAAAGAGAAAACCCCTGATATTCTTAATCAAAATATTGAAAAAATCGGGTTTGCCGGAAATTTTCCTTATTGTATATGGGCTAAACACAATAAAACTGTTGAAATTTATTCATATGAAAAAATTGAGAATGAATTAAAATACATTACGGACAATAATCTTATGTTGTTTTTTGAGTTTGATAATACAAGGCTTGAAGAAAAACATTTTTACGATACATATATGAATATGATATTAAAAATGGCTCAGAATGCTGATATTTATGCCTTAGTCTATAATGAAAAACTGGCTGAATTCATTAAAAATAAATATGAATATATAAAAACAGTGAACATTAAAGATTTAGCTAAAAATTCTATATATACAACCGATATTGAAAAAGATATCGAAACTTTAAATAAAATGAGCGAAGATGTATTAAACTTTGAATTTCCTATGAATAAGCAGGAAACATATACTTCTTTATCTATTGAAGATATTGAAAAATATACGAAGGAAGGAATTAAAAATTTTATAATTAAAATAAATGACACTGATAAATATGATATGGTAAACAGTTATATTAATTACCTTATAAAACCCGAATATAAAGATGAAGTAAGATTAAAACTGCTTAAAATGCTGGCTTTCCCAAGTAAAAACAAATTGCAAAAAAAAGAATGACCTTTGGGTCATTCTTTTGTATTTAACTTAAAGAGTTTTATGCTTTTTGTTCTACAACCGCTTGAGCAGCAGCTAATCTTGCCTGTGGTATTCTGAACGGTGAGCAGGATACATAATCCAACCCGATTTTGTTACAGAATTTAACACTGTCAGGGTCGCCGCCATGTTCACCGCAAACTCCGCCTACAAGTTTAGAGTTAACTTTTTTGCCTTTTTCCATAGACATTTCAATTAACTGACCTACGCCTTTTGTATCTAATGTCGCAAAAGGATTAGAAGGAAGTATCTTTTGTTCTACATATCTGTTTAAGAACTTGCCTTCTGCGTCGTCTCTTGAATAACCGAAGGTCATTTGAGTTAAATCGTTTGTACCGAATGAGAAGAATTCCGCATATTCTGCTATTTCATCCGCAGTTAAAGCTGCACGAGGAATTTCTATCATAGTACCGAATTTATAATTTACTTCAACACCTTTTTCAGTCATAACTTCTTTAGCTACACGAACTAAAATCTCTTTAGCAACTTTAAGCTCGTTAACGTGTCCGATTAAAGGAATCATAACCCAAGGTTGTACGTTATGACCTTCTTTCTTAAGGTCGCAGCATGCTTCAAAAATAGCTCTTACTTGCATTTCATTGATTTCGGGATATGTTAAACCCAAACGGCATCCTCTTAAACCCATCATCGGGTTAGATTCAGATAAGCCTTCAACAACATGCAAAAGTTCTTCTTTTTCGCGATAGTCTTTACCTTGAGCCTTTAAGGTTGCAACTTCTGCGATTAAAGATTCTTTATCGGGTAAAAATTCATGTAACGGCGGGTCTAAAAGTCTTACCGTTAAAGGTTTATCACCTAATGCTTTAAACATTGCATAAAAGTCTGAATATTGCATAGGAAGAAGTTTATCCAAAGCTTCTTTTCTTGCCTCAGGAGTACCTGCAATAATCATTTTTTGCACCCAAGGGAGTCTATCCGGATCCATAAACATATGTTCCGTTCTGCAAAGTCCTACACCTTCAGCACCGAATTTTAAAGCATTTTCAATATCTTTTGGAGTATCAGCGTTTGCTTCAACGTGTAATTTTTTGATTTCGTTTACCCAAGTAAAGAACTTGTTCCAATTATCATCAATCTTAGCTTCAACAAGTTTAACAGCTCCTGCCATAACTAAACCTTTTCCGCCATCTAATGAAATAACATCATTTTTGTGGTAAACAGTGCCGTCTGCGCCTGTTAAAGTTTCATTAGCTAAATCAATCTTAATATCTTCGCATCCTGATACACAGGGTTTACCCATACCTTTTGCAACAACAGCAGCATGTGATGTTGCACCGCCTCTTAGCGTTAATACGCCTTGAGAAACAGCCATTCCGTGGATATCATCAGGGCAGGTTTCTATACGAACAAGAATAACCTTTTCGCCTGCTTCACCTCTTTGAGCGGCTTCTTCGGTGTCAAATACGATTTTACCGACCGCAGCACCCGGGGAAGCATTTACACCCGTTGAAATCTTTTTAGCTTCTTCCATTGCTTTTGTATCAAAACAAGGAAGTAAAATTTGGTTTACGCTGTACGGGTCAACAAGTTGTATTGCTCTTTCTTTTGTAATAATGCCTTCTTCGTGCATTTCAACGGCAATTCTTACCGCAGCTGCAGCCGTTCTTTTACCGTTTCTTGTTTGAAGAATGTATAATTTCCCTCTTTCAATGGTAAATTCCATATCCTGAACATCTTTGTAGCCGAGTTCAAGTTTTTTAGCTATATCAACGTATTGTCTGTATAAATCAGGCATTTCTGTTTCTAACATTGCAATCGGTTTTGGTGTTCTTATACCTGCAACAACATCTTCACCTTGCGCGTTTGTTAAGTATTCACCATAGAATTTGTTCTCACCTGTTGCGGGATTTCTTGTGAATGAAACACCTGTTGCGCAATCATCGCCCATATTCCCGAATACCATTGTTTGAACGTTAACGGCTGTTCCGTAGTTATGGTCGATTTTGTTCATGTTTCTGTAAGCTACGGCTCTCGGGATATTCCAGCTTCTAAATACCGCCTCAATAGCTTCCTGCAATTGAACATAAGGGTCTTGAGGGAATTCTTTGCCCGTAACTTCTTTAATAACGTTTTTGTATATCGGTATTAAGGACTTCCATCCTTCTGCACTGATTTCGGTATCAGACTTAACGCCTTCGCGTGCTTTTACTTTTTCTACTTCCGATTCAAAGTATTTTTGTCTATCCATTTCCCAAGCAACAGAACCGAACATAGTTAAAAATCTTCTGTAACTGTCGTAGCAGAATCTCGGGTTATTGGTTAATTTTACCATTGCTTCAACGGTTTCATCGTTTAAACCCAAGTTTAAAATTGTTTCCATCATACCGGGCATGGAAATTCTTGCGCCTGAACGAACGGAAACTAACAGTGGATTAGTTTTATCGCCAAACTTTTTACCTGCTTGCTGTTCAACAATTTTTAATTTTTCTTTAACGTCATCCATTAACCCTGCGGGCATTTTGTTGCCGTTATTTATATATTCCATACAAGTTTCTGTTGTAATGGTAAGTCCCGGTGGAACGGGTAATCCTAAATTGGTCATTTCTGCAAGGTTTGCACCTTTTCCGCCTAAAAGGTTTCTCATGGAAGCATTACCTTCTTTGAATAACCACACTCTCTTCTCTGTCATTATTTTCTCCTTTTAACCTAAGTTAATTACTTTTTATCATAAACATGTTATTTACTCAAATTTTGTCCGAGAAAATTTCGCGATAAAGAACCTGAGCGAAATTTTTGAGTGGCAACTTTAAAAGGTGAGCACTTGAACGGCGACGAAGAGTCGGCGGCAAAGTGCGACACTAGATTGATTAAAATCTGCCGCCCAAAAGATAGTATTGGCTGCAGTATAATCCGCTCCCTATTGCGGAACAGTTCATTTTTAATTTGGCATGACTTCTGTTGTAACCTAATGGTTTTACATAATTTTTATAAATGCTTATAAAAAATATATCTTGTCCGATTTTATTCGGCTTTTCAAGTCCGTTTAAATCAACGAACATAAAATATAACGGCTGCTCTTCGCTTATTATATTTATATCATTCGGTTTTATTGAAAGAATTGTACCGTTTTTATCCTCAATGAATTTATCAAAATAAAATTTATAATCTTTTAAAATGGGGCTTGAATTCATTTTTTTATATTTATAATTTTTAATTTTAATAAAATTATTTTCCTTAAAATTAAAATAAGGCTTAATTCTGTTTAGTATAAAATATTCGTCTGTTATAATTCCTACTTCCTCATTTGAAGGGATAATCGAGCCTTCATGAATATTAACCAGTTCAAAACAATAATTAAGCCGTTCAAACTCCGATTTCCATTTTGCAATTCTCTGCGCCTGCTCTAAGTTAATCAGATTAAAAGGAATAACTATTAATATAATCAGTAATGCTATTATAAATACGAAAATTATATTAAACAGGCTGAAGGAGAGATTTTTCACCTTGCAAGCTCCATTCTGCGTTTTTCTTTCATAAGTTCATCATAAATCCAATCGGGAACAAAGTTCTTACCCATGATGATATTGCCGTTATTGGGGTTAGGTGCATGGAAGTCCGAACCGCCCGTTATAATAAGTCCGTATTTTTCCGCCAGAGTTGAAAAATATTCGATTATAGCGGGTGAGTGCTTTCTGTGATAAGCTTCAAGTCCTCTTAAGCCGAAATTCATCATTTCTTTTGTTAATTGGTCTGCGATATCTACATCAAAAGGATGTGCAAACACAGGGATTCCTCCCGCATCATAGATTACTTCTACCGCATCAAAGGGGGTAACTGTTTTTCTTTGAACGTAAACGGGAGAGTTGTCGTTAATATATTTGTTATAAGCATCAATAACGCTTAAAGTCCCGCCCGCATTTGTGATTGCTTTTGCAAGATGCGGTCTTCCGATACTTCCGCCTTCCGCTACCTGTTTTACTATACTGTCTAAAGTTATTTTTATTCCTTCTTTTTTTGCAAGCAGATTTATTATTTCTTTTGTCTGTTTAATACGTGCCTGCTGCTGTGCTTTTATCAATTTTTGAAAATCACTGTTATTTAAATCCATAAAATATCCGAGGATATGAACTTCATAACCCTTATAGAGGGTGTTGATTTCAACTCCCGGTAAAATTTCGATAGACTTATCTTTAGCATATTCTCGGGCAATATTATACGAAAGCACATTATCGTGATCTGTAATTGCAATCGCGCCAAGCCCTGCATCGACTGCCGTATCGACTATTTTCTCGGGAGAAAATGCGCCATCGGAGTACGATGTGTGGATATGTAAATCGACTTTCACTTCCTTATCCTTTCATAATCTACTTTTCCTCATCTTTATTTATTTTTTCGTTAATTCTTTCTATAGTCAGGGCTTTACCTGTTAAAACATCAACGGTTATATTTACACCGTTAATTTGGTATTGACCTGAATCAACAACATCAAGTCTGTCGGGGATAGCAGTAATAAGTCTGTTAACGGAAGCCTCATATTCCATTCCGATGACTCCGTTTATATCACAACAGCTTCCTGCATCTGATATATATGCACAACAATCTTCATATATTTGTTCATCTGCGGTCTGCACGTGAGTGTGTGTGCCTATTATGGCGCTTATACCTTTTTTCGCATAATATTTGGCGATGCATATTTTTTCGGCGGTTGCTTCTGCATGAATATCAATAATTATTATGTTAGTCTCTTTTTTTATGGTTTCAATAGCATTATCCAAAAGCGACCAAGGCGACTCATACATTCCCATAAAGGTTCTGCCGAGTACGTTGATAACTCCTATCTTTACCCCGTTCGCTTCAAATATGCCGTATCCCTGACCTTTTGTGTTTGGAGGATAATTTATGGGGCGTATTAATTTATCGGCTTCTTCTATATAATCAAATATTTCACGCCTGTCCCATATGTGATTGCCCGATGTAAAACAATTAATTCCGTATGATAAGAGTTCATTGTAATTCTTTTTTGTTAAACCAAAGCCGTGAGAAGCATTCTCTGCATTAGCAATAATAAAATCAGGTTTTTCTTTTAAATTGGCGATATAGTCTTTTACGGCATGACGGCCGGGTTTACCTACTATATCGCCTAAAAATGTGATTTTGATTGTTTCTGAACTCATTATTTTATCCGTTTGGTCTTTTTAAATTGCTACTTGGCAATTTCGGTTGTTCGTACTTCTCTTACAACCGTTACTCTGATTTGACCCGGATAATCAAGTTCTTCTTCGATTCTTTTTGCTATATCTCTTGCTAAACGTGTGCTTGCTATATCATCAAATTTATCAGGCTGAACTATAACACGAATTTCTCTTCCTGCCTGAACTGCAAAGGATTGTTTAATTCCTTCGTAACTTAATGCTATTTCTTCAAGTTTTTGTAATCGTTTAATATAAATTTCAAGAGTATCTCTTCTGGAGCCGGGTCTGCCTGCCGATATTGCATCAGCCAGCTTTACAAGCACTGCTTCTACCGTGTTTGCCGTTACGTCATCGTGGTGTGCTTCTATTGCATGAATAATTTCTTCTCTTTCGCCGTATTTACGGGCAAGTTCCACACCAAGTTCGATATGCGTTCCTTCTTGAGTTTGGTCTACGGCTTTACCGATATCATGTAAAAGACCTGCTCTTTTTGCAATCTTAACATTAGCTCCAATCTCTGAAGCAAGCATTCCAGCTATATGACCAACCTCTAAAGAGTGTAATAATACATTTTGTCCGTAACTTGTTCTATAGTATAATCGCCCTAAAGTTTTAACAAGCTCCTTATTAAGGTTCATAATGCCCATTTCCATAACGGCATTTTCACCTTCCTGCTTGATTTTTTGTTCAATTTCAACACGAGCTTTTTCAACCATTTCTTCTATTCTGACAGGGTGTATACGCCCATCAGCCACAAGTTTTTCTAAAGCAAGTTTTGCTATCTCTCGTCTTATTGGGTCAAAGCAAGAAAGAACAACAGCTTCAGGAGTATCATCAATAATTAGGTCAACCCCAGTAAGTGTTTCTAATGTTCTTATGTTTCTTCCTTCCCTGCCTATTATACGTCCTTTCATTTCGTCTGAAGGTAAACTTACTGAAGTAACCGTTGACTCAATTACTTGGTCGATAGCACATCTTTGCATTACCGTTGTAAGTATCTCTTGAGCTTTTTCATTTGATACTTCCCTTATATGGTTTTCATTTTCCCTTATAAGATTATTTGCTTCCTGCTGCAGGTCTACTTTTAACTGTTCCAATAGAAGATTTTTTGCCTCGTCTATTGATAAACCCGATATTCTTTCAAGCTCCTGCAATTGTTTTTGCAAAACTTCTGACAGATAATCTTCTTTATCCGTTACTTCATCCATTTTTCTTTGAAGCTCGGTTTCCCTGCCTGAAATTTCCTGCTCTTTTTGGTCTAATTGTTCTTCTTTTTTTGTTAATTTAGCTTCAAGTTTTGAAAGCTCATGCCTTCTTTCTTTTGTTTCTTCCTGAAACTTTTCGATATCTTTTTGAACCGCTTCTTTTGCCGCAAGCATAGCTTCTTTTTTATATAAGCTGTTCTTTTCTTCCAAATCTTTTAATAATTGCTCTTTTTCTCTTTTTCCTCTGCGCGAGTCTCTCCAGAAAAGAACGCAAGCAACCAAAAGAATCGCAAAAAGTATAATTAAAGTACTATTATCTATTTTCCTATACCTCGTTCTTTCTAAATACGCAAAATGCGTACTTATGCTATATGAAATTTATAAATTTGTATATTAATTCATAAAATTATAATTTTTTATTCTATTACCTATAGTAGTAATTCTATCATACAATACAAGATTTTAACAACTCTTTTTTCAAAATGATAAATTTTTTTAATTTTTTTACTGGACAGAAAAATTTTTTTATATTATATTACACAAAGTGAATGCCTTGGTGGCGGAAGTGGTAGACGCGTTGGACTTAAAATCCAATCAGGCTCACCCCTGGTGCCGGTTCAAGTCCGGCTCAAGGCAAATTTAACACTCCTTCGGGAGTGTTTTTTATTGCGTACTCTCACACGCAGTTCTAAACTCGCTAAAGCTCGTTAAGAACTTGCGGTTTACCTTGCTTCGTTTTACGAAGCAGGCATGTGGTCTTGCCTCCAATCGAGCATAGCTCTCTTGGGCAATCCCGCACAAGTCCGGCTCAAGGCAAACTTAACACTCCTTTGGGAGTGTTTTTTTATTCCGTACTTAAATTAAAAGACAAAATTGTTTGCATATTTAATCAACATTTGTTTTGAAAAAAATAAAATATTATATATCTACTTTCTCAAATAATTCCAATGCCGATTTTAAATTTTCTTTTATTTCATTAGCTAAAATATCAGGTTCGGGGATATTTTCCAAATCATCCAAACTTTTATCTTTAATCCAAGTTATATCAAGATTTGTTTTATCTCGTTTTATAATTTCATCATAAGTATATTTGCGCCATCTGCCGTCGGGGGTTTCCTTTGACCATGTTTCTTTTCTTTTTGTAACATCATTTGAGCTATAGCACTTTATAAAGTCTTTTAAATGCTCATCGTTTAAAGAATTTGTAACAAGAGTTAAATTAACATTTGTCCTGAAATCATAAACCCATACATCATTTGTCCTGTGTCCGTTTTCGATAGGCGGAAATTTATCAAAGAAAAGTACGTTTGCTTTTACTCCCTGTGCATAAAATATTCCGGTCGGAAGTCTTAAGATTGTATGTAAGTTAAATTGATTTAACAATCTTTTGCGGACTTTTTCACCCGCTCCGCCTTCAAACAGAACATTATCAGGAACAACAACGGCAGCTCTGCCCGAATTTTTTAAGACCGTCATAATATGTTGTAAAAAGTTTATTTGTTTGTTTGATGTTGTTGCGATAAAGTCTTCACGTTGATAATCTTCTTTTTCGGTAGTTATCGTTCCGTCTTCGCCCATAATTTTTGTTGCGGATTTTTTACCAAACGGCGGATTTGTTAAAACCATATCATAACGAATATCTCCTGCATTCATTAAAGAATCACAATGCTTTATAGGACACTCTGTCCCGCCGATACCGTGCAAATAAAGGTTCATAGCGCAAAGGCTAACGACTAAAGAAGTATTATCATTACCGAAAATTCGTTCTTCTTTTAAGGCTCTGATTTGCTTTTTATCGGTTGTTTGTTGTTTCATATAATCATAAGCTGCAAGCAAAAAGCCTCCCGTACCGCAAGCAGGGTCTAAAATTGTCATATCAGGCGTAGGACGCATAACCTCCACAATTGCTTTAATTAAAGGTCTTGGGGTAAAATATTGACCCGCCCCGCCTTTTGTTTCGTTTGCATTCTTTTGCAATAAGCCTTCATATATTGCACCTTTAACGTCAATATCGAGTCCAATCCATGTTTCACCGTCAATTAAAGAAAATAAACGTTTAAGTTTTGCCGGTTCATCTATCTTATTTTGCGCCTTTGTATATATTGCGCCAATTATACCGCTTTGTTTTGATAAATCGTTTAATGCTTTTGAATATCTTTCTTCAAGTTCTGTTCCGTCTAATTTCATTAAAGTTTTCCATTTATATTCATTCGGGATTAAAGACGGCTGATTAAGGTTATCCGAATATTCCTGATCCATTTTCAAAAAAAGCATATAAGTGATTTGAGCGACATAATCGGTATATGCTACCCCTGCATCTTTTAATATTGTTGCGTAATTCCAAACTTTTGTAACTAAATTATTTTCTGTCATTTATTTTTCTTTCTTGTTTTATTCTTTCCAATAATTTTGAGGCGGGTTCGTCGGTGGGGTCTTGAGGTACAAGCCTGCCTTCAAATGCTTTTTTTAAGATTGATTGTTTAAGTTGTTTTGAATTTTCTAATTCATTATCAACAATTTTTTCAATCTCATCTGCAATCTTAAACCTTTTTTCGATTTCTTGAACAATCTTTTTTTGAATTGACACTTCTTTAGGAAAAGAAATTTTCATTTTCTTTAATGTTTGTAATATTATTCTTCTAATGGCTACCCCGGTTTTTTTATTTAAAGCCATTTGAATAAATTGAGGATTTTTTAAAGCATATTTTAAAAAAGCAGGATATATAATATTTATTTTTGGACGTATTATGGCTAAAGAAGATAAAATGACAAATTTTTGTTCAAAATCTATTAAAACGACTTTTCCTACAGTTCCATCTTTAGAAAATAACACATCATTTTTTATAGGTTGACAGCCATTTTTAACCAATTCATTATAATCTTGTAGTGAAATATGCTTACATTGTTTGAAATTAATTTTATCATTTAATACATCTTTTACGGTAATATAAGGGAAAATACCATTTCCAGTTGTTTTTGGAGAAAAATGACTTCCGTCAGTTATTTTTTCGGAAATTTCTATTAAACTTTTTTCTTCCCAATCTGTTGTTCTGCATAATCTACCTTCGAATGCTGATTTTAAGATGGATTGGCGGTATTGTTTTATTTGCTCTTTAGTTCTTGATAAATACTCAATCCCTTTATCAATATTCTCAAATTCCTTTTTTATCTTCTCCACAATCCTCTTTTGTTCGTTTAAAGGGGGTATACATATTTTTAATTTCCAAAAATATTCAGGATTTACGTGTGGTATTCCTGTACCTTTTGTCTTTTTATTTAGTATTTGGTATTTTGATTTAATAAAATAACTAACGAAATTTTTATTCATATTAATCACTTTTAATGCCATTAAAGTGGAACCCAAAATACCCTTATCCAAAAATTCTCCACAAAATCCAGCTCTTGCTCCATCCCATACTATTAAAATATAACTATCATCAATTAAAATACCATCACTTTGGTTTGTATAATTTTCTATAATTTTTTTTTCAAAACATTTAATATCTATATAAGGCAAAAGATTATTATTTTGTTCATTATATAAAACTTTGGGTTTTTTACCTTTTTTGTATTCTGAAATATCTTTTAATTCACACTCAACCCAACCTTGAGGAAGTTTTGTCATCTACATTCCTCCTGCCAAGTGTTTTATATTAGTTTTCTTTATAAATTCATAATCCGGTTTCATATTTGTATTCTTTCTATCCATTTATTAAAAATTAATAACTTATGTTGAAAATTAATAATTTTTATGTTAAAATGGTTATGTATAACCTTGAGTTTCTTCCTGCTTCGGCATAGTGCTCAAGGTTTTTTGCTTTATTATTTTCAATATATTTGAAAATTCTTTAATTATTTTTCCAATAACATCAATAAAATCATCTGTATCTTTTAATATTTGGGAATTATCTTGAGGCAAATATCCTATAATATCTTTCATCTTTTTATATAATATGAAAATCTTACTACTATCTTTTAGAATTGGCTCATAATGAAAAACTCTATTCCTTAAATTTCTTATTCTTGTTAAATTCATAGATATTTCATGGATTTGTTCCTGCTTATTTTTTGGATAATTAATAAATACCCCTCTAAAAGCACCTTTTTTTGACCAAATATGCGGATTATATTTCTTAGAACATATTCCTGTCCAAAAACCAAAATTTAACTCTGCAATTATTTTGCCTATTGTAATAGTTTTATTTTTATATCTTTTCTTCAATTTTGAATATGCTTTACTTAATTCTTCATATTCATTATTTAATAAAATATGTTGTTCTTTTATCTCATCCATAAGCCAATTTTCGCCATATATAGTCTGCAACATATTATATATAGCATTCCTCAGATGAATTTCTAATATACAAAGTATAGGATATAATGCTTGTGATACTTTTATATTTAATTTATACAGTTTTAATAATAACTCTTCGTTGTTTTCAATTTCATCTATTCCAAAACCAAATGATTTTAGTCTTTCTATACTGATTGTAGCTCTATATTGTTCTATACTCATTCCCTACCCCACCAGTGCATTTGATAAATCATCCAAAATATTATTAAGTTCGGCGCCGAAAACTTGTTTTGCTCTTATTATTCCTCCTTTATGCCCCATATATTCCTGAATATCATTTAATTGCATATACGCATTTGCAATAATATAATTTTTAATTTCTTCAAGCCATTGTTGCTGCTCTGATGTAAATTCAATTCCTCTTTTAATCTGTCTGCCTTTCCAAAGTTCAAATCTTGAATTTGCAACGGAGGAAAAATCTTCAAGTTTTTCATCTTGTCCTATCGCAAAGCGAACAAGCTGAACAACATTTGTTAAAAGTTTTTCGGGAGATTTGATATTCTGTACTTTATCTTTTTGCAAAAGTTGATATGCTCTCCACAAATTGGCGGTTTCTAAAGGAGGCATTTGCGCAGAAAGCTTATTATGCAATTCCTCTATTTTTTCATAAGTAAGATGTCTTTCTCTATACAGTTTATTATAAATAATGGATAGGGCATCAATTTCGTTTTTGTTTGCCTGTATAAATGCACTAAAGTTTGTTGTAAGTTCATTTGCGCTTTTGATGCTAAATTCCGATGAAATAATAACGGCAGGAGTCAGTTCATCAATATATAATTTAGACTTATCTTTAAGTTCAAGAACAAGTCTTCTGAATACGGGTTCAAAGAAAGGTTTAACAGCCTCGTCTTTAATTTCAAGAATTTCATCTTCGCTCATATTTTGTGTTTTGTCGTAATCAATAGTATTTAAAATATCGTTTGCAATATCCGAGAGTGTTTTTCCTCCCGTCATTTCAATAACTTTTTTGTTGTCATCATTGTCTATATTTGCATTAATGGCTGAAATTCTGCCTGCTAAAGAACTTAATGTGTCATCATCAACTTTTCCTACCGCTACATCTTCCATAAGTTTTTTAAGAGATACCGTTCTTTTTCTTTCAAGAGGCTGTGAGGCTGACTTCTTGCTTTCTGTAACACCTACTGCATCAATTAAATAAAACCTGTTTTTAACTTCCGCATTCGGGGTAACTTGCTGCAAGTCAGTATTATTAATTGTTCGGCAGCCTCTACCTTTCATTTGCTCAAAATATAGCTCTGAATGAACATCTCTCATAAACATTACGACTTCAAGCGGTTTTATATCCGTACCTGTTGCAATCATATCAACGGTAACTGCTATTCTGAAATCAGGTGATGTTTTAAATTCGGCAATTAAATCTTTTGCTTTAATACCCGAAACATTGTAAGTGATTTTTTTGCAAAAATCGTTCCCTTTATTAAAAACTTCCCTAGTTATTCTTACAATATCTTCCGCGTGGCTGTCATCTTTTGCAAATATCAAGGTTTTGGGAATCCAAGTTTGTTCACGCTCGGGGAAAAGTTCAGTAAAAATCGTATCTTTATAACATTGAATAACCGCTCTTATATGGTCGGGTACAAAAACGGTTCTGTCTAAATCAGGTTTTTTATATTCTAAATCTTCATCAAGCATTTCATAAGTTTGTTTTCTTGTCTTTTTATCACGAACAGGAATGCTGAATCCTTTATTGATTTTTCCTCCATTCTCGCCTACATCTGTTCTAATAGAATATATTTCATATCCGACATTTACTTTATCCGCAACGGAGCGTTGATATGGATATTCCGAAACCAAATTACTGTTAAAATATCCCAAAGTTTGCTTGGATGGAGTTGCCGTAAGCCCGATTGTAAAAGCATCAAAATATTCTAAAACTTGACGCCAATCACCGTAAATGCTTCTATGGCACTCATCTACAACAATAAAATCAAAAAATTCTATCGGTAAATTTTTATTATATGTAACCTCTTTCGGTTTCCCGATAGATGAGTTATATTCAAAGGCGGAATTTTCTTCGTTTGCCTCATCATAATCTTCTTCGCCTCTTAGCATGGAATATAGTCTTTGGATTGTTGTTATTACAATTTTTGCATCTTTATCGATTTTATTATGCTGCAAATGTTGAACTATATAAATATCAGTAAATGCTTTATTCTCGCCTTTGGGTTTAAACTGTTCATATTCTTTTTTTGTTTGTTCGCCTAAATTATTTCTGTCAACTAAAAACAAAATTCTTTTTGCTTTTGCGTATTTAAGTAATCTGTATGTAAAATTGCATGTTGTAAAAGTTTTGCCTGCCCCTGTTGCCATTTGAATTAACGCACGAGGTTTACCGTTTTTTAAAGATTTTTCAAGACCTTCTATTGCCTCAATTTGGCAATCTCTTAAACCTTCTTTATTCAATTCCGGTAAGGTCAAAAGTTTATTTCTTAAAGTATCTTCATTTGTTATTAGTTCCAAAAGCGTTTCGGGTTTATGAAAAGCAAAAAGCCTTCTGGAACGGCAAATTTTATCCCTGCAATCTCTGAAATAAATTTCAGAACCATTACTTTCATAAACAAAAGGTAAAGGCATTTGATAACATCTGACACCTTCAGGTAAATTACACGCATAACCTTGTGATTGAGTTTCAACACCGCTAAGTGTATATCCTGCTTTTTTTGCTTCTAAAGCTCCGACAGCTTTACCGTTAATGAACAAAAGATAATCGGATTCACCGTTATCTTTCATAACAAATTCTCTTATTGCGACTCCCAATGAAGCTCTGATATTTAATTCAGACCTGTCTTGAACAACCCAGCCTGCTTGTTCAAGCATTTTATCAATCTCAATCCTTGCCTTTTCTTCCGGTGTCATTTTATGCCCTTTATTTCAATTATTATATCATAAATGGTTGAAATGCAGATTTCATAAATTTGAAATGTTTTTAGTTTTAGCGATAATACTAAAGCTTTTTATTTAAAAAAATCCGAATAAATAACTTTTTATATTTATTTTTCACACAAAAAGCATCTTACTTTATGGTCGTTTGATATCTCATAGAAGTCGGGTTCTTTTGTTTTGCATTTTTCCATAACATAAGGGCATCTCGTATGGAATTTACAGCCTTTTGGCGGGTTTTGAGGCGAGGGGATATCGCCTGATAGTATTATTTTCTTTGTTTTATCTTCTTTTATAACGGGTACTGCATTTAATAGGGCTTCTGTGTAGGGGTGTTTATGGTTGTTAAAAAGTTCTTCTTTTTCGGCAATTTCAACAATTTCACCTAAGTACATTACTGCGACCCTGTCGGAGATATATTTTACTATGCTTAAATCGTGTGAAATAAAGAGCATGGTAAGATTTAGCTCCTGTTTTAGTTTTAAGAGCAGGTTAACAATTTGGGCTTGAATACTTACATCAAGCGCGCTGACAGGTTCATCCGCCACTATAAATTTAGGATTTAAGATTATTGCTCTTGCTATTGCTATTCTTTGACGCTGACCGCCCGAGAACTCATGAGGGTAGCGGGAGAGAACTTCTTTATCCATTCCTATTAATTTTATTATTTTTTTTATTGTTTCGTCAGTTTTTTGTTTATCCTTAATTTTGTTAATAATAAAAGGTTCTTTGAGAATATCATATATTTTCATTCTCGGGTCAAGGCTCATATAGGGGTTTTGAAATATAAGCTGGGCTTTTTTTCTGAATTCTTTTAATTCCCTTTTTGTTTTTTTTGTAATATCGTCGCCGTAAAAAATAACTTCTCCCGAGGTTGGGTTGAGGAGCTTGAGTATACAATTACCCAGAGTTGATTTTCCGCTTCCGGATTCTCCTACAAGCCCCAAAATTTCATTTTCATATATATTTAAATTAACGTTATTCAGCGCATAAACATAACCGATAAGGTTTCCCATCAGACCGTCTTTTACGGGGTAATGCATATTCAGATTTTTTATCTCAAAAAGACTGTTCATATTATCCTTATTCGCTTACGTAATCTTCCAATAGTGTAATAATCCCGTTATCCGCGTCAAATTCGGCATTTATACCGATAGGAACGGTATCTTTTACTTTGCTATGAGTAATTCTAAATCCGTCGCATATCGGAATATTCAAGTTTAATGCAAATTCTTGTATAACTTCATTTAAGGTTTTTTTATCTTCAATATTTAAAAATTCGCCGATTGCAATTCCTCTGACGTTTTTTTTGATTTTTTCCGCGTTAAAAAGCTGCGTGAGCATTTTATCTATTTTGTAAATCGGTTCGTTTAAATCTTCTATAAATAAAATTAAGTCTCCGTTAGGGATAAAGTCTGTTCCGCAAAGGGAAACCAGAGTTGATAAATTTCCGCCGAATAACTTGCCTTGAGCTTTTCCTATATTAAAAACGGTACTGTCATTAGCTTTAAAACATTTTACCCTGCCTTCAAGCGCACAGAAAAAAGCATTTTTTGTATATTCATCAATCTCTTCGCCAAAATCCCCGTTAGCCATAGGGCTATGGAAAGTAACAAGCCCCGTATTTGTGTATATCAGATTAAGCAGAGTTGTTATATCAGAGTATCCCGCAAAAATCTTGGGGTTATTTTTTATAATTTTCCAATCAATGTCATTAATAAATTTTATAGTGCCAAATCCGCCTCTTGCACATAGTATGGCATCAACTTTATCCGATAAAAAAGCATTATGAAATTCTTTCAAACAGTCTTCAGTATTCAGTCCCGCCATATAACGGTGAGAGGTTTGACAGCTTTCGGAAATTATAACATTATATCCTGCCTGTTCAAGATATGATTTGGCTCTTTGAATACGTTCATATTCTTTTATTCTTCCCGATACGCCAAGTATCTCTATTGTATTACCTTTTTGTAATTTTTTAGGTTTAATTATTTTCATAATAGACACTTTTTTATTTTAATAATATATAATTGTTTATATTAGCAAATATTTTTGGAGCAAGCAATTGGATAATAAGTATATACCGCTTTACCGTAAATAC
>CANQJQ010000018.1 GCA_947624265.1 Candidatus Gastranaerophilales bacterium
TATTTTCAGTATCAGGTTATACTTAAACCCTCTCCCGAAAACTCTCAAGAGCTTTATTTAAAAAGCTTAGAAGCTATGGGAATAGATTTATCCAAGCATGATGTAAGGTTTGTAGAGGATAACTGGGAATCACCAACACTTGGAGCGGCAGGTGTAGGCTGGGAAGTTTGGCTTGACGGTATGGAAATTACTCAGTTTACTTATTTTCAGCAGGTAGGCGGGCTTGAAATAAAACCCGTTGCACTTGAAATTACATACGGGTTAGAGCGTATCGCTATGTATTTGCAAAATGTTGATTCCGTTTACGATGTTATGTGGAATAAAAAATTAAAATACGGCGAAATTTATCTTCAAAATGAAATTGAACAATCAAAATATAATTTTGAATATTCAAATGCCGAAAGATTATTTAAAATGTTTGATTTGTTCCAAGCGGAAGTTGAATCTTGCGTTGAGGCAAAAATAGTGCTTCCTGCGTATGATTATGTTTTAAAATGCTCACACACCTTTAATCTGCTTGATGCAAGAGGTGTAATAAGCAGAGATGAAAGAATAAATTATATAAATAGAGTAAGAAAAATGGCTGCAATGGTTGCTCAACTTTATGTTGAACAAAGAAAGGAACTCGGGTTCCCTCTTTTGAAAAAACAGCCGTTAAATGTTTAGTAAAGGAAATTAAGAATGCAAAGTCCGAAAGAAAGTTTATTGGGTAAGTTTGTTGCAAATTTGTTGAGAAAAAAGAACCCTGATGAGTTCTTAGAACAATCTGCAGCAGGCGGTTTAAAAAAGAGTTTAAACGCTTTTGACCTGATAATACTTGGTATAAGCGCAATTATAGGTGCGGGTATATTTGTAATGATAGGTTCTGCGGTAATAGGAACTGCAGAGCGCGTAGGGGCAGGTCCTGCTTTGGTTATTTCAATTATACTTGTTACTATTGCTTGCATATTCCCTGCGTTATGTTATGCGGAATTTGCTTCTATGATACCTGTATCGGGGAGCGCTTATATTTATACGTTTGCGACTATGGGTGAATTTCCCGCTTGGATGATGGGCTGGGTTTTAATGCTTGAATATGCAATCGGAACAATTGCCGTTGCCTCAAGCTGGACGGGATATTTAATAAAACTCTTGGAGGGTTTCCCGTTTTTGCCCGAGTGCATTAAACATCCTCCCGTATGGCTTATAAACGACTATCAAACGGCGGTTGCCTCAAATCCTAATGCACATATACCGCATTTTTTGGGCATTCCGATATGTATTAATCTGCCTGCCATGTTCATTATATTGGTTATTGCAGGTGTATTATTTAAAGGAATACAAGAATCTGCCAACTTCGCCAAAATAATGGTATTTGTAAAAGTTGCCGTAATTGCTTTATTTATAGGGGTCGGAGCATTTTATGTAAGACCTGAAAACTGGACACCGTTTGCACCTTCAGGTATTAAAGGTATACTAATGGGTGCATTTGCAATCTTTTATGCGTATATCGGTTTTGATGCCATTTCAACGGCGGCAGAAGAAACAAAAGACCCGCAGAAAAATCTGCCTATAGGTTTAATAGGTTCACTTGTAATCTGCTCTATAATATACGGTCTTGTAACTATCGTATTAACAGGCATGATGCCTATGGGACAGATTGACTTGAAAGCTCCCATTGCTGCCGCTATGAGCTTTGTAGGTCAGGATTGGTTCGCAGGTGCTATCGCAATCGGAGCATTGGCAGGTTTAACCTCCGTACTTTTAGTGCTTCAGTTTGGGACAACAAGAATTTTATACGCAATGGCCCGCGACGGCTTTTTGCCTCCCGTTATGAAAAAAGTTCACCCTAAATTCCAAACTCCTTGGGTTATTACTATATTATCAACAATATTAATTTTAATCGGTTCTTTATTCATTAATATGCAGGTAGCTGCAGAACTCGCTATTTTCGGTACTTTTTCATCCTTTGTAATTGTTTGTATCGGTATATTAATTTTAAGAAAAACAGAACCGGATAGACCCCGCTCATTTACGGTTCCGTGTTGTCCGTGGTTCCCGATTATCGGCGTGGTATTCTGTTCGGGATTGATGATTGTAGCATTAAGAGAAGTTAAAACATCTGCTATGTTATTCCCTCTTTGGCTTGTCTTGGGTATCATAATCTATTTTATGTACGGTTATCAAAGCAACAGAAAACAAGTCGCTATGAAACTTAAGCATATGGAAGAAGTTAAACAAGAAAAAGTGATACAAAATAAATAAGAATAGAGATTTTATGAAAAAATCCGAAATGGAACCAAAACTAAGTTCTGAAGAAATAATTGCTATAGGTACAAATATAAGACTTGCCAAAACACTTTGTGAACTTTTATATTCAGGATTAAATAAAGAGATTGAAATTGCAAATATTGAAATGGCAAATATTTCCGTTTTGTTGCAAAGACTTATGGATGATATATACAATCAGTTTGAAGAAGTGGAAAAAAAGCTTGATATTTAATTTATGCAGGAAATAATCGGCTGGCGATATTCAACCGAGTTTATGGAATGCATATCAATTACGACAGATGGCGGAAGTATGTGCCATTTGTATACTGCAAATTGGGATTTACGGAAAAACTTATTTATCCATTCTGTTTTTTCTTCAAGCGTTATAGGATGATTTTTTTCATAATAAAAGTTATGATTTAATAAATCTTCAAATCCATAGCCTTTATTTTCAACAAACCAGATGATTTCATCGAGGAATTCATAAGGCATATTTTCTTCTTCAGCGCAGATTGTTTTGCCTGTTTTAGGGTTAATTTTAAGCTCTGCACCCGGAGGTTTTTCTAAAACAGCCTGAGGGATTGCATTTTTTTGTGCGCGGTTTTCATTTAAAAATCTGCCTAAAGCAAACAATTTGGTTTTGGTAACATCTGCAATGGGGGCAAAACCTCCTGACATATCACCGTTCACCGTGGCATATCCTATATATGCTTCTGATTTATCGCTTGTAGCAATCGGAAGCATTTGTTTATGCTCATTTGAAATACTCCATAAAAGAGTTGCCCTTAAACGTGCCTGAAGGTTCTCTATTGTTGTGGACTTTTCGTACTTATCCGTTTTAATAATTTTAAAAGCAGAGTTAAGCATATTTTTTAAAGGGTCAATAGCGTCAGCTAAAGGTATTTCAAGAAAATTAATCCCAAGGTTTTCCGCTAAGATTTTTGCATCGTCTTTTGATTCTTTTGAGGTGATCCTGCTTGGCATGGAAATTCCCCAAATATTATCTTTACCCAGAGCATCAGCCAAAAGCACCGCACAAATTGAAGAATCGAGCCCGCCTGAAAGTCCTAAAACCGCTTTCTTGAACCCGTTTTTACGGAAATACTCTTTTATCCCGAACATTATACTTTTATATGTTCTGTCTAAATCGTTTTTGTATTCTGTTGAAAATTCCTCAGGCTTAATTTCTTTATCCATACCTGTCGGCAGGGTATTAATTTCACCATTTAAATCCGAGGTTATAACAAAATCTTCTTCAAAAGTTTTTGCTCTAAGCACTAATTTGCCTGATTTATCATAAATTCTGGAAGTACCGTCAAAACTTAAGTTATCCGCGTATCCGACCTGATTAACGTAAATATAATTTACTCCGTATTTTTTTGCGATAGATGAAAAAAGCGAGTTTTTAATAAATTCCTTAGCGCATCTGGATGGAGAACACGAGCAGTTAATAAGTGTATCAGGGTTTTGTCGCATTAATTCTTCTACGGGGTCAATACTGTATATTGCATCATCTTTAAAGAAGGATTTATCGTTAAAACTGTCCTCGCATACCAAAATCCCGTACTTTTCACCGTTAAGTTCAAAAATTTTGGGAGTTTCTTTTGACGGCTCAAAATATCTGTAGTCGTTAAATTCCGAGTAATTAGGAAGAAGTCTTTTCCTTGCTATATTAATAATTTTACCGTTTTGCATAACTGCTACGGAGTTATAAAAAGGTTTTTTATCCGCATCACATGTGGGCTCGGCAAATCCGACAAGAGCTGTAATGCCTGATGTTTGTGCGGTTATTTCTTCAAGAGCCTTCAATTGCCTCGTTATAATTGATTTATGCCTTATAAATATATCGCCGAACGGGTATCCCATTAAAGCAAGCTCCGGGAAAATTATCATATCTGCGCCGTTTTGTTTTGCATCTTTGATGCAGTCAATGATTTTTTGACTGTTGAATTTAATGTTCCCTGCTATCGGATTAATTTGTGCGAGTGCGATTTTATTCATAATTTTATTATCCGATATGAAAAAAAATAGTCAAAGTTTTTGAAAAATAAAAAATTTGCATTTTTTGTAAAAACACCCATTTTAAGAAAATTTACATTCCAAATAAGACAACTTGCACTAAAAAAATGACATTTTTGCTAATTTTTTAATGCAATTTTTGTAAAAAGCCAAATTTTTACTTGCAAAAAATCAAAAGCATAATTATAATAAAAAACATTAAAGGATTAGGAAAAAAAGAAAGGTTTTACACAATGACAGCCAAGAAACAGTTTACTCCCGAGGAAATCAAAAAGGTAATTAAGGACAAAAAAGTCGAATTTATTAAACTGCAGTTCTGTGATATTAACGGAACGGTAAAAAATATGTCCGTACCGGTTACACAAATTGATAAAATTTTAAACAACGAGATGATGCTTGACGGTTCATCTATTAAGGGGTTTAGAAACATTGAGACATCCGATATGTATTTTTATCCCGATTTATCAACATTTACTCTGCTTCCGTTCAGAGAAGATAAAACAACGGGCACAAATGTGGCAAGAATTATATGCGATATCCATAACCCTGACGGAACACCATTTGAGGGCGACCCTCGTTCTAATTTAAAAAGGGTTATGAAAAAAGCGAAAGATTTGGGTTATGAGATGAACGTAGGACCCGAGGCAGAGTTTTTTATTTTCAAAAAAGACGCAGATGGGCATCCGATAATGGAAACTCATGACAGAGCAGGTTATTATGACGCAGCGCCTGAAGATATGGGTGAAAACCTGAGAAAAGAAATAGTAAGAACAATTACCGCTATGGGGTTTGAAGTTGAAGCAAGCCACCATGAAGTTGCAGACGGTCAACATGAAATTGATTTTAAATACGAAGATGCTCTTACTACGGCTGATAATATTATGACTTTCAGATATGCGGTTAAAGCAGTAGCAAACAGATTTGGGGTTCATGCAACATTTATGCCGAAACCGATTTTTGGTATTAACGGGTCGGGCATGCATTGCAACCTGTCTTTATTTAAAAACGGAAAAAATACTTTCTACGATTCAAGAAGGGCTCATGAACTTTCAGAAACGGCATTATATGCAATCGGAGGTCTGTTAGATCACGTAAGGAGCTTTACTGCAGTTACTAATCCTACGGTTAACAGCTATAAAAGAATAGTTCCGGGTTATGAAGCACCCGTGTATCTGGCATGGTCGTTGGCAAACCGTTCTGCTTTAATAAGAGTTCCCGCAAAACGCGGAAATGCAACAAGGGTTGAGCTTCGTTCTCCTGACCCATCCTGCAACCCGTATTTAGCTTTAGCGGTTATCTTGGAGTCAATTCTTGACGGTGTTCAAAAGAAAACAAAACCGCCGTTGGATGTAGATAAGAACATATTCAAAATGGACGATAAAGAACGTAAACGCGCTAAGATTGAAACGCTCCCCGGAAGTTTGCATGAAGCTTTAATGCTTATGAAAAAGAGTGCAATTGTTAAATCCGCGCTGGGTGAACATATCTTTAAAGAGTTTATGCAATCTAAATTGAAAGAATGGGAAGGTTATAGAACCGCGGTAACCCAGTATGAACTTGATAATTACTTGATAAAATACTAAAAAAAAGCCCTCTAAAGAGGGCTTTTTTTATTTTATAAAAACAGTTGAAAAAAAGGTATGTTTATTTTATATTGCTAATACAGATGGCGGGCATCGCCAAGCGGTTAAGGCCTCGGATTGTGGTTCCGATACGCGTGGGTTCGAATCCCACTGCCCGCCCCATTTTAGAAAGAGTCGTAAGACTCTTTTTTTGTGGGAAGAGAACCCGCAAGGCGAAGCCTTGTAAAAGGTTCGAGCGCGAGTGAGCAGAGGCTGAAGTGACGGAAGCGATGAGCTTTCGGCACGAAATGCCGTTTATTGCGAACGAGCAAGACAATCCCACTGCCCGCCCCATTTTAGAAAGAGTCGTAAGACTCTTTTTTGTGAAATATATTTATTTTTTATACATACAATTTTCGAATTGTTTTATAAGTTGTTCGATTTCCGAATCGGAGAATGTTTTTGAGTTTTTATTTTCAAGCATATTTTTAGCATTTTTGATAACATCATCAAAAGTATTTTTTGGGTAATCTCTATAACCCCAAGCGGTTAAATATCGTCCGCTTCCGTCTTTATTAATAAAAAATGTTCTTTGAGCATCAAACCACCCGACTTTATCTGATGATAATATTAATGCACCGCTATTAGGATCTAATTCACCATGATATTTATATTCCGGTGTATTTTCTTCTTTATTTATATTTTTTGAAGAGGTATTGTTTGAGATATTTGTTTGTTTTAAATTTTCAATATTCATATTTAACTCCTTAATATTATACATTATACCCTAAAAGTTCTGCAACTTTAGCAATCGTTCTCGGGAAATATCTTACTAAATATTCACTTCTTGTTTTAATAGAATTTGCGTCTTGTCCGTATGTTGTCATAAGCATATTAGTTTCAGCTACAAGTTCTGATAGTCCGGTACTTCCGGAACCGCCTGTTTGTGAAAAATAATGTATAATTGCTTGATTCGGGTCAGTATACTGTGATGTAAATGAAGCACATTCTTCATTATATATCCTTATTAAATCAGGATTTCCGCTTATCTCACCCGGTTTTTTATGACCGATTGCTTTACCGTTAAAATCTATTCCATGCCCAAGCTCATGAGCTAAAGTACGTGGGTTAAGTCCGATTTTCAGTATACCTCTGCCTGAATTTATACTGCTATCTAAATCATCAGTTATTTGTATAGTTTTAATATTATCAGAGCCAAGAGTCAATAATGAGTCAGCCGGTGCGGATTTTAAAGACTCAAAAAATGCTTTTTGCATAGCTTCTTGGCTTCCAAAAGTACTTTGATAAGGGTCATTGGGGTCATAAGGTGCAAGTTTGCTTCCGATATCTATTGTTGTGGAAGAACCGTCATCTTGAGTTACTGTAATTTTCAAATCTGCATCATCAAAACTTGCAGTATAGGTTCTTCCGTTAATTGTAGTGGTTGTAGTATTGTCATCGTTAGCACTCCAGCTTCTGTTTACTGAAAGTATTTGATTACCGTTCGGATCTGTTATTGTATATTGATACCGTTGAGATTTTACTTTGCCTGTTTCATCCGTTGATTGAGAATAATCTCTTTTAATAGTAGATCCTTCATAATCATAATCTTCCTGATATCTTGTTACGCCATTTTCTGAAGTAACGGAAGAAAGGGTTCTGCCTCCTGTTATAGTGCCTGTTTTAATAGCTTCAAGTACATCCATATCTTCCGGGTAATCTTTTAAATCATATCTTACTGTTTCATAAGCACCCGAAAGTGACTCTGATTCTTTTGTATGCAATATGTAACTTGGTTCACCGTTTTCATCATTGACAATTTCAATTTGAGAAGCAATATCTCTGTCATCATTTATTTTTGATGTAATTGTAACTCTATCAGAACCCAAGTTATAAGCACTTCTTTCATCATTTTCTCTTATAACGGTACTTCTTTGGATAATTGAAGCATTTTCATCAAAAGTTATAATTTTCCCTGTTCTATAATCACCTCCATCTAAAGAATCGACCATCTTTCTTGCAACAAATTGAAATCCTTCGCTATTTTGTAATATTTTTAGTTCTATTGAATATCCTTCTTGGTCTGCTAATTGGTCAAGAACTTTTGAAAATGTTGCTTCATATTGTGCATATTGAGTTTCATCGGAAAGAACCATAGTTGTTACACTATTTCCTGTAAGACCTTTAGAAGATAATTCTATTGCCCTATTATATTTTTGTTGATCACTTGCTATTTCGTTTACTTTTTTGGGGGAAATATTTCGATCTAATAAATCAGAAGTACGTTTATATAAACTTTCATCAGATACAATATTTTTAATCTGATAAGCAGGGATTTTCTTATCAAATAAGTCCAAAGCACGTGTATACTGTAAATCATCAAGTTGTATAAAATCAGAAATATTATCCGGATTAATTTTGTGATCAATACATTCTAAAGCTCTTTTATATGTAGTTTCGTCAGCTGCAATTTTTGCAATATTATAAGCAGGGATTTTTTTATCAGCTAAATCTAAAGCACGTTTATATATAGTTTCATCCGAAGCTATATCTTTAATTTTGAAAGTGGAAATTCCTATACTAACTAAATTTACGGTACGATCATAGATGTCTTTATCAGATACCAAATCTTTAATCATTGAAACAGGGATTTTCTTATCAACTAAATCTAAAGCTCTTGTATACTGAACATCATCAAGTTGTGCTAATTGGGCAGCATCATCAGGTTTTATATTATGTTGAATAATGCAATCTAAAGCTCTTGAATATTGCGCATCATCAAGTTGTGCTAATTTGGCAG
This sequence comes from Candidatus Gastranaerophilales bacterium, assembly GCA_947624265.1. GTDB lineage: Bacteria > Cyanobacteriota > Vampirovibrionia > Gastranaerophilales > Gastranaerophilaceae > Avigastranaerophilus. The sequence goes on from CANQJQ010000018.1 coordinate 8,632, forward strand.
CATCACCGGGTGTCATACCTTGTTTATCAATGCAATCTAAAGCTTTTGAATATTGTGCATCATTCAGTTGTGCTAATTTGGCAGCATCACCGGGTGTCATACCTTGTTTATAAATACAATCTAAAGCTCTTGAATATTGTGCATCATCCAGTTGTGATGCTTTATATGCTGCAATAAGGTCACCATGATGCTTAGTCATATATTCTATAGCTTTTGAATACTGAACATCATTAAGTTGTGCTACTTTTTGAACCGCTATTTTCATCACACCATACGGATCATTGATTCCTTGAATGTTTTGTAAGTCGGCAATTCTTTGATTTATAGTTTGTTCATCGGGTAATTTGGGGTGTAAAGGATCAATTGCTTCAACAGGTTTTTCACCTTCAGGTAATTTATCACCTTCTATGGGTTTAACAGTATCTGTTTCTTCAGTTGATAGAGTTTCTGTTTTTTCAGTTTGAGGATTATCTGTTTCTTGTTGAGCGCGGGCTTTAGGGGCAGGGTCTTCTTCAATCTTAATTTCACCATCAGCTGGAGTTTGAGATGCCGCTTTATAATCTCCGTCAACGGGTTTAACATTGTCTCCATCAGATGTTTTGTTACTGTCTGAAGCAGGACGAATAGCGGTAGAAGCGGTAGCCCCTGCTATTTTCATTTCAATATTATTAATTCTTTCACCTGCAATACCGGTAATTAATGATATCAACTGGCTTCTGCCTTCGCTTGTTAAACTTATATCACCGGTAATAGCATAATCAGCAAGTAAACTTAATGGAGCATCAACAGCGATTTCTGTACCGTAACCAATAATACCTTTTGTTATACTATCAAGACTTTCTGTATGCTGATTAATGAAATCATGAGTACCATTTGATATTTTACCGATTAATCTACCTGAAATATGCATAGCAGCATCAATAGCAGCATCTTTCAAGATATAATTTAAATCAGAATCTGAACAGTTTTGTGAAGTTAATTCATCAACAAGGTGAAGCGCATCACCTCCGAAAGTACCAATCATAGCAACATATCTGCCGGCGGTCATAGCGGTTTTTGCAGCCATTAAATACGGCAGTGCTGATGCACTTGTACCCGCAGACAGCGGTATAGCTACAATAGCTCCGCCAACCATTAATACCATACCTGCTGTTTGAATTGCAGAAGAAGCTTTATCAACGAATTGTTGCTGGTCTTGAACATATTCCGTAACCAAATCTGTTAAATCAATTGACTGATTTGTACCAAAAGCCTGTTCATTCAACTTTGAATATTCTTCAGAAATATTATCAGTATTAAAGCCAAGAGCTGCAAGATTGTTTTTTAAATTTTGAGCTGCTTGATCTCTGTATGAACTTGTAACATTTTGTATATTGCCAGGATAAGAGGATGTGAATTGAGCATATTTTTCTTTTCCAACTTCTTCACCGTAGAATTCGATAAATTTATTCTGCATATATGCATCATATTCATCCTTTGTAACAGTCCCTCTGCCAATAGGCAAGTCGGGATTATTATTTTTTGCAGCTTCCAATTCGGCTGCTTCTTCTTCAGAAGATAAAGACAGCATTAAAGCTCCGTATTGGCAATATTGTGATTGCCATCTTTCAAGATAATCAACTTCTTTTAAGAAACTTTGTTCATCAAGATATTGTTGATAGGCTTCATGAGCTTTATCAGGATTATCAGAATATATAGTATCGAACATTCTTTCCAGTAATTCGAAATCACCATCCTGATAAGCCTGACTTAAAAGTACGTCATTTTGATTGATTTGTTCAGCGTTAGAGGCATAGATTTGAATTCCTCCTTCAGCAATTCTGACGGCATCAACGGCTTCTTGGTTATAATCAACTCCATAGATTGATTTAAATGCTTCTTCAAAAGAAACATCAGGGTTATTAATAGCTTGGATAAGGGCATTAGTACTATCAACATTTTGAACCATTTGCTCATAAACATTTTGTCTGCTCAGAGAGCTTCCGAACAATTCTTTACCCTTATTGTATGCCTTAGAAATAATTCCGTCTTCATAGTCTTGGTTCATAAGGATTTCTTCGACATCGGAGTTTTTTGAAGATAAGTAATCTATGGTATCAATTTGTAAGAGTTCATCATAACTTAAATCAATTCTTGATGTATATTTTCCTGCCTTCGCATAAAGGTCATTAAGTTCTGAGATTTTATCTTGGGATACATCTTCATATTCTGAAACGGTATTACCTTGAGCATCTTTTCTAATGAAAGAATATGAAGGTTCGCCATCTTCTTTAGTCTCAAATACATATTCGTCGGTATAAGAAATATTGCCTGAAGCATTGTAACCTGTTTTTGAAAAACCCGAAGGATTACCTTGTTTGTCATAATTATACTTAACATCAACATAAGATAAATTTCCTTCATTATCTACAAAATATTCTTTAGAAGATAACATATTGCCTTGAGCATCATATTTGACGGATTTATTGTTCAATTGGGCAAGAACACTTTCACTTACAACATATTCACCGTTTCTAAAATCAAACAAGGCATTTTTTACAACATCTTTTTTATCTTTAAGCGGATTGGGAGTTTGAGAAATATCTGTTTCTTCGCCGTTGACGATAAGATTACCTTCTTCATTGATATACATGGATTGAATACCTGTTGCTTGAATAAAGCTTTCATCGGCACAGATACCGTTAAATATTAATTTTGCCCCCTCTTTATTAGTATAACTTTCAAGTATATCCAAAACTTCTTCAACACTTGAAGCATCTTTTATCTTATTTAAATCAATATTTTCATCGATGTCATTAAAAACAGCCTGTTCATTTAATTGAGTATCATTAAGCTGAGAATTAATCGTTTCACGTTGATAAATACTTTGGACTTTTTTAATGTCATATCCTTTATCTTGGTACGTTTTAAATTGCTTCTCACCCAGTTCTTCACCGTAAAATTCAATAAACTTATCCTGCATATATGTATTAAATTCATCAGGAGAAAATACGCCTTTGTTGATAGGTGAATTGGAGTTTTTCTCCATAACTTCATAGAATTCATCTTGTTCTTCAAAAGATAAAGAATTCATTAAATTTGAAAAATCTTCATTCTGCCATCTAGTCAGATAGTTAATTTCTTTAAAAAATTCTTGTTCTTGAGTATATTCTGCTAATTTAGCTTGAGCCATAAGGGGATTATCGGGATATAATTCATCAAAGAATGCTTTTACACCTTCTTCATCCCCGTTATCGTACATTTCTCTTAATTCGGCATCTTGTGCATTAATAATTTCTCTTTCTTGGGTATAACTTGATATATCAATTTCTTGAGGTGGAACTTGTTCTTGTTGTTCAAGTTCTGCAATTTCGGTATTAAGAGAATCGATTTCACTTTGAACGGAATCTATTTGACCTTGAATTGTATCTATTTGAGCTTGGAGTGATTCTGTTTCACTCGTTTTGCTTTCTAAAGCAGCCTGATTTTTGTTTAATTCCTGTTGAGCTTGTTCCAAAGCTGCTTGAGCTTGTTCTAAAGCAGCTTGGGCTTGCGCTATTGCTGCCTCTCTTTTTGAATAATCTATTGTTACCGTTCCGTCTTCGTTTGTCTTTTGCTCCCCCGGTATATTTTGTGCATCAGATAATGCACTTTGTGCCGCACTGACATCTGATAATGCAGCAGAAACGTTATTTTGGGCATCGGAAACAGATGTACTTAATTGAACAATATCAGATTCAGCTAAAGCTTTATTTGATTCAGTTCCGCTTTTTTCTGAATCAAACAGGGACTTTTCTCCTTCAGCAGCTTGAAGTTCATTCTGTTTTTGTACTATTTCGCCATTATATGAACTGTTGTATTCATTTATGCCTATTATCATTAAATATTGTCCAATATATAATTAAGGTAATTACTTTATCGGTCAATTTATTTAATTCTTTAATTATTTTTAAATTAATATTACAAAAATTTAATTTTATAACTTAAACTACATTAATGATTATGTTTTCTCATTTTTAACATTTAAAACAAATTTATACTAAAATATATATATGAATAAATTGCACGAAATGTTTAGAGGGTTTAAGTATCGCAATTTCAGGTTATTTTTTCCGGGGCTTGCGGTATCTCAAATCGGGATTTGGATACAAAATATTGCCATAAGTTATCTTGTTTACGATATTACCAAATCGCCTTTTGTAATGGGGCTTGTTATGTTTTTTAATGCAGTGCCTTTGTTTTTGGTTACGCCTTTTGCGGGGGTTATTGTTGACAAGTTTGACAGGCACAAGCTGTTAATGAGTGTTCAAATATTATTTGCCGTTCAGGCTTTTTTGATTACGGTTTTAACTTTATTCGGGCTTATAAGAATATGGAATATCATACTTTTAGGGATGTTTTTGAATTGTATTGCCGCACTTGATGCACCGTTAAGACAGTCTACATTTATTCATTTGGTTGATGATAAAAGAGATTTAGGTAACGCCATTTCGCTCAATGCGTCTTGTTTTAACCTTGCAAGGCTTTTAGGTCCTGCCTTGGGTGGTATTATTATTGCATATTATAGTGTGGGAATGTGCTTTTTAATTAACTTTATTTTCCTTATGCCGATAATAATTTTGGTTAAAATGATGAGGATTAAGGATGAAAAAAGTGAAAAAGTGCAGCACGAAACGCTTTTTGAAGGTTTAAAAGAAGGACTTTTGTATTGTGTTAAGACTCCTCAGGTTTTAACTTTGATGATTTATCTTGCTATTTTTTGTTTTCTGATAATGATTTATCCTATGTTAATGCCTATATATACTGCGGATGTACTAAAAGAGAAGGCGGATGTATTAGGCTTTATTCTTGGAGCTACTGGAGTCGGCTCATTATTATCATCTTTATTGCTTGCTGCAAAGACATCTACTAAGGGTTTAAGGCTTATTTTGTTTTCGGGCATGACGCTAGCTTCAACTTGTTTTATTTTAATCGGGTTTTCAAAATCCGAAATTTTGACCATATTCTTAATGTTTGGTGCCGGTTTAGGGCTTACCTCGTTTCTTACACCCGAAAATATGCTGTTGCAATCCGTCATTGACGATGACAAAAGGGGCAGGGTTATGAGTTTTAATTCTCTGTGTTTTCTTGGCACAACATCTTTGAGCAGTTTATTTGCGGGAACCGTTGCCCAAATAACGGGAATATCAAATACTTTCATTATCCTTGGCGGTTTAATGTTAACCTGCGGTATAATTTTAAGCTTAAGATTAGCTAAATTAAAGTTTTAATCTAATAAAGAGTTTCCTATTTTTATTAATACGTAATTGTCTGTCTCTTTAATAGAATTTTCTTGAGGATATATATTCATATCTTTAATTTCTGATTTTATTCTGTTTATTGTGTCTTGCATTGCTTCATAAGAATCAAATCTATAATCTTCAAAATAGCCTTTAACCGGATATCCAAGTTCCCGCATAAAATGATAACTTCTTTTTGTAAATATTTCGCCTTCTACGGTATCATACCTGTCCCAGTTAAAAGTACTCAAATTGGCTTCTCCGCATTCCGTATGATATTGATATTTATACTGACGTAATTCTCTTGTTCCTATAAATATCAGCGGTTTATCAATATAATTCATTTTTTCAAGGTCATAAGCAATATTTTTGGCAAAGGAAATATCATCTTGTACTTTTAAATATTCTGTATATGCAATTTTATTAATGTCTTCGGCTGAATATAGTACGGCAAAGAAACACAATGCCAATATAATTTTTGAAAGTATTTTATTTTTTCTTAAAAGAATATATAGTGTTGTGATAACAAAAGCATTAAAAAACCCTAATGTTACATAGTTTCTGTAAGGCAAAACCGTATTCCCGAGTGCTAAAAATATAAAAAACGGTACTGTCATTATAAATAAACCAATAAGCAATAAACATATATTTTTCTTTTTTAATGCTAAATATATTAATATGGCTAAAAAGCTTATATAACATATTATTGATAATAAAGAACCGAAATTATTTGTGCAGGTTTCACAAAATGCTTTAGCAAAAGTAATAAAAGCGGTTTTGAAAGATAATATAAAATTACTAACGGAAGACAAGTCATATTTAAGAAATTCATCAACGCGGTTATAGTTTATTAGACATATTTTTTTCAGTATTATTATAGCAACTACATCTGTTATATAAGCTAAAGAACAAATAAGTCCTGCCAAAAAGATTTTTTTAAATGCAGCTTTATTTTCTTCGCCTTGCATTATATTAAGAAATTCAATAAATAAAACTGAAATTATAAAAAATAAAATATTAGTTTCATATATGCCAAGCACAAAGGTTAATAACAGAAAAATTATTAAAAGATATAATCTTTTATTTTGGGAAAAATATTTATAAAAATAATTTAAAGCTATAGCACTAAGAAGCAAATTTAATGAAAAATCAAAAGTTACTAAAAGAAAAATATATATAAAAATAAAGAAAGGAAATGAAACACTTAAACACGAAAATATCGTGGCAGCAGTTTTATCAAAAAGATTATTTTTAATATTTTTGATAAAACAATCGGCAAATAAAGTAATGGCGGAAATAAATGTAATTAATGATAAAAAATCAAAATAAAACGGTAAAAAATAATTATTATGAAATATTTTCATAATAATTATTTGAAAGGGTCTGTCGCATGACAGCATAATGTGAAAAATTGCATATATATTAAGTATTTCATCGTCAATACCCATAGATGAATGAGTCAGGAAAAATCCGTAACATAAAATAACCGTAAAACCAAGAAATAACCAATATTTATTTACTTTATCCAATAAATCTTTAATCATATTTACCTCTTTTACATCATTATAAATAAAAAATATACTTGACAAAATATTTATAAAGAATTTATACTAAAATCAATAAATAGGGAAACTCCGTATAAAACGGGACTATGCCGTAGCTGTGTAAGTCAGAATACCTGTTTATTATGTATTACTTGCGAGCACAAGGTGGAATTAATGAAGAAGTTTTTTGTTTTTGTTGGAATTTTAGCAGCTTTTGCTGCGTCAAATTGCGCTTATGCAATTGAAGAAATTAATCTGGATTTATCGGATGAAAAAGATACTGTTAAAGAGAAGGCGGCGGAACAACAGCCTTCTATACTGTTTGGAGAAGTAAAAGAAAAGGAGATATATTCATACAGTAATTATGCCGAATCGCTTTCAAGTGTCGGAGCAAGCGTAGATGTAGTATCAAGAACAGATATTGAAAAACAAGGCAATCCTACACTTTCAGAATTATTAAGTCAACAGAGCGGTTTATTTGTACAGAATTCTATGGGATCATTAGGTTCGCCTTCATCGGTGCGTTTAAGAGGTACAGACCGTGTCAGAATGACGATTGACGGAATTCGTGCAGATAGACCTTCCATGACTTCGCCGGGTATAGAACCTGAATTTATCTTAGCAGATGATATAGAAAGAATAGAGGTTATAAAAGGTGCAATAGGTAACGTCGGCGGAACAAATGCATCTGGCGGTTTAATAGCTATGCAGACAAGACGAGGAAAAGGTCCGTTTTCAATGGAATTGGGCTCCGAGATGGGTAACCTTGGCACATTTAAAGAACGCTTTGCCGTTATGGGCGGAGATGAAAAGAAAGATTACTATTTGAGTTTAACGTGGTTTAAAACCGATGGAGGTATGCGTACAACTGATTTAGGCAGAATACATAACGATGATTATAATAACTTGAGTTTGGTTTCTAATACGGGTATGAGAGTACTTAATAATAAGGCAGACTTGAGAAATATATTCAGATTTTCCAGAGCAAGAAAAGATAATGGTATTGGCTATCACAATGCCGGAGATTACTCTGATTATCAGGCGCCTGATAACTATGCTTTAAATTATGACATAATGGATGTAGTTTCTTTTGAACATAATCCTAATGAAAAATATAATTATAATGCTAAATTCGGGGTGTATCATAATGAGTCGGATAATTATATACTTCCTGACGGTATAAATTATGACCCCTTATATGAATCTATATCTAAAATAGGTTCTACAAGGTTGAATTTCATGTCGCAGCATAATTATAAAATCTTCGATTGGAATACGTTATCTGCGGGGTATAATTTAGAATCGGAATTTATTGATGCAACCTCGCATGACGTTTCAACAAGCTGGATGGGCGGAGCTCAAATATTAGACGGAAAATATTCGGGAAATACAATACAAAATGATGTATTTATAAATGATTCAATAAATATAAAAGATAAATTATTTATAAGAGGCGGTGCAAGATTAATTAATAACTCGGATTTTGGCACACATGTAACTCCAAACGCTTCTGCGGCATTAGTATTGCCGACATTTAATTTAAAAGCGGCAAAAACTAAATTCAGGGGTTCTTGGGGACAAAGCGTAAATAATCCTACACTTTATCAAAGATTTGCTACGGCTGATTTCGGCTGGTTAAAAACAGTTGCTAATCCTGATTTGGATGCGGAAAAAATGACGGGATGGGATGCAGGGGTTACTCAATCCTTCTTTGACGAAAAACTTTCTTTTGATTTCGGTTACTTTAATAACCGATATAAAGATTATTTGAGCTATCAATATAATGATGATTTTACTATTGGTCAATATCAAAATATAGACTCAGCCAGAATTCAAGGGTATGAAGGAAAAATTACTTTTGAACCCACAACTTGGATTAAGGCTATAGTCAGCTACACTTATACGGATTCTGAAGATTTAACAACTCATAATGATTTACCCGGATGTCCCAGAAATTCAGTAAAAAGTACTATATATTGGACTCCGTGTGATAGGTTTAATATGTACGCTACAGTTGAATCAGCTTCGGGAAGAAGTATGTCAAGTACATCCATGGACCCTCGAACAGGTACTTATGTTGATGTAAGAGTGGGGGCAAACGTTAAATTGTTCAGTTATAAAGGGGCGGATGTTTATTTAAGAGGCTCTATTTATAACCTTCTCGATCAGGATATTTCCATGTATAAAACGGCTAATAACGTATCTTATTATGCTCCCGGCATAAACTTCAGAACGGGTATTTTCGTTAAATACAATTTACCTGAAAAAGAAAATTTATGATATAGTTAGCTTATGAGTAAATCAAAAAAGTTAGTTATCATAACTGTTTTATTTGGAATTATGCTTTTATCCTTATATCTTGCAATATATGCGGGATATAAGGATTTGGGTTTTAAGCTTGTTAAAAAAGCTTTTAATATTGGTAATGACCCCGATAGTTTAATATTAAATTTTTTAAGATACCCGCGCGCATTTAAAGCCTTTATTGCAGGTTCATGTTTGGCTTTGGCAGGCATGTTTATGCAGGCGGTTTCAAAAAACCCCTTGGCTGAACCTTATATAACGGGTATTTCTTCAGGGGCGGGGCTTGGGATTGTTCTTTCCGTACTTTTATTTAACAGTGTTAATTACTCCGTATTCGGGTTTTTCGGTGCGCTTATATCTTCTGCTGTTGTTATTTTATTTGCAGGTTTCAGCAGATTTTCCATTACAAAATTAATTTTGATAGGGTTATCGGTTAATATATTTTTCAGTTCTTTAATTTCTTTTATTATACTTGTAAACCCTGCTAAATCTTACACTATGATGCTGATTTTATCAGGCGGAATAACCGCAAATGAAATAATTTCCGATAAAATATTGTTGACGTTATTTGTTGTTGCGCTGGTTTTTGCGGGAATATTTATACCGAAACTTAATTATTTACGTTTAGACTCAGAGCTTTTGGAAACAAATAAAGGCAAAAAATATTTATATACGGTTGTAATAATTATTGCAGCTGCTTTTTTAACTTCTTTGAGTGTATTTTCGGCAGGAATTTTAGGTTTTATAGGTATTATAGCGCCTCAAATATCAAGAATGTTATTCGGTCAGGATTACAGATGGCTTTTTGCGTCAAATATACTATTAGGGAGTAGTTTGATTTTATTATCCGATTATATTGCAAGAACGGTTATATTCCCTCTGCAAATCCCATTAGGACTTGTTGTTGCCTTTATAGGAGCACCTGTTTTTGTGTATTTCCTTACAAGAAAAGGAGATATGTTCCGTGATTAAAGTAAAAGATTTATATTACAGCGTTGAAAATCTTACTTTATTTGAAGGGGTAAATTTTGATATTCCGAAAGGCAAGTTATCCGTAATTATCGGTCCTAACGGAGCAGGAAAAACTACAATGCTTAAACTAATTGCAGGTATAATAAAACCGCAAAAAGGCGAAATAATTTCTAATTGCAAAGAATTATTCTACCTGCCCCAAAGAATAAAATATCCGCAAGGGATTACTTTAGCGGAATATATTGAGTCTTATTTTTATAAAAATAATTGGAAGTGGTTCTTATCGGGTGAAGAAAAAACAAAAATAGATGAGGCGCTTTCTTTAATGGATTTAAGCGATAAAAAGGATGTGTTAATTGATAATTTAAGCTCTGGTGAGCTTCAAAAGGCGAATATAGCATTAGGAATTGTATCAAATTCCGATATCATTATGCTTGATGAACCTACCGCAAATATGGATTTGGTTAACAGGATTAAAGTTTTGGATTTTATTAAAAAATTAACTGAAAAAGGGATTTCTATAATTGTTATTCTGCATGATATTAATCTTTCGTCCGTATACGGGGATTGGTTTTTAGGGTTTACTAAAAACCATAAAGTTATATCGGAAGAAAAAGATAAGTTTTTTACTCCTGAAAACCTGAAAGAAATTTTTGACATAGATTTTAAGGTGATAAAAGATAATGAAGACGTACATATTCAAGTGCTTAATTAGTATTTTTATCTTTATAATAAGTATTAATGGTGCTTTAGCATCTACATATGCAAGCTTATCACCTGTTTTTACCGAGATTATTTATGCAATTGATGCTCAGGATAACTTATTGGGAGTTTCTTCCGTTTGTAATTACCCTAAAGAAGCTAAACAGAAGCCTGTTATAGGTGATACATACTATGTTAATACCGAGATGCTGGTTAAGTTGAAACCGGATTATTTATTTGCAATGAATTCGGCAAAACCAAAACTCGGCGAATTATATTTAACAAAAACACAACCTGTATATTTTGACTTTACAAAAATTGAAGATATATATTCCGCCATAGAAAAAATAGGGGTTTTAACCGAACGGGAAATAAATGCAAAAGAGCTAATTAAAAATATAAAAAATAAAATTGAACTTAATAGAACGTCAAATCCTAGACGGATATTGTTTTTAGTACAGACTAACCCTGAAATTACAATAGGCAAAGAAAGTTTTATAACTGATTTGATAGAAAAATCAGGACATTATTCTGTCAGCAGAGATTTGGACTTTGCATACCCCGAAATAACACTTGAATATGCAATAAAAAAACATCCTGATATAATTATAATGGCATTCCCTTCAGATATAAGTAATTTAAAAAAGTTATTTCCCAATACACAAATATTATATTTAAACCCTTCTGAACTCGATATAATAATGCGTCCGGGGGTAAGAGCGGATGAAGCTGTCAGATTATTTAGTAATTTAAAGTTTTTACATAAATAATAAAAATTTAAGCAATTCTTAATCATAATTTTTTTTAATAGTTATATGAGAATAACTTTTCCAAAAATATTTTCTTCTAAAATAAAAAATCCGGAAAAAACACAAGCAGATAGCAGAAAACCGGTTGTAATATCATCAGATAAAAATAATGTAACATCTGCGCCGATAGATGCTGTTTCTTCTTCGGTTTTGGCATCTGTAACATATAAAAAGAAATTAACGCGTGAAGAAGTTTCAGATATAGTAAAGCATTTAATTAAACAAAATAGTATGCTTAAGACATATATAGATAAAGATTTTTTAGAAAAGTTTGATTATGAAAATGCCCAAGAACATATAGATAATTTAAAATTTTTGGTTCAAAATGATTCAGATTTTGCCTATAGTAATGTTTTTACTAACGGTTATTTTTATTCAAAACAAGGACTGGATGCTTTTAATATAATAAAAAGTAAATTTTCTGCAGACAGTAGCAAACGTCGTTCCATGATTGATATAGCTTGTGGAGAATTTACGGTATCAGATGTTTTACAAGCAGAAAAGAAACATTTATTTGATAAGTTTAACAATGATTCATATAGTGATATCTTTTTTATAAAAGAGGTTTTAAAGCTTTCTCAAGAAGAATATGAAAGATTGGAAACAACAGGTTTACTTGATAAAAAAATAACCTATGCTTCCAAGCATGAACCGATTAATAAAACATTTGAGGTATATTCAAGTGTTAATAATGGTATTGTGTGGTCGACAGATAAGTTCAAATTTTTAGAAGAATGTATTATTAATGCATCTAATGGGTCTGATGAGAAACTTCAAAGCATTGCAAATAAATTATGTAATATAAAAAATAAAAAATTTGTTTCTGAATTATTGGATAATAAAGAAAATAGCTCAATTGATATAGAGTTTATTGCTAATAATCTGGATGAAATACATTCTCTTGTTCATAAAAAAATAGAAGATTATGAGGATAGCCCGTTTTTTGGCGGTTTCTTAACTCTGTTAAAGCTCCTTAACAAAGATAATATTGAAGTATTTAACGAGCTTATCAATTTGGACGGAATAGATCAGGATTTATTAGAAAAAACACTTCAATATGCGTATTCAAAAGAAAACTGTGATTACATAAAACAAATAATAAGCGATATTAATTCTGGTGAGAAGGAATTGATTGATTTACCCGCATTTAAACATGCTAAATTAAATAAAAGGATAGATTCACAGCGAAATAGCACTATACAAGAGTTTGATGCGGATACATCAATTGATGAAGCAAAACGTGAGACTAAAGAAGGTGAAATATATACAATAGGTGAAGATGTATATATAAACCATAATGGTGAACCACAAAAAATAAAATTAGATAAAACAACATATCAAAAGCTTTTCCCTCCTTTTAAATCCTTATGTATACAACAGGGAAGAGGAACCGGAGATTGTTATTTCTTAACCGGAGGTTTAATTTCATTTTGGAAAAATGATAATGCCAGAGCATATTTATTAAATATGTTTGAGATGGATGGAAATGACATTATAGTAACATTTCCGAAATTTGAAAACTACCCCGTAAGATTTAAGAATGGCGAGATTAAACTTGGGGATAAACACGCACAGACTTCACTCGGAAATTTAATGTTAGAACAGGCATATTCAAAGGCAAAGTATGCATATAAAAATAAGCTTGCGAATACTGATGATGTAGATGCCGATAAAGCTATGGACTTTATATACGGAGGAAGAGAATGTGATGTTTTTGATGAGATTACGGGATTAAATAAATCAAAACAATATGTTGATAAATCATACAAGCAATTTTTAAATGGTGAAAAAAATGCAGAATATGTAACGCATGAGCAAATGTATAAATTATTGGATAAGTATTCAACAGATGATAAAAGCTTATTATGTGCGAGTACAAAAGCTCAAGATGAAGGAATGAAAATAGGATACGGAGTAACCTCTAAACATGCTTATGCAATAGAAAATATAGATAAAGAAAATAGAACGGTTACATTAATAAATCCATATAACAGTTTATATACAACTACATTATCGTATGAGGATTTTGCGGTGCATTTTTTAACGTTATCCGTAATAGAATTATAAATCTTGAAAAAAGAAAATTATAATATAAAATAGGGGATAGGGAGAGGTGTCCGAGCGGTTTAAGGTGCAAATCTCGAAAATTTGTGTAGGGGCGACTCTACCGCGGGTTCGAATCCCGCCCTCTCCGAATTTAGAGTTAAGGGTGGTTTTGTAAAAAGAGGGAAGAGAACCCGCAAGGCGAAGCCTTGTAAAAGGTTCGAGCGACTTGTGAGCAGAGGCTGGAGTGGCGGAAGCGATGAGCTTTCGGCACGAAATGCCGTTTAATGCGAACAAGTCAAGACAATCCCGCCCTCTTTGAATTTAGAGTTAAGGGTGGTTTTGTAAAAAGAGGGAAGAGAACCCGCAAGGCGAAGCCTTGTAAAAGGTTCGAGCG
>CANQJQ010000019.1 GCA_947624265.1 Candidatus Gastranaerophilales bacterium
GGGTCTGTATACGTCTGCTGCAACAAGCAAAGGGTTTTTACCTTCTTTTTTTAATTTTACGGCTAATTTTGCGGCAGAAGTTGTTTTCCCTGAACCTTGCAGTCCTAACATCATTATTATTGAAGGATGTCCTGATAAATCCAAGGGGGTATTTTCTTTTCCTAAAATGTTTACAAGTTCATCATGTACAATTTTTATTAATTGTTGAGAAGGATTGACACCTTTTAAAACCTCTTCTCCGAGTGCTTTTTCTTTTAAGGCGCTCATAAAAATTTTAACGGATTTTAAACTGACATCAGCTTCCAACAGGGCACGTCTTACTTCTCTGAGTGCCTCTGTCATATTTTCTTCTGTCAGAACGGCATTACCTGATGCTTTTTTTATTATTTCCTGTAATTTATCCGATAAATTGTCAAACATAACAATAAAATTTTACTATAAATATTTTCCTAAAAACCTTACTGTTACAAAATTGTTTCACTTTTTATCATTCAAGCGTAAGTTTATAAATTTTGTTTTTATTTTCGCCGTAAAGTTTTGATAAAATTCTTGCTATATCTTTATTTGTAAAATTTTCTTCTTTTAACAGGTTGATTTTTTGTTTTAGTTCTTCTTCAGGTGCTTCCGTTATTTCTTTAGCATACACCATTACTGCAATTTCACCTTTAAGAGGATTGGTTTTATAATAATCAATAATATTTTGAACTGAATTTATTTTTACTTCTTCATAAAGCTTTGTTAGTTCACGACCTACCGCTATTTTTGTATCGAGACCGAAATTATTTGAAATATTTTCTAAAGTATCTAAAAGTCTTGTCGGTGCTTCATAGAAAATGCAGTTTGTATATTTATATTTATTAAGTATTTCAATTTGCTCTTTTTTAGAGCGTGGAATAAAACCTATAAAGGCAAATTCTTCCTTGGCTCTAGGTAGTACGCTTAAAAATGTGGAAATAGCACAAGCACCCGGGATTGGAGTTATTTTTATATTTTTATTTAAAAGTTCCTTTATTAATACACTCCCCGGGTCAGATATTAATGGAGTTCCCGCATCTGATACAAGCGCAACGGTTTTCCCGCTTTCAATTAAAGAAATGATTTTTTCACTGCGCTCTTTTTCGTTAAATTTGTGGCAGTCAAAAAGTTTTGCGTTTATTCCGTATTTATCCGCTAAAATTTTTGTAACACGCGTATCTTCACAGGCTATGTAATCGCAAGCTTTTAAAACCTCTATTGCTCTAAGGGTTATATCGTTCAAATTCCCAATGGGAGTTGCTACTATATATAATTGTGAATTCATTTATTCTTTCTTGAAATAGGGTTTGTTGATACATTTGCAAAGGTTTTGTTTAACCCTGTTACATCAAGCACCTTGCCGACCTCGGGAGCTACATTACTCATTGATAGGGTTTTATTGTTTAATAAAGCGACTTTCTGCAAATTTAACAGCACTGTTATTGCTTTCATATCAATTGTTTTTATGTCGGAAAAATCCAAATTAATATTTTTGTTTTCTTCAAAACCTACATTTGATATGCTGTTTATATTATTAAATAATTCAGATGCTCTTAGTGTTTGCATAAATTATTTTACTCACGTATTTGTTGCATAAAATAATGATAATATTTTTATTAAAATTGTGCAAGAACTTAACCGACTTTTCTGATTTTTTCTTCTTCGTAAGTATTAATATTTAATGTGAAATCTTTAGGCATAGTATTAACTGTATTAAGTTTATAATTAATTGAGGGGATATTTTTTGATTGAATTAAGTTCTTTTTTCTTAACGTATCAGCCTTAATTTTTGTTTTAAATTCCTTAACATCTTTTGTTGAATATTGTTTTTTCTTTGGACGTTTAAATATCCCCAATAAGAATATCAGTAGCATTGATATTAATGAGCTAGCTAACAGTTTTTTATCTGCAATATAAAATAATTGATTTTTTGCGTCTAATTGTTTTAATATTCCTGTTGAAAGTTCTTTAGTATATATCTTTGAATTCGCAATATTGTTGCCTTGAAGTAATATTAAGGTGTTTTCGTTATTTTTCTTTTGAACAATAATATTTGTCAGTTCTTCCGTATTATCGTTGATTATTTCAAGGTTTTGAGATGGAAGTGTTTGTTTGAGTGATAATAAAATATTCCCGTTTTCATCAAGTTTTTTAGTAATTTGAGCGGTTTTATCCGTTTTTAAAGTTATATTATAGCCGTTTTGAGCTGTATATTTTACGTCAATACCCAATAAAGAGTTGTCAGCGCAAAATGAACAGTTTGCCCCTGTGATAATAGCAAATATTATTAATAATATTCTTTTTATCCCTGTGTTCATATATACTCCAACGACTTTACATCAGTTTGTAAATTCATTTTATAAATTTTATTTTAATAGTGCATCAATCAAACGGTTTATAAATTCATCTAAACCTTTAGATTAATCTTTTAAGTTATTGATATTTTGATTTTTCAATATTGATACAATTCTTATCTTGCTTAAATTAAAAAATAATACTATATTAAAAACAGGAGTTTATTAGGTTATAGAGGTGGTTTCATGCTGGATTTTCTATTTAAAAAACAAGAAATTAATAAATCGGAAATTTTTAATAATTTGTATGGAAAGATGCGTGAGTTATATACAAAAGACACTGTAACCGCAGAAAGAAAAAAAGAACTGGGTGAACTGATAGAAAAATTTGGCTACCTTCCGTATTCTCAAATAAAAGTATTGGAAGAACTTTCAGACGCCGAAGTTATATATTGTCTTGAAAAGAAACTGGAAATTAATGAAACCTTTAAAGATAATAAACTGATAATACAAGATAATAAAATCAGCGCAGTTCAAAGATTTGGATTTAAAGATTCCGATTGGATAAAACAGGAACAGCACGATATTAAACTTGTTAATTTGGCAGCTCTGGGTGATGGGGCAAAGGATATGTCGCCCGCTAAGTTTATTGATTGGTTAAGGCAAATTGTAATTTTACCGAGCGGTAATATAGAAAAAAATATTCTTTCTACAACTATTTATTTAGTGCCTTTTCAGCCCCGCGATTTCGGGAATGCTTATCTGTCCGCAAGCTCTGAAGAAGTAAGCAAAAAACTTGCGGATGAAGATTTATTAAAATCGGGAATATGCGCTAAAGAACAAATACA
The DNA here is from genome assembly GCA_947624265.1 of Candidatus Gastranaerophilales bacterium. Lineage (GTDB taxonomy): Bacteria > Cyanobacteriota > Vampirovibrionia > Gastranaerophilales > Gastranaerophilaceae > Avigastranaerophilus. The sequence continues at coordinate 3,158 of CANQJQ010000019.1, forward strand.
GTTATTTATTACGCTTGCTCAATTGGCCGGGCATCCGGTTATTTATGATGTTTTTCCTCAGAACGGCAGATTCTCAAAGACTGTTATGGCGCATCCTGAGATTGCAAGATGGATAGATGTTAAATTTTTAACTCAGGAAATATCAAAATCACTCAATTTTGCAGCAATAAAATTGTCGCAAGAGTTTGATGAAGATGATGTTACTATTGTAAGAAATATATACAAAACTACTTTAAATAGCGGGTCTGTGGACTTAACCCCTGAATTTATGCCTATTTATGAAAGATTTACTCAGGAGCTTGAAACTAAACGTAAAGAATTGTCTGACTATATGACAAAACGTGAGGAGCAGTTAAAACTTCAAAAAAGGGTTCGCAATATTGTTGCCGACATAGAGGGAGTAAAAGCGGGCAAGATAAAAAAGGATTCCGATATTACAAAACGCGGAGAAATAATAAATGCGCTTATTGAAGAAGGCTTGTGGACATTGCCTGACGGTGCTTGGTGCTCAAGCGGTATACCCGTATTTGATAAAATGTCTGAAGGCGGCGCTTATCCTATGTTTACTCACTATAACGCTAACGGGCATGATGTATCCAAGTTCGCCGAGTCTGATTGTGAAACTCCATATTACTTTGTTTATCTTGAAAACGGTGAATATAACCTTAATGTAATTAATTTCTATTTGAATTACATGCAAAAACTTCAAGAGGACTACAATTTTGACGGGTTTAGAATGTCCCACACCGATTTTGTAGTTGATGAGATGAGCGAAAAAGATTTACGTCCTATAAGCTACCGTTCACCAAGACTTTTGCTGAAAAAAGCAAATGAAATAATGAAAAAACGGGTTCCTTATTTTGCTACAATAGCGGAATACAGGCTCTGGGGCTCTTTTTACAAGGAATATCATGAAGATATGAATTTTGATATACTTTGGGGCAACGATACAAAAACGGATTACGAAAAAATTCCCGCTGAAGTTATTAACAACAACAGAGAATTACAGGATTATAACAGTTCCGTAATTAAAAATTCTTTGCTGTCTGTCTTGAAAACATACAATAACCAAGACGGAGAGTTCAGAACCGTTAACAGGTATTTGGGTTTAATGGATAAAGATGAAGCTTTATTTAAGTGGTTTAAATTCAAATTCTTACCCGGCGGTAAACTTGCTCAGCGCCCTTGTATGTACGTGGATGGGGATGAATCATTCTCTAAAGACGGTATTGAAGCTACAATTCAAGAGGAAGTTTCACTCATCCGAAATAAAGATGATGATTTTTATAACAGATTTGATGCAATAAGACGTTTTGCAATAAACTCGGAATTAACAATAGACGGTGAAGCGCAAATTATTAATCAAAATAAATCGGGTTTTGTAAGCTGGATGATTTCAAAAGAAACCGTTAAAGAGTCTTTGATTGTTGCCGCAAATTATCTGCCAAGCAATGAAAAAATTCTTAAACAGAACCCTGACGGAATTATGGAATATACTATTAAAACAAACAGTGCTATTGAAAATAAAAAAATTGAAATTCCGGGAGATTTTGAACTCGAATGTGAATATATATATGAAGAAGATAAACAGGACTTCATACCGCACTATTGCGCGTCGGGAATAAAAACTATCGAAATAGATAAACTTGAACCCTCCGAATTTAAAATATTTAAAATAAAGAGATAACAATGGATTTAAATAATTTAACTTTAAAGCAAAAAATATCTCAAATGTTTATAACAGGATTTGAGGGAAAAGATTTTCTCAAAAATCAATACTTTAAAACACTTTTAAAAAACGGGCTCGGCGGTGTAATCTTTTTTTCATCCAATATTGAGAGTGAAAAACAGTTTAAAGAATTAATAAACACAATATCAAAAGAAGTTTTATTCCCCGTTTTTTACAGTATTGACCAAGAAGGAGGAAGAGTTGAAAGAACCGAAAAAATTCATAACGGTAAAAAATATTTGAGCGCCAAACCCGCTTTTGAAATGGGTTTATCCTTTTTGCAAGACCAAACCAAAGAAATAGCGCTCGAATTAAAAAGCTACGGAATTAATATGAATTTTGCACCCGTTTTGGATGTAAATACCAATGATAATAACCCTATAATCGGAGAACGCGCTTTTTCTTCAAATTGTGATAACGTTATAAATGCTTCAAAAGTGGTTTTAAAAGAGTATGAAAAATACAGAATAATAACGGTTGGCAAGCATTTCCCCGGGCATGGAGCGGCTGGTCAGGATTCACATAAAACGCTTCCGGTTATTGATTTAAGTGAGGAGGAATTGAGAAAAACTCATATAAAACCGTTTGAAGAAGCTGTTAAATCAGGTATACCTGCTATAATGTGCGCTCATGTTCTATATCCTGCTTTGGATAACTCTATGTGCCCCGCATCTGTTTCCAAAAAAATTATTGACGGAATTCTTATTAAACAGTTGGGTTTTGAAGGAGTTATTATTACTGATGATATGGAAATGAACGGTATTAAAGGATTTTCAAGACTGGAAGCCGCAACTATGGCTATAAATGCAGGTGTTAATATGTTTATTTTCAGAAATACAACCGAAGAAATTCTTAAACTAATTGACAGTATCGAAAAAAATGCTCTTGAGGGAAATATTTCTCTTGATAATATTAATACTTCCGTTGAAAAGATAATTAAATTAAAATATCAATATGGAATTATACAATAAGTGATTTAAAAAAATCTCCTTTATTTATAAACATATAAAAGAGGAGGAATTTATGGGGAAAATTATTTTATGTATTATTCTTTGGGTTCTGTCAACGGGGATATGTTTGGCGGAAGGGTTTGAATTAACAGATGTAATTCAGCAGGCAAGAGATATGCAGATGCGTCAAACTGTAAAAGATGATGTACAGAAGCAAATTAAAGAAGTTAAAAATACGCAGACTCCTTTACCTCAAGTAAAAGAACAAACAGCGGAAGAAAAAATCAATCCTGAAGAAGTTCTTAAGGACAAATAATATTTTTAACAGTAATTCCGAGATTTGCAGGGTTCTTACAAACAGTTACACCTGCATTTGCTAATGCCTGCATTTTGCTTGAAGCCGTTCCTTTCCCGCCCGAGATTATAGCGCCCGCGTGTCCCATTCTTTTGCCTTCGGGTGCGCTTAAGCCTGCAATAAAACTTACAACCGGTTTTGTTATATGGGTTTTTATGTATTCCGAGGCTTCTTCTTCAGCGCTTCCGCCGATTTCGCCTATCATACATATAGCTTTTGTCTGTTCATCGTTTTGAAATGCTTCAAGTACCTCTGTAAAACTTGTTCCGATAATAGGGTCTCCGCCTATTCCTATACAGGTGGATTGTCCTATTCCAAGCTGAGTCAGCTGATAAACGGCTTCATAAGTTAGTGTGCCGCTTCTTGAAATTACTCCTACATGACCTTTTTTATGTATATTTGAAGGCATAATACCGACTTTACATTCTTCGGGAGTTATGAGCCCGGGGCAATTGGGTCCTATAAGTCTTGCTCCGTTTGACTTTACTGCCCTTTTTGCTTCCATCATATCATAGACTGGGATGCCCTCTGTTATGCAGACAATTAATTTTATCCCTGCTTCTGCTGCTTCTGTTATTGCGTTTGCAGCAAATCTTGCAGGTACAAAAATCATACTTGTATTAGGGTTAGTTTCTTTTACGGCTTCTTTTACGGTATTAAATACACCTACTCCAAGTATTTTTTCTCCGCCTTTTTTTGGAGTTACACCTCCTACAAGATTAGTGCCGTATTGCTGGCAGCTTTGCGCGTGGAAAGAACCCTCTTTCCCGGTTATTCCCTGTACTATTAAACGTGTATCTTTATTAATAAATATGGACATTATATGTTTTTAATTACCTCTATTGCTTCATTTAAGTCTTTTATAACGGTAAATTTTAACCCCGAGTGATTAAGGATGTCGGCGCCGTTTTCTTTATTTGTACCTTCCATTCTTACTATTACGGGCACTTTAATATTAAGATTTTGAATTGCATTTTTAACGCCTTCAGCTAAAAAGTCGCAACGGAGTATACCTCCGAATATATTTATAAAAACGGCTTCAAGATTTTTATCGGCAATTAAAAGTTTAAATGCTTTTTCTATTTTTTCGCTGCTCGCCCCGCCTCCAACATCAAGGAAGTTAGCGGCATTTTTACCTGCTAAACGTATTACGTCCATTGTCGCCATCGCAAGACCCGCTCCATTTACCATACAACCTATTGTACCGTCAAGTTTAATATAATTTAAACCTTCTTTTTGGGCTTGAAGTTCAAACGGGTTTTCTTCCGCTTCGTCTTTAAGTGCCAGAATATCTTCGTGTCTGAAAAGGGCATTATCATCGAAGTTTATTTTGGCGTCAAGAGCTATAACTTCATTTTGTTTGGTTATAACCAAAGGATTGATTTCAACAAGCAGAGCATCTTTTTCTTTTGCCAGTTTGTGTAAAGAACTTATTATGTCTGCAATTTGCTTACTGATATTGTCGTGAAAACCCGCTTTTGAAACGGTTTCTAAAGGGTTAAAATTATCTTTTATAAGCTCTGTATATATTTTTTCCGGAGTCGTTTTTGCGGTTTCTTCAATATCCATACCGCCTTGAGTTGATAAAATAAGTGCAATTGCTTCGTTGGCTCTATCAAAAGTCAAGCTTAAATATAGCTCTTTTTCTATATCTACAGCCTGTTCAATCAAAATTTTATTAACCTTTTTAGCGCCTGCTTGTTTTGAAACAAGCTCCATACCTAAAATTTCGTTTGCAATTTCTATTGCATTTTGATAATCTTGCGCAAGCTTTACCCCGCCCGCTTTACCTCTTGCGCCGGAATGTACTTGTGCTTTTATAACACAAGGAACGCTAAAATCTTTAATTGTATGCTCTATATTTTCTTTTTTTTCACATAAAACCGATTTAGGAACCTTAATCCCGTATTGTTTAAATAATTCTTTTGCCTGATATTCGTGTATTTTCATTATTCTTGTACTTTTTCTTCTCTTAAATTTACTGTTAATACAGCTGCCATAGTCCAAAAGATGAATTGAATTTGCGGTCTAAAGTATACCGTATCAAATAATCCGTGAACCATAACGGCTATAATCCCGATTAGTGCCGAAAATATAATTATTTTTTCATTCGCACCAATTTCTGTTTTAAGTTTTTTAATCCCTGAAGAAATTAAAGAACCGAGAAAAGCAATATAAGCGAGGAGTGCGAATATCCCGCTTTCAACCGCCATTTCTAAAAATACGCAGTAGCAGCTTAAAGCGTCAAACCCCGAGAGCATATAGAGTCCGTATATTTCTCTAAATACTTTATTTCCGACCCCGACTCCGCATATCGGATTATCCAGAAACATCTTCCAAGCGGAATGATATACATTAAGTCTGAAGGAGGTCGATGAGTCGCCTCTCATTATAAATATTGACATTAAACGTTTTAATATCCCATGATTTATTGTAATAAATACTATAACGGCCACTATTAAGAGCGGTATGAATTTTTTTATTTTATCAAATGTAAATAATAAAATACCTAAAAGTATTGTAAACAAAGCTAAATAAGCGCCCCTGCACCCTGTTAAAAAAATTGTATATGCGCTTAAAAGTGCAACAACTGACCATATTACAGTATTTATAATTTTTTTATTATTTAAAGATATACCTAACATTGCAATAACAGCCGGATATGCGGCTATTAAAAAACCTCCGAATAAATTCGGATTGTACGGTTTTAAAGTCCCATATACTCTTGATAAAACATCTTCGGGGTTAACATAGCTTGTATCCTGCCATGTTGATATATTTTCAACACCTATTGTATTTTGTATTATGCCTATAACACTTTCTATACCTACAATTATAGCTATTATCAATAAAATTATCGGGATAAATTTCTTATTATTCTTTAAAAATTGGCATAAAGCAAAATAAAACCCGAAATATAAAAGGGTTTTCATAAACCCGTATATACTTTGAGGTATCATAGATGAAGTAAAATTAGAGATTAAACATATTAAAAGATATATAAGAAGGTAAAAGTTGCATCTTTCAAGCTCCAGCTTTTCTCCTTTTGTTATTAAAACTTTAAAAAATACCAATAACGGAACAACAATCGCAACGGCACCAAGGTTTTCATTACTTGCAAATGTCGAAATAATATAAGTTAACAATATTGCAAGCAGTATAAAATAATCCAACCCCGATAATAAAAGGCTATTTTGCCTTATTTTATCTGTTTTATTTTGAATTGCCGTTAAACAAAAGTTTATAAAATCAAATATTTTAGATTCTAATATTTTCATTATTTATTTTGAGTCTCTTCAACCTCATAAACGCCTGATATAGTACCTGAATATTTATATTTTTCACCTTCAATAACAACGGGAATGCCCATTTTGATTTTGTTACCGCCTGCCACATAGCCGTCAGGGGTTTTCTTTGCTTTATCTTCAAGTCTTATAATAAAATCATAAAGATTTGGGGTGGAAACATCTTCCGCTATAACATAACCTTTTTCGTTATCGGACGGAATTAAAGTAATACGCGGGCGCCCGTCTAAGGCAACAATTTTAAGCTTGGTGTAAGGGACATTTCTTATTGTAATAAATGCATCATCACCTGCTTTAAATGGTGCAACCGTATCAGAGATTGTTACACCTCTAAAAAATACTTCAAATTGGATTGTAACTTCTTTTTCTATGGGCAGATTAGAAAAATTCTTTTTCTTAAATATTACAAATCCGCCTACGGCAATAAGGATTATAATGCCTATAATAATAATGTAATCGGTTAGTTTTAATTTTTTAAAAATGTTCATAATATCTCCTAAACTTTTATTTTAAATGTTTGCATATCCATTTTATCTAAAACTGATTTGAGGGTATCAATAGTGGTAGTAGCGCATCCAAAGTATCTTATTACTATGCTTGCTGCTAAATTACCGAGAATTGCGGCATTTTTTTTGCTAAAGCCTGCGGCTAAAGCTAAGGTATATGTTGCAACAACAGTATCCCCCGCGCCTGTTACGTCAAATACATCTGTTTTATTAAATACGGGAATTTTTTCATAATTGCCGTTCTTCTCAAATAACGCCATGCCGTCGCCTCCGAGAGTAATAAGAACAGAGTCTGCGTTTGTTTTTGCAAGCATTTCTTTACCCGCTTTTTCAAGTGTTTCTTTATCTTTAATAAAGAAGCCTACAAATTTTTCGGTATCAGGCTGATTTGGAGTCATTGATGTTACGCCTTCAAACCTGTTTAAATCCTTTTGAGAGTCAACAACAATAATTTTATTGTATTTTTTGCATAGCTCAATTGCTTTTGCTATAACCTTATCAGTAAGTATTCCAATGTTATAATCCGATAAAATAACAGCATCATGCTTAGGTATAGCTTTTTCTATCTGTTCTAAAACTTTATTTTCCGTTGCCTCAGTTAACGGGTCGATTGTTTCACGGTCAATTCTTACTATCTGCTGAGTAACCGATTGCGAGCATGAGCCTGATATTCTTGATTTAACGGTTGTGGTACGTTCAGGCGCTTTTACCATATATTCCGTATTAATACCCGCTGCTTTGAATGTATTTAAAAGAATGGGGGCATAATAATCATCACCATACAGACCTATAACACTGACTTTTCCGCCGTTTAATGTAGCCAAGTTATGTGCGGCATTTGACGCGGCACCCAGAATTATTTTGGTGTTATAGTGGCGCAAAATAAGAACGGGAGCTTCACGACTCATACGGTCAGTAGTACCGTACACCATTTCATCTATTGCCATATCCCCTATTACAAGCACGGAGGGTTTTGATAAATTATCGAGTCCTTTTATAATTTCTTCTTTATCTACCGTAAACATATTTTACTCTCCGATATAATTCCTTTATAATAGTAGCATAAAATTTTACTGTGAGCGGAATTATAATTATTTATGAATAAATTTGATTTGGATAAAATTCATGAACAAATATATTCTCAGGAGTTTGTTAATTTATTTTTTGAAAAAATTAAACCTTCAATTAATGATTTTGAGATAAACAGAATTTGTTATATTTTAGAGTTAATTTTTGACCCTGTAATCTGTTTTGCTTTTTTTATTTAGGGTTTTTAAGCAGATACAAAGAGCCTTGGATTTTTTCTTTCTATATGGCAATAATTACAATGCTTATACTTATTTTTCCTATATACCAATGGATTTTGAACAGGTATTATAAAGATACAAAAGATGTTTTTTTTGTAGATTTATTTTCTTTGATTTGCGACAACAAATACTATCAGCCCGATAAAAAAGAAATACTTGAAGATTTAATAAAAATAAAAAATTTAAAAATTGTAAATTGGAAAAAGTGTGAGTTTAAAGAAGATTATCATAAACACCGTTTATCTTTTGACGGCAATATTATGACAATACAAAGAGTAGAAATTTATAAAACTAATTCTCTACGGAGGAGTTATGAAATTTATGAACAGGGGACTTTAATATCTCTTCCGTTTAAGAATACTAACGGGAAAGAAATTATTATTAAGACTTCAAAAAATAATTATAAAACTTTTTGCGAGGATGATGACTTTAAAAACAAAATTCTTACGGAAGAATTTATCAAAACTTTATTAATGTTAGGTAAAAAATATAAAAAAATCTTTTTAAATATAAGTAATAATCACTTAAATGTTTATATAAAATCTAAATATTTTAAGTTTGCACTTCCTATTTTTAAATCGGCAAAAAATATTTCAACATACAGACAGCTTTTGCAGGACTTTTTTGAATTTATACTGCTTTTAGAAGATAATTATTAAAATTCTTTCAATTATTGAAAGTTTTGATTTTGTGAATGTATAATAAAAAAATGGATATAATAAAAGATAAAAATTCAAAAGTTTCGTTTATCGGTATTTCGCTTGGCGGATTGAGTACTATAGAATCTGCTGCGGCTGTTATAGACAGTAATTTGCATATTATTACTTTGGATAAACTTTTTTCCATGAGTGATGTTAAATATTTTCTTGATAACTTCGCGGGGAAACAAAATGCGGTTGTTATGGTTTCAATCCCAGAAAATGAAGTTATGCTTAATCATAAATGGAAGTATAATTCCAGAACCTATGATTTGGTTAATTTTGATAAACAAATGATTAACAAAGACGACTGGACAAACAGGTTTTCTTCTCGAGGATGCGAGTATTTTAAAGAATTAAGCGATAACGGTATTGATATATTCAGGTTTGATACTGATAATATGAAAAAAATTTTGGGCGGCTGCTATGCTTACCGCGACAGAACTCCAACAGACTGCAAAGCTTTGCAGGATACTTTGAGAATTAAGTATAATATGCGCGAGCTTCCCGTTAATATGCTTCCTGTTGCGCAATTAGAAGCAATCTTGGGTGCAATCCTTGCAAAAATGGTTACTTTTGGCTCTGATGAGTTTGATTGCAAAGTTATCGGCGAGTTTGAAGGACTGCAGGTTTTGGGAATTTAAAATTATTTTTAATGTAAATTATTTCTATAATCAAAATTAAAGTGTACGTCTACAGTTTTTCCTTTATATTCTTTTGGCAAGGCACCAAAAGGCGCGGAGGATTTTAGAGCTTTTATTGCAGATTTATCATATTCTTTTATTCCTGAAGATTTTTTAATATTATATTTTTTTATTTTGCCGTTTTTATCCAGTGTAAAAATGACTGTTGCTCTTGCAAAACGTCTTTTTTCCTCCGGCGGCTTCCAATTTTTTTTGATTTTATTCTGAACATTTCTCATATAGGGTCCAAAATCAACACTCGGTTGTTTTTGAGAACTAAAAACGGGTTGGGATACAAATAAAATTGCCAATAAAATTATTAATATATTTTTTATACTCTTCATAAAATCATTATATAATAAAAAAACCTCGCATAATTTACGAGGTTTTTTTATGGTTTTTGATTTTTACACAGCCGTTAATTTTGCTGAGTTTTCAAGTTTAAGTGTTTCCGTTGTTATATCGCAAACATCAGATGGTCCAAAATATTGAATAGAACCGGGGAATATGTATTTATCTTCATAAGCCCAGGTTGTTCTATTCTTTTCAAGTTCTTTAAATACGGGACCATTAAGCTCAACCAGTGCTTTTTTAATAACAGGCTTAAATTCGCCGTGGCGTTTTTCCATATTCATCATCATTGTTAAAGGTACTCCGCCTGCAACCCACTCTGATGCGGGAGCAGAAAGGTTTTTAACTGATGATAAGTAGCCTGTTAAACCGAATTTTAATAAAGCAAATGCGTTATAACCTAAAGAATAGCAATAGTCAGCGTCAAAGTTTGACGGGAATGCACATCTGCCTTCATATCCGAAGAAGTGGCATTGAGCTGAGAATTTGCCCGAATATGTGCCTTGCTTTTTCATTTCATTTAATCTTGCGCTTACCATTTCGATTAAAAGTTTTTCCGTTTCAATCTTAGAAACCTGAACGTTGCCGTGGGGGTCTCTATCCATAAGCAATTGCTGTTTAATCATAGTGGGAAGCGAAGAAAATACCGCACTGTCTTCTGAATTTAATTTACCTTTTATGATTTCAAATTTAGCATTTTCTTCTGCGTTTTTATAGTTATTATCGTTTTCAAGAGAAGCTAAAGTATCATTTAAGTTTGAAATCATTGATTTAATTTCGGGAATAAATTCAATTAATCCTTCAGGTATTAAAGCAATACCAAAGTTTTTACCCATTTGCGCTCTTTTTGCAACGATTTCAGTCATATTATCAACAATTTGTTTTAATGACATTTTCTTTTGTTCAACTTCTTCCGAAATTAAAGTAATATTAGGTTGAGTTTGCAATGCAACTTCAAGCCCTACATGGGTCGCACTTCTGCCCATTAATTTGATGAAGTGCCAATATTTTTTAGCGCTGTTTGCATCTCTTAAGATGTTGCCTACAAGTTCTGCGTATGTTTTTGTAGCTGTATCAAACCCGAAAGAGATTTCTATTTGGTCATTTTTTAAGTCGCCGTCTATGGTTTTCGGGCATCCGATTACTTGAATACCTGCATTATGGTTAACAAACCATTCAGCCAGCATTGCTGCGTTTGTATTAGAGTCATCACCGCCTATTATTACAACACCTGTAATATTTAAGTTTTTGCAAACTTGCCAAGCTTTTTGGAATTGTTCTTCAGTTTCAAGCTTGGTTCTGCCTGAACCTATAATATCAAAACCGCCGGTATTACGATATGCATTAATTTTTTCATCTGTAAATTCAATATATTTACCGTCTATAATACCCGATGGGCCGCCTAAGAAACCGTATAATTTATTCTCGCTATTTGCTTGTTTTAACGCATCATAAAGTCCTGCGATTACGTTATGTCCTCCGGGGGCTTGCCCGCCTGATAAAATTACACCGATATTTCTTTTTTCGCTTACTTCTTTATTATTTGAAGTATTAAACGTTACAACGGGTTTACCGTATGTATTTTTAAACAGTTCTTTGATTTGTTCTTGGTCTTTAACAGATTCTGTTTTATTTCCCTCTGTCATAGTAAGATTATTTATACCGCCTGCCAAGGAGCTTGGTAATTTCGGCTGATATTTTAATCTTTCGATTTGAAGTGATGAAAGTTCTTTCATATACTATCTCCATTCTTTAGTAACAATATACATAAAAATTGTAGCACAAATAAGCGTTTTTGATTGATTAATTAAATCAATCTTTGTATTATTAAAGAATGAAAAATAAAAAAGTAAGATTAAACAAATATATAGCCTCAACCGGATTTTGCTCAAGACGTAAAGCGGATGAGTATATTGAAGCGGGTAAAGTTCGTGTTAACGGGGAAGTTGTTTCTGAACTTGGGTTTTTGATGAATGAAAAAGATAGAGTAATGATAGATAAAACTCTTATTAAACCTCAAGAACTCACATATATACGCTATTACAAACCCGCAGGCTATATTACGACCATGGATGATGAAAAAGGAAGAAAGACCATTTATGATATACTCCCAGAGGAAGTTCAAAATTTAAAACCCGTAGGGAGGCTTGATAAAGACTCAACAGGGCTTTTGATACTTACAAATGACGGAGATTTTATTAATTCACTTACTCATCCCTCTGTTAAAGTACCCAAAGTATATAGAGTTTGTGCTCAAGGCAAACTTACTTTAAATGATTTAACCTTAATGGAGAAAGGTATTGAAATAGAAAAAGGGCAAATAGCCTACGCATACGCACGTATATTAGAGTTTGAAGGTAAAAATACCGTGCTGGAAATAGTTCTGTATCAAGGTTTAAACAGACAGATAAGAAAAATGCTTGATATTTTGGGTCATAGTGTTATTTCATTAAAACGTATAAGTATTGGCACTGTTGACCTGTCAGGACTTAAAAAAGGTCAGTTTAAGTACCTTAAACCCAAACAAATCGACCAAATTAAAGCATACTTGAAAAAATTAACCAAAGAAAAATAAATGTTTATTAATCAAGTTTAAACTGTTTTTGATATTCTTCTTTGCCTGATATAGCAGGTTGTTCCTCTTTTAGAAGTACAAAATTTTCCAATACTAAAACATCTAAATCCGTATACATAAAGCATTTATAAGCATTCTCGGGAGTATTTACTATGGGTTCACCTCTAATGTTGAAAGAAGTATTAACAACGACAGAACATGCCGTAAGTTTCTTAAACTCGTTAATTATATTCCAGTATCTCGGGTTAACCTTTTTTGATACGGTCTGAATACGTGCCGAGTAGTTTACGTGAGTTATGGCAGGCAAAGTAGAACGATACGCTTTTAATTTATCGATGCCTTTATAATTTTTTTCTTCTTCCGTAAGTTCTGTTTTTATATTATCCGATATCGGTTGAGTTAAGAGCATGTAGGGTGATTTTTTCCCTTCTTTTATGGCAAAAAATTCTTCCACGTCTTCTTCAAGACAACTTGGAGCAAATGGTCTGAAGGACTCGCGTTTCTTTATTGCAAGGTTTAAATTTCTTTGCATTTCGCGGTTTCTTGGGTCTGCCAGTATGCTTCTGTTTCCTAATGCTCTTGGGCCGTATTCCATCCTGCCTGCAAAATGACCTATGCTCTTACCTTCTGAAATATATTTTGCTATTACTTTTGCAGTTTCGTCTTCACTTTCATATTTTGTATATTTTGCGCCGTATTTAGTTAAAGTTTCTAATATTTCTTCATAAGAATATTCTGGACCTAATAAACTCCCTTTTTGTGAATCATCAGGATTAATTTTACGTTCATGATTTAATCCCATATAATAAATTGCTAGTACGGCGCCTAAAGCTCCGCCGGCATCACCAGCTGCAGGCTGTATCCATATATTTTCAAACGGGCCGTTTTTTAATATATTGCCGTTAGATACGCAATTTAAAGCACATCCGCCTGCAAGACAAAGGTTCTTTAATCCTGTTTGTTTATAAACATAGTTTGCAAGTTTGAGAATAATTTCTTCCGTTACCGCCTGAATGCTTGCAGCTATATCCATGTCGTTTTGGGTTAGTTTTGTTTCGGGTTTTCGGGGCGGACGGTTAAATAGTTTCTCAAATTTTTTATTATACATATAATCCGTTGTACAGTAGCCAAAATATTCTTGGTTCAGCCAAAAAGACCCGTCTTCTTTAACATCAACAAGTTTTTCAAGGATTAAATCTTTATATATCGGCTCGCCATATGGTGCCAATCCCATTACTTTATATTCACCCGAGTTTACCTTAAATCCTAAAAATCCCGTAAATGCGCTGTATAAAAGCCCTAAAGAGTGAGGAAATTCTATTTTTTCTTTTATATCAATTTTATTGCCTTTACCTATACCCCATGTGGTTGTGTCCCATTCGCCAACGCCGTCTAAACATAATATTGCCGCTTCTTCAAAAGGAGAAGGGTAAAACGCACTTGCACAATGAGCTTCGTGGTGAGTTGTAAAATATATAGGACATTTTAATCTTTTATCAAAATGCTTATCTATTTGACTCGGAATAAATAACTTTTTATTTAACCATACAGGCATGGCATTTATAAAACTTTTCATACTGAAAGGTACGTATGCCATAGAAGTTTCAAGTATTCTTTCAAATTTTACAAAGGGTTTTTCATAATATACAACCCCGTCCAGCTGTTCAGGGGAAATTCCTGATTCTTTTAAACAGTATTGTACGGCATTTTGCGGATATCCGCTATCTTGTTTTATTCTTGTAAATCTTTCCTCTTGTGCCGCAGCTATAATTTCATCATCTTTTATTATTGCCGCCGCACTGTCATGATAATATGCGCTTATTCCTAATAAATATGTCATAATTCTTTCCTAGAACTGATATTCATAATCCGTGTTGTTATTTTCAAATTTTTTCCAATATGTTTCAAGTGTTGGTTTTTTTAATAATAATCTGTCTCTTTTAACCAATTTCATTAATAAACCTGTTGGTAAAATTGCAATAATATAAACTATTAAAAGCACAACTGTTGCAAGGTATTTGCCCAAAAATGCACCAATCTTGTCTATAATCTTTTTTAATATTGAAGCAAAACTTTTAGAGATAAAACTTATTAAAGATAAAAAGATAAAAATTCCTATTACATAATATGCAAAAGAATTTAATCCGTGTTTATATAATATAAATGCGGGTACCCATGGCAATAAGCCTAAAGTTATTGCAAATTTTGTTAATTTATCAATTTTCATTATTTTATCCTATATAATTGTATAAACGAACGGAGAAACAGGTGATGTTCCAACCGCAATCAAGAAAATTAAAAGTATTAAACATAAAATAGCAGGAACTATCCAATAAGCTTTTTTACTCCATAAAAATTTAAAAATTTCTACCAAAAAATTTTTTCTTTTCATTTCTCAACCTCGTTATTAATTTTATTAATAAATTCAACTGCATCTTCATACTCGGGTAAAATATTTAATACCGTTTGAAGGTGCTCTTTTGCTTTGTCATACTCTTTTTGTTTATATTTACATTCTGCCATGCTCATCAAAACGGAAATATTATTTGGAACAGAGAGATTAACTATGTTGAGCAATCCGTATGCCTGATTATATTCTCCTTGTTCTAATGCAACTTTTGCTAATAAATTTGCGATATCCGCATTTGGAGAGAGTGTATAGGCATCTTCCAATAATTGTCTTGAGTTATCATAATTTTTTTCAAAGTAATATATTTGGGCTAAATTATATAAAACTTTTACATTTTGCGGTTCTTTTTCAATAGCTTTAAGCAATAATTCTTTTGCTTCTTTTATTTTACTTATTGATATATAATTTTCGGCTATGGATATTAACATATTTATGGGCAAATTTTCATTTTTTAATATAGTTTCATATAGTTTTTCCGCATTATCAAAATCAGACATTAAATGATAATAATTTGCAAAATCAAAAGTTATATTAATATTATCGGGTTCAAGTTCATGTGCTTTTTCGAAATTTTTTAAAGCTAAATCAAATAATTTTCTTGATAAATAAATAATTGCTAAATCTTTATAAGCAAGCGCATAATTAGAGTCCATAGTAATAATTTTTTTAAAAATTTCTTCAGCCTTATCCGTATCTTGCGATTTCGCACATAAAATGGCATATTGATACAGTATATCAATATTGGCAACTCCGGAAGAAATGATATCCGCGTATAAAATTTTAGCGGCATCAACTCTGTTTTGTCTGTTATATATAGAAGCCAAATGCATTTTTAAAGGGATGGAATTAAGATTGAAGGTTAATAATTTTTCGATAATAATAGCGGAATTTTCCAAATCATCCAGTCCGTCGTAAGCACATGCCAGATAGTATTGATAATTTTCTTTTTCTGCGGAGATATCCGTTAATTTTTTATAAGCTTGAACAGCTTGTTCAAAGTGTTTTGATTTTAATGCGGAAATGGCATATGCATTTAAAATGCTTTCTTTATTTTCCGTATCATTTTCTTTTGCTTGTTTTAAAAAATTATATGCTTCATCAAAATTTTCTGATGCAATATATGCCATACCTATGTTATAAAGAACCGAAACATCTTTCGGATGAGATTCTAAAGCCCTTAAGTATATATTAACAGCTCCCTGAATATTGCCCATTGCAAAATAAATTATCCCTAATTTACAATAATATTTTACATTATCAGGGTCTATTCCAAGAGCACTCTTTAATTTTTCAATTCCAAGCGGAAGATTTCCGCTTTCTAATGCTGTTGTAGCCATTATGTCGTATATTTGCGGGTCTTGAGAATCTATTTCCAGCATTTTTTGTTCTAAAGATAAAGCCTCTAAAGGCTGTTTTAGCTTGTTATAAACAACTGCTAAACTTTTATATGCATCAAGATAATTTTCTCTTAAATTGATAACTTCCAGTAATAAATTTTTTGCATTGTCATAAGCATTTTTTTCTATTTGGGTTTGAGCTAAATAATATATGGCTAAAGCATCATCTTTATTTAATTCTGTTAACTTTTTAAAATTATTTTCCGCTTCATCAAAAAAGCCTAAATTTATATTACAAAGTCCTAAATTTTTAATAAGTTCATAATCATTTTGATTTTCTTCTAAGGCTTTTAATATAAATTCTTTTGCTTTATTAAATTCTTTTTGTTCAACCAGTTGTAAAATTTTATCTTTTTCCATAGTAATGATTATACCACGATACTATGTAATTGAAAAAAAAGCATTTTTATGTTCTAATAATTAAGATTAATTTGAATAGATTGGGGAGATAAAAAATGGCCGAAAGAACTTTTATAGCTATTAAGCCTGACGGGGTAAAAAGGAATTTGATTGGCAGAATTATTACAAGATTTGAAGAAAAGGGCTATAAAATAGTAGGTTTAAAGCTGTTATTGCCGACATTAGAGCATGCTAAAAAACATTATGCAGAACATGAAGGTAAACCCTTCTACCCAAGATTAATAAAATATATAACCTCAGGTCCTATAGTTGCAATGGTTATAGAGGGACCTAATGTTATAGCAGAATCAAGAAAAATGATGGGAGCAACAAAACCTGAAAACGCGGACGCGGGTACTATCCGTTTTGAATATGCGGTTAGTCAGGAATTTAATATTATTCATGGTTCTGACAGCCCCCAAAGCGCTGAAAGAGAAATAGCAATTTACTTTAAAGAGGAAGAACTCTGCTCAAATTGGACTACAATGTTAGAGATGTTGATGAATGAAGAACAACAAACACTTTAGTTTTGAGCTTTTAAAAGAAGATAAAAAAACACACGCAAGAGCAGGTATACTGCATACCCCGCATGGTGATATCGAAACTCCGATATTTATGCCTGTCGGCACTCATTCTGCCGTTAAAATGCTTACAAAACACCACTTGGAAGAAACAAAAGCTCAAATAATACTTTCTAATTCCTTTCATTTGTTTTTGCATCCCGGGAATAAATTAATAAAAGAGTTTGGCGGACTTCATAAATGGATGAACTGGGATAAACCTATTTTGACGGATTCGGGCGGGTTCCAAGTGTTCAGCTTGGCTCATTTAAATAATATAACGGAAGACGGGGTTAAGTTTAAAGAACCAAAAACAGGGGATGAATACTATATTAATCCTGAAATTTCAATGGAAATTCAGCAGGACTTAGGTCCTGATATTGCTATGGCTTTTGACCAATGTGCGCCGTACCCTTGCGATTATGATAATGCGGTTAAGGCAATGGAACGCACTCACAGGTGGCTCGAAAGATGTTTTAAGGCTCATACAAGAGAGGATCAAGCCTTATTTCCCATAGTTCAGGGCGCATTTTTTGATGATTTAAGACAAGAAAGCGCCAAAGTTATATCAACCTATGATGCCGTAGGTTATGCCATAGGCGGGGTAAGTGTAGGAGAACCTACCGAGCTAAAAAACCATCTTGTGGAATTAACCGCGCCTCTTCTGCCGAACGACAAACCAAGATATTTAATGGGGGTCGGAACTCCGATTGATTTATTGGAAGGGGTAAAACGCGGAGTGGATATGTTTGATTGCGTATTGCCTACTCGAAATGCCCGCCACGGTTCATTTTTTACTTATGAAGGAAGAAAAATTATTAAAAACAAGCAATTTGAAAAAGACCCTTCTCCCTTAGACCCTAATTGTGATTGCTATGCCTGCCAAAACCACTCTAAAGCATATATTAGACACCTCTACAGAATGGGCGAGGCGACGGCAGCTATTCTTCTTTCCATACACAATACAAGATTTTTAATTAAATTTATACACGATATGCGCGACAGCATATTAGAGGACAGGTTTGAGGAATTTTATAACAGTCATATAAACATATTAAAAAAAGAGAGCTAAAAAGCTCTCTTTTTATTTTATATATTAACCTTATTGTCTTGTTACAAGATCCATTTCTTCAGCTGAAGCATAAACAGCGTGGCATCCGCAGTCAACGTGAATAACTTCTCCGGTTACACCTGATGAAAGGTCTGATAACAAATACAAAGCAGTTTTACCGTCATCTTCAAGAGTAACATTTCTCTTTAAAGGAGCTTTAGCCACTGCTGCTTTAAGCATTTTGCCGAAACCGTCAATACCTGATGCTGCAAGAGTTTTTACGGCGCCTGAAGATAAGCAGTTAACTCTTATACCGTATTTCCCCAGGTTTTCTGCAAGATATCTTGCGGAAGCTTCAAGAGCGGCTTTAGCTACACCCATAATATTGTAGTTAGCAACAACTTTTTCACCGCCTAAATACGTTAAAGCAAGGATTGAACCGCCGTCTTTCATTAAAGGTTGTGCGTTTCTTGCCAAGGAAACAAGCGAATATGCGCTGACGCCCATAGCTAAATCCCAGCCTGCTTTTGAAGTGTTGACGAATTCTCCCGTTAAATCTTCTCTGTTGGCATAAGCTACGGCGTGAACAACAAAATCAATTTTACCGTATACTTTTTCAAGTTCTTTAAATACAGCCTGAACTTCTTCTTCTTTAGTAACATCACAAGACATTATAACTTTTGCATTCATTGATTCAGCTATAGGACGGACTCTTTTTTCCATAACTTCACCCGCATAAGTAAAAGCTATTTCAGCACCTGCGTCAAAAAGTTGATTTGCAATCCCGTAAGCGATACCGTGAGTATTAGATACACCGAAAATAACGCCTCTTTTGCCTTCCATTAATTTCATAATATAAATCCCTCTTTTTCTGTATAAATTTATAATACATTATTTTAATAAAAGAGTGAAGATTGTTAACCTTCACTCTTTTGTTTGAATTAAGCGTGATTAGTCTTGAGCATGTCCTGCTGTGCCTAATACATCTCTCATTTTGTGCATTACCATTTCTTTAACTGCGGTTCTGCCGGGTCCCATATATTCACGCGGGTCAAATTTTTCGGGATGTTCAATAAAGAATTCTCTGATTGTTGAAGTCATTGCCAATCTTAAATCTGTATCGATATTGATTTTAGCAACACCGTGTTTAGAAGCATAATTTAACATATCTTCCGGA
>CANQJQ010000020.1 GCA_947624265.1 Candidatus Gastranaerophilales bacterium
AAATAATCTATAGCATTCATTAGCCCCCCTCCAAGTATTATAAGAGAAGGATTATAAAAATTAATAACACTAGCTAATCCTGAAGCTAAATAATCAGATGCTTCATTCAGAATTTGTGTAACAAGCTCGTCTTTATTTTCTAAAGCTTTTCGCAGCATACTTGTTTTTATGGGTTTATTTTCGACAAGATAGTTTTCAATATCGGAATGTCTGCCTTTTTTGAGAGCCCCAATAATTCTTTTTTCTATGGCAAGACGTGAAGCGTAGGCTTCAAGACATCCGCATCCTCCGCAGCCGCAGGAACGTCCTCCTGCATCAACAACAATATGTCCTATTTCCCCCGCAGTACCGGTTGTGCCGTATCGTAATCTGCCGTTTTGGACAATTCCTGAGCCTATCCCTGTACCAACAAAAATACAAACATAGTCTTTTTCTCCTTTTCCCGAACCAAAATACATCTCTCCGATTGTTGCTATTTCAACATCATTGCCGAGTATTACGGGTTTATTAAATTCTTTTTCCAAAATATCTTTTATATTTAAGTTTGCGCATTCAATATTAGGTGCATTTATTATTATTCCTTTTTCTCTGTTGATTTGACCTGCCGCGCCTATACCGATATCGTCTATATCTTTAAATTCAATATTTGTTTCAGCCAAAACATCATTTACGGAATTTATAATTTTTTGAACTATTTTTTCAATTCCCTTATCTTTTTTCGTTTTTTTCTTTATAAAAGAAATAACTTCACCCGTTGTTTTATTAACAATGGCGGTTAAAATTTTTGTACCGCCCAAATCAATTCCGATAGAATATTTGCCCATAAACTCATTTCCTTATTCCTATTAAATTATATCATTTTTTTATTTTTTATAAAATAACGGGTTTAAAACATGCAATAAATGGGGTATAATAACTAAGTACACATTTTATGGAGGCAGAATAAATGCGCATTACTGTTAAAGGGCGTAACATTGTAATTACTGATGCAATCCGCGCTTATGCGGAAGAAAAAATCGGAAAGGTTATGAATCATTACGATCAAATTCAATCAATTGATGTTGTTTTGAGTGTAATTAAAAATCCTTCCGTTGCAGAAAGTCATACTGCAGAAGTTATTTGTAAGTTCGTATCAGGTTCTGTTAAAGCGGAAGAAAAAGCTGAATCTATGTATGCAAGTATTGACCTTGTTTCTGATATCTTAAACAGACAGGTTAAAAAGTTTAAAGAAAAACAAATTACAAGTTCAAAGACTGCATCAATAAGAACGGATGCACCAAAAGAAGAAGAAACAGTTTCAGAGTAATAATAAAAAAGAGCCTTGATAGGCTCTTTTTATTTGTTTAGTTTTTCTCTTGTATAATTTATAAGTCCGCCCGAGTTGATAAGATTTTGTATTTCCTTTGGAAATTTTGCGCAGGTATAGGATTTATTTTTTGTTATGTTTTTTATTTCACCTGAAGCTAAATCAAATTCTAAAATATCACCTTTCTCACATTCATCGCTTAAAGTCGGATGTTCTAGTATAGGCAAGCCAATATTTATTGCGTTTCTGTAAAAAATTCTGGCAAAACTTTTTGCTATTACAAGACTTATGCCTGATGCTTTAATTGCGATAGGGGCATGTTCTCTTGAAGAACCGCATCCGAAATTTTCGCCTGCAACTATTATATCAGTAGGTTTAACTTCTTGAGAGAATGTTTTATCTATATCTTCCATGCAATGTTTAGCGAGTTCTTCATGTGAAGAAGTGTTTAAATATCTTGCAGGTATAATTACGTCTGTATCAATATTATCATCATATTTCCATACTTTTCCAGATGGCATTTTTTACTTTACTTCCTTTTTTATCTGTACTATACTTTAATTATACATAACATGTTTGGAATGTTAATAACGTTACTAAAAAAGGAGAAATTCATGATGGAAATGATAGGCGAAACAGCAGGTCAAATTTGGAATTATTTAAATGAAAACGGCGAAACAACTTTAGCAAAAATGAAAAAAGATTTAGATTTAAAAGCTAATTTTGCAGAATTAGGTCTTGGCTGGTTAGCAAGAGAAGGCAAAGTTGAAATGACAAAGAAAGGTACTTCTACTAACGTTAGATTAGTATAGTATTTACATTAGTTCTTGTGAAAAAGTTCGGTTTTAATAACCGGACTTTTTTTATTGCTATGTTTTTGTAATAATTGTTTCGTCCGAGAAAATTTCGCGAAAAATAACGTGAGCGAAATTTTAGAGTGGCGATTTTAAACGATAGGCAGGACAAAATGGAAACAATAAAAATAAAAGAAGAATTTTTAGCTCAAGCTCAATTACTTGCAAGAGGAGCAGAGGTGCTTCCGGGCGGCGTGGAAGAGTTGGCATTAAAACTTCAAAAATCAAAAGAAGAAAATAAACCGTTAAGAATAAAACTGGGGATGGACCCATCAAGGCCTGATTTGCATTTGGGACATACGGTAGTAATGCGTAAAATTAAACAGTTTCAGGATTTAGGTCATAAAATAATTCTTATAGTTGGCGGTGGTACTGCTATGATAGGAGACCCTTCGGGTAAATCGGATACTCGTCCGAGCCTTACAAAAGAACAGGTTGAAGAAAACGCTAAAACATACTTTGCCCAAATTTCAAAAGTTGTTGACGTAAATAAAGCTGAGATAAGAAATAATTCAGACTGGTTATTTAATTTGAACTTTGTTGATATGCTCAAACTTGCGTCTAAAGTAACGGTAGCCCAAATAATGACAAGAGATGATTTTGCAAAAAGATATGCGGAAAACAGACCCATCTCGGTTCATGAATTTTTTTACCCTTTAATGCAAGCGTATGACAGTGTAGTTGTTGATGCAGATATCGAACTTGGCGGAACTGACCAAAGATTTAATAATTTACTCGGACGTGAAATACAAAGTGCTTACGGAAAAGAAAATCCTCAAATGGTGATGCTTTTGCCTCTCCTTGAAGGTACCGATGGTATTGTTAAAATGTCAAAATCATTCCCTCAGCATTGTATTTCGCTTACGGATACTCCAAATGACATGTACGGTAAATTAATGTCAATTTCCGATAATTTAATTGTTAAATACTTTGCACTTTTAACGGAAATTTCTAATGAAGAACTTAAACAAATTGAAGAGCAATTAAAAACCTCTAATCCGCGTGATTTAAAGATGAAATTGGCTTATACAATTACACAAATGTATAACGGAAAAAAAGCAGCCGATGAAGCGCAGGAAAACTTTGTTAAAGTAGTTCAAAATAAAGAAATACCCGATGATATACCCGAGGTTAAAGTAGAAAATGATATTACTTTAATAGATTTTATTTCAAATTTTGATAAATCATTATCAAGAGGCGAAATTAAACGTTTGGCGCAGGCGGGCGCGATAAAAATTAATTCGGAAAAACAGACTAATCCTTCTTTCTTAATTACAAAATCTAATCTTCCTGCTATAGTTCAATACGGGAAAAGAAAATACATAAAAGGTGTATAGATGCGTCTTATAAAGAAAGTAATTTCTCAAATAAAAGAGGATATTCAAACTATCTATGATAAAGACCCTGCTGCAGAAAATCTTTTAGAGGTGCTCTTATGCTACCCCGGGCTTCATGCCTTAATATTGCATAGGATTGCACATAAACTTAATTATTGGAAAATACCTTTAATCCCAAGGATGATATCAAATATATCAAGGTTTTTTACCGGGATTGAAATCCACCCCGCAGCAAGAATCGGCAGAAGATTTTTTATAGATCACGGAATGGGGGTTGTTATCGGTGCTACTGCAATTATAGGTGATGACGTGCTTTTATATCAGGGTGTAACTCTTGGCGGAACGGGAAATGAACACGGCAAACGCCACCCCACTTTGGGCAATAATATAGTAGTGGGCTCTGGGGCAAAGGTTTTAGGTAATATTGAAATAGGTTCAAATTCAAGAATTGGGGCAGGCTCGGTTGTGGTTGATAATGTTCCTGAAAACTCAACTGTTGTTGGCATCCCCGGCCGTATTGTAAAACAAAAACTGTTAATTCAAGGACAACTGATGCATAACAGAATTCCTGACCCTGTTACGTGCCAATTAAATCGTTTAAAATATGAAGTTGAAGATTTGAAAGATGCAATTAAAGAAATAAAAAAGGAAGACAATTAAGTCTTCCTTTTTTATTATTGTGTTTAAGTTTAGTTATTTTATTGCTTTATATAATGCCGGTTTTAATTATGAGAAGAAACCTTTTGTAAGACCTACAATTGCACCGCCAATTGCTCCAATTGCTGCACCGATACCTGCTCCTATTGGACCGCCGATAGCGCCGATTGCTGCACCGATACCTGCTCCGCCGATTGCAAATTTACAAGCTGTACCACCGGCTTTTTCAATTCTATCAGATTGGTTTGTTTCATCAAGGTCACACATTTCTTTTAATAAGTCTTCTTCTTGATATTGGTCGCCTTCCAAGTTAAGTTCAAAACCTCTTTGGAAATTATTTGCGGTATTAGCTTTAATAAAATCTTCTAAAGAATCGCCTAATTGAGCTTCAATCATTTGTCTTGCCATTGCTTTTAATTGTGCATCGTTTTCTATTGCTTGGCTGTATCTATCTTGTCCTGAAATTTCTGCTAATAATTCCTGATAAGCCTTCATTGCTTTATCTTCTTTTCCGCCTTCAATATAAGTACATAAATTTGAAATTTTGTTGCTTATAACTGCATCTTTACTTGCATAGCTTAGTTCATACCCTGCTTTTAAATCATAATATTCATATTTTTTTTCAAGATATTCAGGATTTAATAAGCTTGCGCCTGTAACTCCGGTAAATGTTGTTCCTGTGCCTGCAGAAAATCCGCTGTTAAAATAACTGCTGTTTTGAAATGTTGATACTGTCATAACTAACCTCCACAATAAAATTTAATTAACCTAAACTACCCACATTTATATAAAAAATTTTCGCGGATAAAAATTTACTTTTAAGAGTATTTTTGTTAACATATCTTAACAATTAATTAAAAAGATTTAATAATGACTCCGCCTATAGCTCCTGCTAATATTATTAAAAGAGGATTTTTTTTCATAAAAGAAAACGGAATAATTAATATTAAAAATAAAATTATAGCTTGATAATTTATTTGTACAGGGAACGACCATTCTATTTTTGAATATACTATATTTTGATAAAGAAGTTTTAATCCGATAGAAGCTAAAAGTGCGCACGCGGCAGGTTTCAATCCCGTAAAAATATCTTGCAGCCAATTGCATGATTTGAATTTATTAATGAGTTTTGTCATTATTATTACTATTGTACAGGGAATTAATATTATAGCAGTTGTTGATACAATTGAGCCGATTATGCCTGCCGTTGTATAACCCGTATATGTTGCCATATTTATTCCGATAGGGCCGGGGGTAATATTTGATACTGCAATCATGTTTGTTAATTCATCTAATGTAAACCAATTATATTGGCTTTGCAGGTAATATAGAAAAGGAAGTGTTGCATAACCGCCTCCGAGCGCAAATATTCCTATTTTTAAATACTCCCAAAACAGAAGAAAATATAGTTTAAGCATTATTTTTCCTCCTTATTTGACAGTATGTTAAGGAAGTTATAGCAGAAAGAATAATAATTACCGTGGGTGAAACAGGTAAAATCAATAAGCAAATAAGAATTATGAAAAATAATATATATGAAAATATTGAATTAACGCTTTTTGCCCAAATTTCTTTGATTGTCAATAATATTAATATAACTACCGAAATTCTTATACCCCAGAATGCATTTTTGATAAGAGGATAATCTACAATATGCGTTAAAATTTTGGCTAAGAATAAAATGCAAAGAAACGGAGGCACAATTATTCCTAAAATTGCTGTTATTGCGCCAAGGACTCCTTTTGCTCTGTATCCTGAAGCAGTTGCAATATTACATGCTATAATCCCGGGTAAGCATTGGCTCATCGCATAATAATCAACCAATTCTTCTTCGCTCATCCATTTTTTTTCATCAACTATATACTTTTTTAGTAAAGGGACTATTACGTATCCCCCGCCTAATAATTGAATACCTATTATAAAAAATATTTTAAATATTTCAAAAAATGAATTATTCATATTTTGATTATTGCATAAAAATATTATTATAAAAACTGTCAAAAAGTTTAAAAATAGGTAAAAACGGGAATACTACAATTGTAGGAGTTTGTTATGCAAAAGGTATTATTGCTTGATAAACATAATCATCCGATAAATATCTGCTCTTGGAAGCGGGCGCTGGTGCTTTTAATGAAAGGTAAAGCAGTTAATGCCCGAGTATTAAATGATATTGACAGTATGATTCGGATAGAAAATGTATTAATACCTTGTGTAATAAAATTAACGTATGATTTGGCAGTTCAATATAAAGAGCTGCCATTTTGTCGTGAGAATATACTTGTCAGGGATGAATTTGTATGTCAGTATTGCGGAGAAAAGTTTCCGCCTTCTGAATTAACATTAGACCATGTATATCCTAAATCAAGATTGGGGCCTGATATATGGGAAAATATAGTTGCCTGCTGTAAGGATTGCAACCAAAAAAAGGCGGATAGAACTCCTAAGGAAGCAAGAATGAAGCTTCTGAGAAGACCTTACAGACCGAAAGATTATTTAAAATTTGAGATGAAAAAATATCCTGAAAATGTTGTTAAATATTGGCTTGAGTACTTTGAGGCGTCTTAACTAAAGAATGGTATTTATTTTGGGCATAGTTGCCTAATGTCCTCAACTGATACGGTGTGTATAAATCAGGAGTTTTTATAATAAATTTTTGCTTTATATCATAATCATCAAAATTAATTAGTATGTTTTCTTTTTTAACCTTTTCAAGCCTGAACATAGAGCGTCTGAAGGAGGTTATTTCATCGTAGCTGTCATCTGAGTATACTTGTTTAAATCTTCCTTTGGCACCGGATAAGCTATCAGTAAAGCCAATCCAAGGATCTAAAACAATTAAATCTTTTTCTCTTGCTTTTGCAAGCGGTTTTCTATTCATTGTTGTAAGTACAAAAGAATGATCTAAAGGGTCTGATGCTTCATATTCGATTTTGCCTGTTTTTTTGTTTATGAATTGAGTTTTTAAAAATAATTCCGCTCTTTCTGATTCATAATACCCGTTTGCACATAAAGCAGCAAGGGCAGTAATTGCAGCTTCTTTGCAATTACCGGCTTTAGATAATTCTACTCCGTATAAATTTAAACCATAGGGTGTATTTTTTCTCTCATCAGATGGCGGCAGGTAATATTGTTGGTCTTTAATTATATCCCTTACCGTTTCAATTCTGTGTTCAATTTTTTTTGAGATTTCTCTTACCCTTTCATTTCTCGGTGTTTTCCTTTGCGGATTTGCGGATATATAAAAATCATCAACGTAAGTTGAACTGATTCTTGGAAAAGTTGTACCTGCTTTTCTTCTGATATCATCAGCTTCACGAATATATTTATTCCTTGTACCAAAAGAGGTTTGGTAATTTATAAAATCATTACTTATTTTCATATGTGTATTAAAACTTGTAATGCAAAAATTTGTTATGTTATAATTTTTTTATGAATAGACTTGTTATATTTGCTCATTATGATAAAGATAATATTATTGACGATTATGTAATATATTATCTAAATCAATTAAAATTAAGTTTTAATAAAATTATTTTTGTGTCTGATTCGGATTTAAGCAAAAAGGAACTTTCTAAATTGGATGGTATTGCTGATTATATTCAAGCTTATCATCATAACGAATATGATTGGGGTTCTTATAAATTCGGTTTTAAAATTGCATTAGATAATAATTTACTTGAAAATACAGATGAGCTTTTATTATGTAATGATTCTGTTTATGGTCCGATTAATTCTTTAGAACCTTATTTTGATAAGATGTCAAAATCAGAGAGTGATTTTTTCGGAATGTTTATGAATGAGTTTGGACTTGGTGTATGGGATGAAAAATCCGGCAAATATAAAGAAGCACAACAACCTCACTTGCAAAGTTGGTTTTTACTTTTAAAGAAAAATGTATTTACTTCTGATTTATTTAAAAACTTTATTTTTTCGGTAAAACATTTTGATAATAAAAATGACATTATAAATAATTATGAAATAGCTTTTACTGAAATTATGAAAAAAGAATTTAAATATTCATATTTTTACACATCTCCTAATTCTAATTCTGTTGTTAATGCTGCACAAAAAATGCTTAAAGAAGGATTTCCTTTTATAAAAACCAGTTTAATTAAACGCTTTGGCTTGATGGGGGGGGTATTTAAGATTAATAACAGTATCTTAAATATTCACATTAAAAACAATTTAAAACGTTATAATTCAGTAAATATAATCAGATTATTTTTTAGAATAATTAAATATTTAAGAAGATCATCTAATGTTATAATTATTAAAAATATATAATTGATAATAAATATAATCTCTTTACCGATTTAAAAATGAAAAGGAAATAATATCTTAACAGGTAAGGAAAAAAAATGACCAAAAAAGTATTAATTGTTACTACAAATTTTTCTGAAATTAATAACGATATTCATACGGGGGTTTGGCTTGAAGAATTTGCCGTGCCTTTTTTAGTATTTAAAGCGACAGGATATGAAGTTACTGTGGCAAGCCCCAATGGCGGTGAATCTCCGATAGATGAAAACAGTTTATCGTGTTCTAATCCCATGGAGTGGGATGATGCGGCAAAATATTTAAAAAATACCGTAAAACTTTCAGAGATTGATTATAAAGAGTTTGATGCGATTTTTATTCCGGGCGGACATGGTCCTATGTTTGACCTTGCTAAAGATGAAACTTTAAAAAGTATTGTTGAATATATGTATAAGAATGATAAATTAATCGCCGCGGTTTGCCACGGGATTGCCGGATTGCTTTTGGCAAAGGATTCATGCGGTAATTCAATTTTGAAAAATAAGCATATAACAGCTTTTACCAATAAAGAAGAAAATATAGTTAAAATGGCGGAATTTATGCCGTTTTCTCTTGAAGACAGAATAAAAAAACTTGGTGCTGTCTTTGTTGAGGATAAACCTTGGAGTGAACATGTTGAGATTAATTGCAACCTTATAACTGGGCAAAATCAAAATTCCGCTCTGCTTGTTGCAGAAGGAATTGTTTCTTTAATCTAGCCGATTGTGATATAATACTTCGGGAAATTTTTATTCAGAGGTATTATGTTATTAAGTATTATATTACTGATTATTGGTTTAACCTTATTATCCAAGGGAGCGGATTTTTTTATAGATGGAGCAAGTAATCTTGCTTTAAAATTTAAAATTCCCGCTATAATTGTCGGTTTAACTGTTGTTGCGATGGGAACAAGCGCACCTGAAGCCAGCGTAAGTATAGCTTCGGCTTTAAAAGGTATAAACGGTGTTGCAATCGGAAATATTATAGGCAGTAACATTGCTAATATATTTTTGATTTTAGGTGTTACTTCAATTATTTGTGCACTGAATATTCAAAAAAATACCATAAAGTATGAAATTCCATTTGTCGGGTTTATTACTATTTTATTGTGTGCTCTAGGGTCTTTCTTTGGGGAAGTTAACAGACTTGGTGCCATTGTATTGCTTTTTTTCTTCGCTTTATTTTTTGTATATTTGTTTAAAATTTCAAAAGAGTCCAATAATTTTGCGGTGGAAGAAAAAACTTTAAGCTTATTTAAGATTGTTTTATTTGTTTTAGGTGGGCTGGCGGCATTGGTATACGGAAGCAATTTAACGGTTAACTCAGCGGTAGATATAGCTCAAAGATTGCACGTATCCGATAGAATTATCGGGTTGACAATAATTGCGATAGGAACAAGTCTGCCTGAACTTATAACTTGTGTTGTTGCAGCCTTGAAAAAACAATCTGACTTGGCGGTAGGTAATATTATCGGTTCAAATATATTTAATATACTTTTTGTTTTGGGAATTACAGGTGTAATTGAACCGATTGAATTTTCTGCAGACTTCTTCTTTGACGGATTTATTGCGCTATTTACGGTAATTTTATTATTTGTATATACAGCTAAATCTAAAGTATTAGCAAAGTGGCAAGGTGTAACATTTTTGCTTTTATATTTTGGTTACATCGCATCATTGATATATAAATAGCAATTGACAAAATATAAAAATTGAGTTAACCTGTTAACAACAAAGGGATAATAATGATAAAAACATTCGTACAAATGATGATGAACATGATGATGCAAATGCAAGGCTTAGGGTCAGGCAGTTATTGTTTTGTTCGAATGTGAAACCTCGTTTAAAATAATTTAAAAGCTGCCTGTTAGGCAGCTTTTTTAGTATGTATTTGAAATGAGGTTAAAAATGATAACGTTTAATGAACGAAATATTAATAATATAAACAGACCTGCATTTAAAGGAACGGGGTCAAATTTTGTGCTAAAAGCAGCCGACCTGTTTTTAAAATCGCAGGAGAATTTATCTTCCACAAGGTTTATTCAGGATACCGCAACAAACTGGGTTCCAAAAGCTATATTTTCAAGAAGCAAAGCTGATTTTGCGGAGATGAGTTTTTTGGAATTTTTGGAATCGGGAATATTCTATTTTGCGGCACCTCTTTTAGGTGAAAAATTATTCAGAAATAAAATATTTAATAAGTTTCAACCAAACGCTTTTAGAAAAGTTGTTAATGAACAAATCCCGCATACAGTAGAACAGATAACAAAAAACACTGCCCTGACTGAGGAAATAAAAAGACGTGCGATAGCTTCAAAAGCAGGAATTGTCCTTGCTTGCGCGATTGTTCCCGTGGCTGAATATACCTTAAGTTTTGCAAAAAATCTTTTTACTTTAAAAGCCTTTAAAAAGAGTAATTTTAATAATATTGCAAATTTAGATAAAAATAAAAATGAGAAAGAAGATAAAGTTCAACAAGAGAGAGTTGAGAAAAATTCTAAAAAGCAGTTAAAAAAGGCTGCTATAATATCTGTTGCGGGAGTAGGCTTAGGTGTTATTCTCGCGCTCAACGGTCATAAATCCGACAAAGCGCAAAATATAGCTAAAACAATATTAAATCCGGGGAAAAGTTTAGCGAATTTAGCAAAAAAATCAGGTGTAAAATCTGATAAAGTTATTAAAACTCTGTCAAAATTCAGTCTGGATTTTGCTAATAATAACGGGAAACTTGCTTTAAGTAAAGGTCAGCTTGCCTTGACCGCCATTTTGGGATTATTCGGATACTCTAAAGCTGCAGAGGATAGAGGAAAGTTAGATGTGGCAGAAGTGTGGACAAGAGTTCCTTTAGTAGTATTCTATACAATATTTGGCAGCGAACTGTTTGAAAAAAGATTTACAAAAATATTGGAAAAGAAAAATGCTTTTCCTGATATTCTTAAAAAGTCGGCTGAAGGCGGATTCACTACTCCGACAAGAGCACAATTGCCTAAACTTGCACAAAAAATTTCTAAAGCAAAAAATACTCCTTTTGAAAAAGAATTGGCAAGGTTAACTAAGGAAAAGGCTTTTATATCATTAGTCCCTTATGCATTCAGTTTGATTTTTATGGGCTTTACTCTGTCCGCTATTACAAGATTATTTACGCAATTCAGGTATAATAAGCAGTTAAAAGATAAAACTTTAAAATCCAACCAAAATAATATTCAAGCAGAATTGCCTGATATATTTAAAGATTTTATTTAATATAGAGAAATTATCTTTTGTATTGCGGAATTTGCAACAGTATAAATTTCATCCAATTGCGATTTTTCAAAGGGTGCGCCTTCTGCTGTTGTTTGAAATTCAATTATTTTACCTGATTTTGTCATAACAACGTTAGAATCCACTTGGGCGTGAGAGTCTTCTGAATAATCTAAATCCAGTTTAATTTCGCCGTCAATAAGACCTACCGATACGGCTGCAATAGGTTCAATAATAGGGTTTTCATTTAATAACCCCTGAGCAATAAGTTTATTAAAAGCAATATTCATAGCTATAAATCCTCCGCAAATAGAGGCGCATCTTGTTCCGCCATCAGCTTGAATAACATCGGCATCAATAGTTACGGTTCTATCTCCGAGCTTAACCAAGTCAACGCATGACCTTAAACTTCTTCCGATAAGTCTTTGTATCTCCTGTGTTCTGCCCGAAATTTTTGTACGTTCTCTTTGGCATCTTGTGTGAGTAGCGGAGGGAAGCAAAGAATATTCTGCAGTTATCCAGCCTCTTGTGTCGTCTTTTTCCATCCATTTGGGTTTGCCTTCTTCAACAGAAGCGGTAACTATTACTTTCGTATCTCCAAATTCAATTAATACCGAGCCCAAAGCGTGATGAGTATAATCTTTTGTGATTTTTATATTTCTTAATTCGTTATTTTTTCTTCCTTCAAATCTCTCGCTCATAATAAAACCCTTTTTAATATAATTACTTTGTGTTAAATTTATTTTAGCATATTTGTTAAAAGGTGTTTTAAAATGCAGGAAAAATTTTATTTAACAACGGCTATTGACTACGTGAACGGGGCTCCTCATATCGGTCACGCTTATGAAAAAATATTATCGGATGTTATTATTCGCCATAAAAGACAATTAACCGATAAAGCGTTTATGCTTACGGGAACTGATGAACACGGTATTAAAATCCAAAAAACAGCTATGGCGAGAGGTATTACCCCTAAACAATTATGTGATGAAAATTTTTCTAAGTTTGAGTCAGCTTGGAAAGAACTTGAAATCAGTTACGATAAAATAATAAGAACTACTGATGAACAGCATAAAAAAGTAGTAAAACAAATATTTAAAAAATTGCTTGAAAACGGTGATATTTATAAACATTCATATACCGGGTTATATTGTTCGGGCTGTGAATCTTTTTTAAGCCCAAAAGACTTAACAGAAGACGGACTTTGTCCCGATCACTTGAAAAAACCTGAAGAAATAACCGAAGAAAACTACTTCTTCAGACTTACTAAATATAAAGATAAAATAGCAGACTATATAAAAACTCACGAAGGCTTTATTCAGCCTGCTTTCAGAGTTAATGAACTTTTAAATCAGCTTGAAAATATTGAAGATATATCTGTTTCAAGAACAAAAGAGTCTGTTCAATGGGGGATAGGAGTTGATGGTGATGACTCACAGACAATATATGTTTGGATTGATGCACTTTCTAACTATATTACCGCTATTGGTTATGATACGGAAAACCCGTCAGAACAATTTAAAACACTTTGGCCTGCTGATGTTCATGTTATCGGTAAAGATATAATTAAATTCCACTCAATATATTGGATAGCAATATTAATGTCTTTGGGGCTTCCGCTTCCTAAAACAATATTTGCTCATGGCTGGATAACTATAGACCAATCAAAAATGAGCAAGTCTTTAGGTAATGTAATAGCTCCCCATGATGTTTTAAATGCATTTAATTTGGATAAACCTGATGCTTTCAGGTATTATATGGCGTCAGCTGCGCCCTCGGGCAGAGACGGTAACTACTCTGATGAAGATTTTAAAGAAAAAGTTAACGCTAATCTTGCAAACAATATCGGTAATCTTTTAAACAGAACACTAAATATGCTTGTTAAATATTTTGACGGAGAAATAAAACAAGAATTTATATCGGATAAAACATCTAAAATCGCAATACAGGCAGAAAATACTAAAACTCAAATTATTGACTGCTTTAACAGGTATGAATTAGCTGAAGCTTCAAACTCAATTGTTTCTTTCGCTGATGCCGTTAACAAATACGTAACTGATAATGCTCCATGGACTTTAGCAAAAGAAGAAAAAATGTTTGAATGCGGAAAAGTATTATATAATGTTCTTGAAGCTATGCGTCATATTGCAATTATGTTATACCCGTATTGCCCTAATATATCTTCGGATATATTAATACAATTGAACGAAAAAACTGATTTTAAGTATGAAAACTTGTATTGGGGCGGATTAAAAGCAGGAAAGATTACGGAAAAAGATAAAATAAAACCCGTTTTCTTAAGATTGGATTCGGAATTTGCTCAGGATAAAAAGAAGGGTTAAGTTAAATTGTTGTATGATGAAATTAAACAAACTTATAACCCCGTAAAAACAATGTATGAAAAGGCATTAAAGGTATTTGATGTCGAGTCATTAAATAATTCCATAAAGGAAAATGAACAAAAACTCCAGCAGAGTGATGTGTGGTCTAATCCTGATGTTTCATCAAAAATCTCGCAAGAAATAAAGGAAGATAAAGATAATCTTGAAAAAATTTCACATTGGAAGGATTTATCAAGCGATATAGAAACACTTTTTGAACTTTATGAAGAAACAAAAGAAGAAAGTGTACTAGAAGAAGTTGAAAAAACAATAAAAACATTAAAATCAGAGCTTGAAATATGGGAAATAGAGTCAACTCTAAGCGGAGAATATGATAAGTCCGATGCGATTATAACAATAAACGCAGGGGCGGGCGGAACGGATGCTCAGGATTGGGCTCAAATGCTTTTAAGAATGTACACTCGTTATGCTGAAGCAAAGCATTGGAAAGTTGATTTGATTGAACACTCTGACGGAGAAGAAGCGGGAATAAAATCAGCTACGATAAAAGTATGCGGTAAATATGCTTACGGGTTAGTTAAAGCAGAAAAAGGCGTTCACCGTTTAGTCAGAATATCACCATTTAATGCAAACGGAAAAAGACAGACAAGTTTTGCCAGTCTTGAGGTCAGCCCAGTAATAGAAGATTTCAGCAAAAAAATTGAAATTCCCGCGGAAGATATAGTTGTTGATACTATGCGCTCAGGCGGGGCGGGCGGTCAGAATGTTAATAAGGTTGAAACGGCTGTAAGAATTCTGCATAAACCGACAGGTATTGTTGTAAGATGTCAGCAGCAGCGCTCACAATTGCAAAATAAAGAAACAGCCATGCAAATTTTAGCTTCTAAACTTTTAGCCATAAAACAGGCTGAACACGAAGAAAAACTGATGAAATTAAAAGGTCAAAATGTGGATATAAATTTTGGCTCACAAATCCGCTCTTACGTATTTCATCCTTATAAAATGGTTAAAGACCACAGAACAAATTATGAAGTCGGCAACGTTGACTCTGTTATGGACGGGAATCTGGACGGGTTTATTGAAGCATATTTAAAAATGGATATAAAAATAGATTAAATTTTTAAGTATGTTTTTGATAAAATTGTTTTGTATGTACACTGGGAGATGAAAGCATGGAACATTTTCACGCACTTGTGCAAAGTCATAATATAGCTATTTCTGCAGGGATTTTAATTCTTGCTTATATATTGATTGCTTTAGAAAAAATACCAAAAGTTACGATAGCGCTTTTAGGTGCGGCTGTTGTTGTTTTTTCAGGTTTGGTTAGTCAGGAAAAAACCGTTGCTGACGGCTTAAATGCACATTATTTTATAAATTTTGTTGATTTTAACGTAATATTTTTACTTGTATCCATGATGATTATAGTAAATGTAACAACAAGATGCGGTGTTTTTAACTGGCTTGCAATTGAGCTTTTAAAACATACAAAAGGCAGACCTTTATTGGTGTTAATTGCATTGGCATTCTTTACTGCGTTTTTATCAGCGTTTTTGGATAATGTTACCACGGTTATATTAATTATGCCTATAACGTTTGTTGTGGCGAAACAATTGGATATAAGTTCTGTACCTCTTTTAATCACTGAAATTTTTGCTTCTAACATCGGAGGAACGGCAACCTTAATAGGCGATCCGCCGAATATTATTATAGGCAGTGCTGCTAACTTTTCTTTTATGGATTTTTTGGGAGAACTTACCGGTATATGTTTTATTATAATGTGCTGTGTAATTGCATTTCTGTTTTTATGTTTTAAGAAAGACCTTAATACAACCCAAGAGAAAATGGAGAGTATTCAGCATATAGATAATTCAAAAACTATTACGGATTATGCCTTGTTAAAAAGAAGTTTAACCGTTTTAGGACTGGTAATTTTAGGCTTTGTTACACATGATTTTACTCATATTGCAACATGCATAACTGCATTTATAGGTGCAAGCGTCCTTTTATTATTTGAAAAGCCCGAAGAAACATTTAAGGATGTTGAATGGAATACAATATTTTTCTTTATCGGGTTGTTCATCATTATTGGTGCATTTGAAGCTGCAGGCGGTATACAATTAATGGCAGATTGGCTTTTGAAGGTAACTGCAGGCTCGCAAAAAATAGCTTCCTTCGTAATACTTTGGGCTTCAGGTATTTTATCGGGGATTATAGATAATATCCCATATACTGCGACAATGGCACCCATGATATCTGCTATGGAAGTTGAAAAGGGCAGAGAATTTGTTCTTCCTATGTGGTGGTGCTTATCTTTAGGTGCTTGTCTTGGCGGTAACTTAACTATTATAGGTGCAGCGGCTAACGTTATAGTATCGGAGAACTCGGCTAAACACGGGCATGTTATTAAATTCTTGGAATTTATGAAATACGGTGTTGTAGTTGTTTGTATTTCCTTAACTTTATCATCCGCGTACATTTGGATAAGACATTTTATGTAATCAAAATATAAATCAATAAAGCATTAGATGGTCAGGTAAAAAGCCTGACCTGTCTGTTTAATATTATTTACATAAATCAGATAATATGTATAATAAAATAATCAGATAAATTTAATTAAAAATATGTCTAAGTGGAATAAAATTGTAGATTATTTTAATAAGTATAAAAATTATCCCGAACAAACAATTCAAAAACTTTGGGAACAAATGTTTTCCGAAATCTTTGGATATAGTAATTTAGACGGAGAAATTGACAGTCAAAGAAATGTTGTAATCGGGTCTAAGGAAAGAGCAATTCCCGATATAATTATTCGTCTTGAAAATAAAGATTTATTTGTTGTTGAACTTAAACAAGCTAACTTAAATTGCGGAAATGAACAGTTATTTAGTTATTTAAAAATTTTAAAAACTGATATAGGAATATTAATATGCGATAAAATTTATTTATATTATTATGACTATACAAAAAATGATAAAGACCAAATTAAATTAGAAGTATTATTTGAATATGATAATCCTGACGGCGAAAAATTTGTTGAATTAATTGAAAAACAAAATTTCAATAAAGAAGCAATAAAAACTTATATAGAAGAAAAAGAAAAATCAAAAGAAAATATTTTATGTATAAAAAATGAAATAAATGAAGAGTTGATACACTCGCTTCTTAAAAAACATTTTTCGAACACATATACGGAAGAAGAATATAAACAAGCAATCAAAGATATTAATATAAATATAAATCAAAACTGTAAATATACACAAGTAATTGAACCAAATTATCCGAAAAATGACTCCGACGGAATAAAATTACAAAAAAATTCATTATTAAAAGAAAAAAGACTTGATAATTTCTGTCTGAGTAAAGATGAAATAAAAAATCTGTGTGTTAACAACAACCTAAATATTTCCTCTTATTATACAAAAGCTTCAAAAAATTTGAACAACGGTTTATATTGGGCAAATCCGTCTATAAGCTATATTTATTCCGATTGGTGGTTAATATTGGATGATAAAGAGGCAAGACAATTATATTGCTTTATGATACCTGCAAACTCTATTAAGCAAAATGAAATAAAATGCAGAAACGATAAAACTTATCTCATAGATATACAAATATACTGCAAAAACTCCACATTTATTGATAACAGAAGCAAAATTAATTTTACAAAATGGCTTGTAAAAACTATAAAATATTAATGCGAAAAATCTGCTTCACAAATACCGCAGATTAATTACCTATATTTGGAATGGTTGATTTTACGTGTCCTTCGGCTTTAAAATCTTTCGGGTTCATGGAAATAGTAATCCTGTCTGCTTCAATTGTTCTGCCTTTAGTTTCTATTTTTGACCTGCCTAAGAAAACCGCATTGTTAAGTTTGCCTGTTTTTTTGTCGCCGTAAACGTTAACTTTAGGGCCTGTTGCAAGGTAGTCTTCATATTTAATTTTGGTTGAACCTGATGCACTTACTACATTAACTCTTTTATCATACGATTGATAATCTGACCAAACTTCTATACGTTTATTATCTTCGGTTGTAATATCGCTGTAAACATTACCCGTTGCGATTGCTTCTTGTTTAATATTATTATATGTTAACTTTTTCGCGTTAATCTTGCTTTTCCCTTGATGTAATTTTGCGTTGCCTATAAGGTGTATAATTTTTACGTCATTTTTATCATTTAATTCAACAATAGCTTGGTTAGAATATGTTTCTACATCTTTATAGATAATGTTAACATTTCCGAATGCCTTCATTGTGCTTGTTGTTTTATTGTATTCCTGTCTGTCGGCAGTAACGATAACAACAGGCTTATCATTTTCGGTAATAGAAGATAGGGTATTGCCTTGAGCGCTAAAAACTTTATTAAGTAAAGACATTTCAAGTATTTGAGCTTTTATTTCATGCTTTTTGCCGTCTTTAAGCTGATATGAATAAGCATTCTCTTTAAATTCAACCTTATTAACCTTATTAGATTTAGGGTCAACTTCCACAACGGCTCTGGGGCTTAAAACATTAGCATCTCCGCTTTTTACTTTGACATTACCTTCTAAATATATTTTCTTATCCGAGTCTTTAAATTCCTGAGTATCAGATTCAACACTTAAAGAAGCTGCGTATGCAATTCCCGATACCATATAAAGTATTAATAATAAGTTGATAATTTTTCTTTTCATATCCTATCCTATCTTTTACATATAGAATTGAGTTTTTGTTCTGCCAATAATATGGAAACCCGAAAAATCTCCTTTTAAGACAGCTTTATTCCCCATAATTATTGCTTCATTCGGTTTTTCTATTCTGATATTCCCTATTGCAACAATATCTTCATTTTTCCCCGAGTATATCAGTCTGTCTGTAGAAATGTTAGTACCGTCAAAGTATACCAATACAACATTATCATACAGTATAATTTGTTTTTTTATGTTGTTATAAGTTCCTTTATCCGCTTTGAAGCTTGCTTTTACTTTATCATCCTCATAAAAGTTACCGACCAAATCTTCAAGCAGTACAACATTATCCGCATCAGTATACATGCCCGTATCTGCATATAACTCCCATAATTTTTTCCCGTTATCGGTTTCTGTTACAAGCAGACTTTCAATATTTGCTTCTTTATTTTTATAAGTTTGGTCAATTATTTTGTTTTTAAATGATTTTGTTATCACGCTTGCAGAAATAAATGCCCATAAGCATCCTATTATAATAATTGAAAATAGAACTACATATCCGATATTTTTTTTACTTTTAAAAAATTTTTCAAGAGTCATAACTAATAATTATCATATAATAAAACATAAAATGCAATTGTGAAGTATTTGTTTTTATTACATAATTTAATTATGGATAAAAATAACTTAGCTGATATTAAAGAAGAAGTATATAAATGTTCAAAATGTGCACTATGTAAAAGTGTATGTCCTGTTTTTTTGGCTACAAAAAATGAAATGTACCTGCCAAGAGGCAGATTTATTATACTGAACAATTTCTTTAATTATAATAAAAAATTATCCGCAAATTTTATAAAAGACTTGGATAAATGTTTAAATTGTAACTTATGTAAAGACTTTTGCCCGAGTGCAATAGATTCGGCCTGGATTTATACAAGATTGAAGCGGGAATTCGGCTTTAAATATTCTTTTTTACCATTCAGCGTTGTTTTTAAGTTAAAAATGTATTTAAGTTTTATAAAAAGTATTTTTTATCCGCGCGAAAGAGTAAAAAAAATAGAAAATTCTAATCAGGATAAAATAGTATATTTTGAAGGATGTATAAACAGATACGTTAATCCTTCAGACAGAAATGCGGTAGTTAAAATTTTATCCCAATTGGGTTATTCAAATATAAAAATATACAATAACTGTTGCGGACTTCCTTATTTATCCGACGGTGAAACCGAAAGATTCAGACTAAATGCTTTAAAGATAATGAATACAATCCCTGATGATACAAAATACATAATATGTTCATGTGATAGTTGTTATGAAACATTAAAGAAGGTATTACAAGGCAGCAGTCTTTATAATAAGTTGATAACTTTTGATGAATTTTTGAAAATAAATAAGTATCCTATAAAAGCACAAGAAAATGTTTTATATCATCGTCCTTTAATTCGCAGGAAGGAAGTTTATCTTGGAGAATGCGGTATAAAAGAAATAAATAAAAAAAATAACTGTACCTTAATGGAAAATTTTCTTTTAATGAAAAACAAAGATTTTGCGAAAAGCATAATGAAGTATGTCAGGTATCCGGATGAAGAAACAAGAGGAAAAACAATAATAACAACATGCCAATTATCAAAAATCGGTTTAGAGAAAGCAAAATATCAATCAAGAATAATGACGTATGCTGAATATATAAGTAAAATCAGTAAATAAAAAAATAAGTTGACTAAAAGTTTTGAGTTGATATTATAGTAACATATAGGTGAGCCACAATAGCTCAGTTGGTAGAGCAAGGGACTGAAAATCCCTGTGTCCTTGGTTCGATTCCGAGTTGTGGCACCACTTTTTAAAACATGGGCTTGTGGCACTCTGCCGACGAAAACGATTAAATATCGTTTGAGGAGAGGTAGGTAGCGCAAAAGCTACCGCGGCTAAGGTCCTTCATAAAAAAACATGGGCTTGTGGCGCAGCGGTAGCGCAGGGGACTCATAATCCCTTGGTCGTAGGTTCGAATCCTACCGGGCCCAATTTTTAATAAGAGAGGTTTAACCTCTCTTATTTAGTATTTATAAGGGTTTTGAGGTTTTTAAAAATAAATATAAAATCAATATAAAATGTTACAAATTTTACAAACTTGACAAAAATTGTATATAGAAACCGCATTTAATTTTAGAAATCATATTAAAATTACACACGAAATTACACACGAATTTTACACACAATATTTTTAAAAAGCATATATAGCAAGAAAAAAATAAAATCCGAATGAAATAAAACAAAAAAAATTACACACGAAATTACACAGGAAAATTGAGAATAATTTTATATTTTACTCTTTTTCTATGAAAATGACCTCACAGAATAGCTTTTAAGCCTTCTTAAAAAAGAAATAGGTATAAATATACCCCTATTTTTACCTTAATTAAGAGAAAAATTAAAATCGAGGCAGGGCATTTTAGCATTGTTAAGAGGCTTCCCTGCCATTAAATTTACAACACTTAATATTCAATTTGTTATGTTGTCATAGGTTCAATTTTAATCTTACAGTTTACTGCTTTTGCAAGTTTAATTAATGTTTCTACATTCATAGACCTTAAAGG
>CANQJQ010000021.1 GCA_947624265.1 Candidatus Gastranaerophilales bacterium
TTACTCACAATACTCTCCTTTATCTAACTGCTTGTGCTTGTTTAAGAAGGTTGCAGTTTTCACTTCTTCTTCTTTCTTCATCTTTATAAATTTTGGTTCTGTTAATGACTTCATCAAAATCTATTTTATGCGCATCAAAGTCAGGTCCGTCAATGCAAGCGAATTTAACTTCACCGCCGACGGTAACTCTGCAAGCACCGCACATGCCTGTTCCGTCAATCATAATCGGGTTCATAGATGCTTCAGTTTTAATTCCTTTTTCTCTTGTAAGGTTTGCAACCGCTCTCATCATAGGCATCGGGCCGACAGCTATAACATAATCAACTTTTTCTTTTTCCATAATTTCAGCTAAAACTTCGGTTACAAAACCTTTGTGTCCCAGTGAACCGTCATCTGTTGCAACATGTAATTCGGTACATGCCGTTGCCATTTTATCCTGCCAGAATAATAAATCTTTGTTTCTTGCACCGGTAATCATGTGAACCTTGTTTCCCGCATCATAAAAGGCTTTTGATATCAAATAACAAGGTGCTGCGCCATATCCGCCTGCTACACAAACAACCGTACCGTATTTTTCTATTTCGGTGGGTTTACCTAACGGACCTA
The DNA here is from genome assembly GCA_947624265.1 of Candidatus Gastranaerophilales bacterium. Classification (GTDB taxonomy): domain Bacteria; phylum Cyanobacteriota; class Vampirovibrionia; order Gastranaerophilales; family Gastranaerophilaceae; genus Avigastranaerophilus. The sequence continues at coordinate 607 of CANQJQ010000021.1, forward strand.
CAACATCAACTATTTCGTCGCCCACTTCAAGCATTGCCAGTTTTTTTGTTGAATAACCTACAGCCATAAATACAACAGTCAATATTCCGTTTTCTCTGTCAACATCGGCAATAGTTATTGGTACTCTTTCACCTTGTTCTTCAACTCTGAATATAATAAATTGTCCTGCTTTTGCGTTCCTTGTTACATAAGGTGCTTCGATTTTTAATTCATATTGATTAGGACATAATTCTACTTTGTTTAAAATTTTATAACCCACGGGTTTAACCTCCTTTTTGTATATTTGAAAACATTATAACATAAAAAAAAGACCGCAATTACATGCAGTCTCTGTGAAAATAACAAACATTATTTTGAGATTGGAGAAAAAATTCTTAATTAGCTTCTGCCCAAGCCAGTGCAAGGTCGCTTGCAGCATTTTTAGAAAGCTCGGGGAATTCGTTTGTTGCAGCTTGGAAGGCATCTTCATAATTTGCTTCGAAATCTTTCATCATACCTTCAATACGTGCTTGTTGTTCAGCATTGACATATTTTGACACGTCAATTCTTCTTGCTGCTTTTGCAGGAATAAAGTCTGCGTTTTGTGCAGCTAAAAAGCTTAATACTTCACTTCCCGACAGTTCTTTTTTCTGTGCACCTTTGTTCTTATTTTCCCTTTTCTGTTTTGAATCTTCGGTTACATCAGGTTTTTCATATTGGCTGCCTGTAATTCCTAATCTGATTGGATTGATACTTGTCATTTCTTTTTCTCCTAATAGTTTGTTACACACATATTATCGACATATTTTTAATGAACTTTAGTTTTAAAATCAGTTTTTAAAAAAATATCTTAATATATATTTACAAACTTTCTCTTTTTGGGAGAAAATACATTAATACTATAGTCGTTTTTATTAATTTTTACCTTAATGGCGTTAAGATAATCCGTTCTTAAGTATTTTTTATTATTTTCTTCTAATATTTTTATTGTGTCAGGATTTGGGTGATTATATACATTTTTGCCCGTAGAAATTACAAATAAATCAGTATTATCTGCCATTAATTTATTGACTGTGTTTTTAGCTCCGTGATGCCCTAATTTTAAAATTGATATGTTTTTCTTGTATTTATCATTTAAACTCATATATGAGTCTGCATCCGCATCACCCATAAATAAAAATTTTTGATTATTAATTTGAGCAAAAGTTACTAAGGAATTTTGGTTCTCTGTTTTAATTAATTCACCTGAAGGCTTTATTAATATTAATTTAAATCCGTCTTTATCATAAATTTGTGTTTCTTTATTTATTGTTATTGAATTTAGTTTATTTTTGGCAATATATTCTTTAATTGAGTCAGAAAGCATAGTATTTTCGGTAACATCGGTTATATAAATATTATTAACTTTTAGATTTTTTAAAATATCTGTTGCTCCTCCCGAGTGGTCGGCATCAAAATGAGTTAAAATTAAGGCTTCAAGTTTATTTATTCCCTTATCTTTTAAATATTTTATTATTATATTTTTTGCCTGTGTTGAAGAATTTAAGTAGGGAGCTTTACCCGTATCTATTAAAAAATAATCTTTATTTGGTGATTTTAATAGTATTGCGTCAGCATTTTCTACGGAAAAATATATTATTTCAGGTTTATTATCGGGAATGGGTATGAGGGTTATTATAAAAAGCATACTTATTATGCTTAAAAGAGTAATAAATTTCTTATTAAACAACTTGTATCTTAAAAGACAGGTAAGTGTTATTATCATCGCAAAATATAAAATAATTTGTATAAGCATTGGTTTTGGGGTGCTGATAATCGAAAATGGAAGATTAGAGAATAATTCAGCTACTTTTACTATATAAACCAATAAAGGATTTAAGATTAAATCCGCTATAAAACATATTTTATCCGCAATCGGGTTAATTAAAGCAAGAATTGAACTTAAAAAACCGAGAAAAGATACTATACTTAATACGGGAATTATTGCAATATTAGCTAATACCGAATAAATTGTAAAAGTATTAAAGTAAAACATTTGCAAGGGCGATGCATAAAGCTGAGCAATTAAAGGTATGGAACATGCTCCCAAAATATAGTTTACGGGTTTATATTTAAAATTAAATTCAAGTAAGGGTGCACTTAAAATTAGTGCAAATGTTACTATAAAGGATAATTGAAATCCTATATCAAACAGCATAAGCGGATTGTATAAAAGCATTAAAAATGCAACCAAAAAAATCAAAGATATTGTTGAGGCGGAGCGATTTATAAGTTTGCCTATTAATATTAAAGTAAGCATTAAAAAAGCTCTTATTATAGGCGGTCCGAAACCTGTCATACATGTATAAAACAGTATTAATAAAATCCCCGCAATTATTGAAAACCTGTAATTAAATCTTAAATTTTTGGCGAAAAAGAACCAAATTCCGAATATCAAGGTAACATTCATTCCTGATGCTGCAAGTATATGAAATATTCCAGAATTAATAAATGAGGTTTTTGTTTCTTCATCAGGGTTAACGGCATCATCTCCAAATATTATTCCGCCTAAAATCTCCAGCATCGGAGAATTTATGTTTTTTGCATGAATATTTATTATGCTTGTTCTTGTATCATTTAATTTTCGTAAGAATTTTCCTAAAATATCCTGCGAGTGGTTTTCAATATACCAATCATCACGTACATATATTAAAGAAAACGTTTTTTTATATTGAAGATATTTAAAATAATCAAACTGTGAAGGATTTTTTGCATATTGAGGAAGTCTTATATCTCCATTAAGTGTTATAGTATCTCCTATTTTTATTTGTTTAATTTTTTCTTTTTTATCATTTATTGTTATCAGTGATTTAGCTTGAATTTTATGATTATTTACGGAAAAAACTTTTGCATAAAATTTTGTTTTGTCTTCAAGATTATTTGTAGGTATAGTAAGCACTTTAGCACTTACTTTTGCGTTTTCATTTCCGTATGAGGTTAAATCATCCTGTATATATAAATGGCAGGAGGAGTTTATTATCCCAATAAACATCATAATTATCAGAATTAAATATGATTTTGTATCTGTGATTTTTTTAATATTGAGTATGAATAAAACAATTGCTGCAGCCAAAAATAATGCAAAAGTATAATTGAAAAAGAAAATAATAATTCCCAGAATGTACAGGCATGCAGCTAAAATAATGTTAACCTGTTTTTTCATACTTTCTCCCTAACCTCATAAAAAACTCTTACTTTTAAGTAAGAGTTAAAATTATTATATCATTGTTTTTCTGATATTGTTTTTTGATTTTTCAATATCCCTGATTCTTCGCTCAACGGTTTTTATTTGATTACCTAAAACTCTTCTTTGTTCTTTTATCAGTTGATATTGGGTGTCAATTTCCTGATATTTTGCTTTATAATCTAACAATTCATTTCTTATATTGACTTGTGCGCTGTCAAGTTCATAAAGTGCGTTATTAAAATTGTTTGCCTGTCCTGAAACCGCATTCTGTGCATAGTCTGAAGCTTCTTGGGTGCTTCTGCTTATGCTTTCATTTGTGATGGTTACGTGTTCGTGTGTGGGTATTTCTTTTGGTACTGATATTTCATTAGTTTCAGGCTGTACTTCAAATGCCGTAGGATCAAATACCATACCGTCGGCATATACTTTACCTGCCGAAAATATCATTATTATTGCCATTAAAATCAGATTTTTTTTCATACTTTTCTCCCTTTTTTTAATAATAAATCCTATTAATATTTGAAGCATCATATATATAATTGATAATTTTGTTTTAAGGTTTTAAAATGAAAAAATGCAAGATTTTATAAAAAAATTGAATTGTGAATATTCCGAAAAAATAACCGCACTGTTAAATAAAAGGAATTCCTTTGCCGTCAGCGGTATAACTAATTGCGCAAAACTCTTAATATTAGCTCAGTTGGCTATAAAAAATGCCAAAAAACTTGTTTTTGTTGTTGAAACAGAGCAAATTGCTTTAAAATTTCATAATGACTTAGCTAAATTATTTAATATAGATGCGGTTATTTTCCCTTATCAAGACGGGTCAATATATGACAGTAATGCAAAGAACCTTTATAAATATGCACGTCAGATTGATATAATTAACAATCAACAAAACAATAAGATTATTATTCTCCCGCAAAAAGCTTTATTTGAGAAGTTTTGTGATTCTTCATTTTTTGAAAAAAATAATATAAAAATAAAGCTTGATGAAGAAATTGATGTTGATAAACTTGCTTTATCGCTTGTAAAACTCGGATATAAGAGGAAAACTTTGGTTGCAGATATCGGGGAATTCAGTATAAGGGGAGATATTATTGATATATTTCCTTTGCGGGAAAATCCGATACGTATAGAGCTTTGGGGTGAAACCGTTACTGATATCAGAATTTTTGATGCAGCTAATCAAAAAAGTATTAAAAAAATTGATAAAGCCGTTATTCAGCCGATATATAAATTTATTTTGGATGAAAATTCTTATAAAGCAGTTGAAAATATTATTGATAAAGAAGAAGAAAATCAGCTTGAAATTCTTGAAAATATTAAGCAGGAAAACTATTTTGAGGGGATTGAATATTATGAATCATATTTTAATTCTGATTTAGCGCCTGTTACAAATCTTATTTCCAAGGATTTTGTATTTATTTTGGATGACTATACTCAATTTAAATCGCGTTATGAGCAAACGGATGAAAATTTAATAAAACAATATGAAGAAAATATATCCACAAAGCTTACCATGCCTTTAAAAAGTATAAATCATTTAAATTTAAAAGACTTTTTAACCACTTTAAGCTCTTATGAAAAAATATATTTTGATAATTTTATCTCCGAAGAATTTGATATAAATATTGAGCTTACAACGGAGCTTGTTCCCTATTTTGCTTCGGGTATTGAAGATATTGCCGCTTTTATCGGCGAAAAATTAAAGCAAAATTATAGAATAATTACGGCTACAGACTATAAAAACAGACTGGAAGAAATATTAAAAGAGTTTGAAATCCCTTATTCCTATAGCATGTCAGATAAAAACAGCGTTTATATCACGGATAATATAACACTTGCAGGCAGTATTATCGAAGATTGTAAGCTGATAATAATTACTGATAAAGAGTTTTTTAATAAGCGTTCAAAAGAAATAACCGGCACAAGATTTAATTATAAACGTGAAAACCTTGATTTTATAGAAACTTTGAATGATATAAAAGAAGGCGACTATATAGTGCACATGGTGCACGGAATAGGTATATTTAAAGGACTTTCCAAACAGTTAATAGACGGGGAAGAAAAAGATTATTTAACTCTTGAATATGCAAGAGGGGATAAACTTCATATCCCTGCGGAGCAGATAAATATGCTTTGCAGGTATAGAGGTTCGGGAAGTATAATGCCTCCGTTATCGAAAATGGGCGGTAATGACTGGAACAATACAAAAACAAAAGTTAAGAAGGCGGTTGAAGATGTTGCTCAAGACCTTATTAACCTTTATGCCCTAAGAAAAATTTCCCAAGGATTTGCGTTTGAACCTGATACTATATGGCAGTATGAAATGGAAGACGCTTTTGGTTATACCGAAACCCCTGACCAGATGAAGGCTATTCAAGAAACAAAAGAGGATATGGAAAATCCAAAACCTATGGACAGGCTTATCTGCGGGGATGTCGGCTTTGGTAAAACAGAGGTTGCCATAAGAGCTATATTTAAGGCTGTCATGTCATCAAAACAAGCCGCCGTTGTTGTACCTACTACGATATTGGCTCTTCAGCATTATCAAACAATCTCTGAAAGATTTAAACCTTTCCCCGTTAAGGTTGAGTTGTTATCAAGATTTAAGTCGGCTAAAGAGCAAAAAGAAGTTATAAAAAAACTGATACTTGGTGAAGTTGATGTGGTTATAGGCACTCATAGGCTCTTGCAGGATGATGTACAATTTAAGGATTTAGGGCTTTTGGTTATAGATGAGGAGCATAAATTTGGTGTTGCACATAAAGAAAAACTTAAACGTTTAAAGAAAAATATTGATATACTTACCATGTCGGCTACTCCTATTCCAAGGACTCTTTATATGTCTTTATCGGGCATAAAAGATATGAGTATTATAAATACTCCGCCTACAAACAGGCTTCCCGTTAAAACTTTTGTATGCGAATTTAAAGAAAATATAATTAAAAATGCCATAAATTACGAGATAGAGCGTGAAGGTCAGGTATTTTATCTTTATAACAGGGTAGAAAGTATTTATGAATTTGCGCAGCAATTAAAAAATTTAATGCCTAATATCAGGCTTGCGGTAGCCCATGGTCAAATGGATAAAAATCAGCTTGAACAAATTATGACAGACTTTTTAAACCGCGAGTATGATGTTTTGTTGTGTACAACGATTATTGAGTCGGGACTTGATATTCAAAATGCCAATACAATGATAATTCATGATGCTCAAAAGTTTGGCTTGGCGCAGTTATATCAAATCAGAGGCAGAGTGGGTAGAACTGACAGACAAGCTTTCTGCTACTGCTTATATAAAGACCCTAAAAATCTTTCTTCCGATGCCGTTAAACGTTTACAGTACATTAAAGAGTTTACATCACTTGGAAGCGGTTACCAGATAGCTATGAGAGATATTGAAATAAGGGGAGTAGGAAACGTATTAGGCACAAAACAACACGGGCAAATGGTTAACGTAGGGTTTGATACGTACTGCCAGCTTCTTGAAGATGCGATTAATAAACTGCAAAACGGAAAAACGGAAGAATACAAACCCGCTATTGTTGATATAAATGTTACGGCGTTTATTCCCGACGAGTGGGTAGGCTCTAAAGAACAAAAAATGATTGAATATAAGCGTTTAGCCGATGTTAAATCAGTTGCAGAGCTGGATGCTATTCAGTCAGAATGGAAAGACAGATTTTCTAAAATGACAGAGCCCGTTGAAAATCTTATTAAACTTGTACACTTAAGACTGCTTGCAACTCAGGCGGGTATTTCTTTAATTCGTCAGGCTGATAATACAATCAGAATATATACAAATATGTCCAAAGGCGAGTGGAACATAATCAGCATGAAAGCAGACAGAAATATTACGAAATATATTAAATATACACCTGCCCCAAAGTCTTGTACTGACGGCATCGGTATACTTTTATTAAACTCGGCTTACTTAAATTTTGAAGAAGTATTTAACATTCTGTCTAATTTATTTTATCATATTTTAAAGATAGGATATGATTATAATCCAAATGATAAAGGTTAGTTAATCTAAGGAGAAATATATGAATAAATTAAAAATAGCCGTATTTGCTCTAATTTCGGTATTTATTTTCACGGGATGTTCACTAAAAAAACATGACAACGACCTTATAAAAATTAATGATACCGTTATTACAAAATCTGAATATGATAATGCTTATGAGTCTGTAACTTCAAACAATATGTTCGCTCAAATGGGAATAGATTTAAAAAACGACCCTGATAACGTATTTGCTCTTATGATGAGAGATAAAGTTGTATCAGAACTTATTATTAAAGCTATTCTAAATGAAGAAATGGAAAAAAATAAAATAACCGTTTCAAAAGAAGAACTTGCTAATGCGGAAAAAGAAATTATGGCAAGATATGGCGGTTCTAAAGAACAATTTGTTCAGATTTTGAAGATGAACGGTGTTTCTTACGATAAATTTAAAAAAGATCTTGAAGATGAAATAAAAATGAAAAAATTCGTCGATTCCATTGCAATGGTTTCGATCGGAGAAATAGAAGCAAAAAAATATTATAATGAAAATCAGGATAAATTTAAGTATCCTAAAAGGGTAAGAGCTTCTCACATATTGATTGCCGCTAATCCCGAACAATATAAAGCTAAATTGAGAAACGAAAATAAAGATATAACCGATGAAGAACTCGCGGTAAAAACAAAAGAATTTATGGATGCTCAATTAAAAATTGCCAAAGAAATTCAGGCAAAAGTTAAAAGATCTCCTTCTTCTTTTGCGGTAGTAGCAAAAGAAAAATCACAGGATGCCGCAAGTGCTGTAAGAGGCGGAGATTTAGGATTTTTCTCTAAGGATGAAATGGTTGAACCATTTGCAAATAAAGCTTTTGATATGGCGCCAAATACCATCAGTGAAGTTATTCAAACCCCATACGGTTACCATATTATTATGGTTACCGACAGAAACGAAGCAGGTACTTTATCTTTTGAACAAAGCAAAAAAGATATTATTAATTACCTTGAAAGTATGGATAAGGTTGATATTCTGAAAAATAAAATTGAAGAATTAAGAAAAGAAGCTAAAATTCAATATTTTGATGAAAACTATAATCCCGAAATTATTCAAAAGAAAATAAGAGAAGCTGCAAAAGATAATCCTGAAATTAACAAAACTTTTGAACAGCAAAATCAAAATAAATAGTTTATATTTAAGGGCAAAAGTACTACTTTTGCCCTTTTTTGGAGAGAATATGTTAATTAAAAGAACAGAGCTTGATGAATTAATAAAAAAACTCAGAAAAGAAGGCAAGACAATTGTTACAACAAACGGCTGCTTTGATATACTTCATGTCGGGCATGTAAGGTATTTGGAAAAAACAAAAAGTTTTGCGGATGTTTTAATTGTAGCATTAAACTCCGATAAATCGGTAAGAAGCATAAAAGGTGAGGGGCGCCCGATAAATAATGAAAACGATAGAGCCGAAGTTTTAAGCGCTCTAAGAAGTGTTGATTATGTTGTTTTATTTGATGAGGATTCGCCTTTGGACTTATTGCTTCAAATAAAACCAGATGTACATACAAAAGGCGCGGATTATACAATAGAAACTCTGCCAGAAGCTAAAGGAATAATGGCAAACGGCGGCAGAATAGAATTTATATCGTTTGTGGAAGGCAAATCCACGACTTCAATTATTGAAAAAATGAGGAAAGGTTAATTAACTTAATCTTTATCCGCTTTTTCAGATTCGTTGTTTATTAAACATTCCAACTCATCAAATTTTGTGGTAACTTCAGATAAATAATCGTTGATAGTATAACTTAAGCTGACTAATTTTTTATGTTCAATTTCAAATTCTTCTTCCAAAGCTCTTTCCATAACTTCCATAAGAGTGCTTATCCGTTCAAGTTTAATACCGATTTCAGCGGCTTTTTCGCTAAGGTTCAAATCATTGGTTTTTTTCATACTACACTCCTGATTGTCAATGTGATTGATTGTAACTATTGTTAGTATAACTGACAATCAAAAAATGAACAAGGCATATTTACAAAAGTTTGCAAAGCATTTAAAGAAATTAAGAGAAGCCAAAAATTTGACACAAGATGATTTAGGGGTAAACGGTATTTCTCGTTCAATGGTTGGTATGATAGAAACAGCACAAACTGATATTACAATATCAAAATTAAAAACTATAGCTGATAATCTTAATATAAAAGTAAAAGATTTATTTGATTTTGAATAAAAAAATTGTATTTTCTTTGCCCTCGTATTACAATAAATATAATCAAAAGAGGAATATATTTATGAGGGATATAGATACAATGAGGGAATATACACTTGAAGAAATATCGCAAATCGTAGGCGGTATTTTAACAAAGCTTGAAGATGTAAAGATTTCAAGGTTAGGGCCACCGTTATTGGCGGATGAAAATACGCTTGCTCTTGCTTTAAATGAAGATGAGATAGAAAATCTTTCAAAAACAAAGGCAAAGGCTGCATTAGTTCCGATAGGTGTTACCTCGGAGTTAATCTCTACAATTGAAGCCGAGCGCCCGAGATTAGCTATGATGAAATTACTTCATTTATTCTATATGCCGCCTGAAAGCACTATGGGTATTCATCCTACGGCAACCGTACATCCGACTGCGAAACTCGGCGAAAATGTTTCAATAGGACCGAATGTAGTTATATCAAGAAACGTATCGGTCGGAAAAAATACAAAAATATTAGCTAACACATATATCGGAAGAAGCGTTCAAATAGGAGAAAATTGCTTGTTCCACCCGGGGTGTAATATCGGCGATAATGCAATAATAGGGAACAGAGTTATTCTCCAACACGGTGTAAGTATTGCCGCAGACGGGTTCAGCTTTGTTACGGAAAACCCGAACAACGTAGAAAACGCGCGTGAAGAAGGTAAGGTAAAACAGGATAATTCAGACCAAAAGATTTTTAAAATCCCTTCTGTCGGTTCGGTTGTTATAGAAGATGATGTTGAAATAGGTGCAAACACCTGCATAGACAAAGGAACAATAGAAAATACCGTTATCGGCGAGCAGACAAAAATTGATAATTTGGTTCAAATAGGTCATAACTGCAAAATCGGTAAAGGTTGTATGATAGTTTCTCAAGTTGGTATCGCGGGAAGCTGCAAGATAGGCGACAGAGTTGTTATAGCAGGTCAAGTCGGAATGGCTGACCATATAGAAATCGGAAGCGACTCTATTGTTATGGCAAAAGCAGGTATAACAAGAAGTTTTCCCGAAAAATCAATTCTTATAGGTGCGCCCGCTATGCCAAGAAAAGATTTCATTAAACAAATGAAAAATATGAAAAAAGCGGAAGAACTTGTTAACAAGTTCAAAGACTATGAGCATTTATTAAAGGATTTATAATATGGCAACAATAAATAAAGAAGTCATATTAAAATCAGTTGCACTAATGACAGGGGTTGAATCTGAGGCAAGAGTATGTCCTTCGGATAAAAAAGGTATACGTTTCCATTTTAACGATAAAACAGTTGAAGCAAATATTGATAATATTGTTTCGACCGAGCATTGCACCGTTATAGGCAATAATGAAATTAAAGTAATGCTTATAGAACACTTTATGGCGGCTTGTGCAATATGTAAAATCAACGCTCTTGATGTTTATTTAACTCACTTTGAACTGCCGATACTTGACGGAAGCTCTAAAAAATGGATAGAAGCCTTTCAAAATGCAGGAATAAACGACCCTGATGAAACAAAACTAACCGTAAAAGAGCCGATTTCGTACTTAAACGGTAAAACGTATCTTGTTGTGCTGCCTTCTGATAATTTGAATGTTACTTACAGCGTTAACTTTAAACATAAAGATTTAAAAAACAGGTGGGTTTCACTGGATTTAAATAACTTAGGTGAAATTATTGAAGCAAGAACCTTTGGCTATTTAGCCGAACTTGAAATGCTTCAAAAGGCAGGATACGGCAGAGGTGCAAGTATGGAAAACACACTTGGTTTAACTGATGAAGGTTATACCGACTCATTAAAATCGGAATTTGAACCAATAAAACACAAAATACTTGATTTGATAGGCGATTTTTATCTTGCAGGCTGTAATATCTTAAATTTTAAAGGTGAAATCATAGTAAAAGAAGCGGGGCATACCGTTCATACGATAGTTGCAAAAGAATTAAAGAATAAATTAACGGAGGCATAATGACAGAAGAACAAATACTTCAATTTGACATCAAAGGAATAATGGATTTAATTCCTCACAGATACCCGTTTATTTTGGTAGACAGAATAACCGAATGTGTACCGGGTAAATATTGTAAGGGTTATAAAAATTTAACCGTAAATGAAGCATTTTTCACGGGGCATTTTCCGGGGAATCCCGTATTCCCGGGGGTATTACAACTTGAAGCTATGGCTCAGGTTTCGGCAGGATGCTTGGTGCCTCTGCCAGAATATAAAGATAAGTTATTTTTATATGCAGGTATAGACGGGGTTAGGTTTAGAAAACAAATTATCCCCGGTGATAAGTTTGAGATAGAATCCGAACTGCTTAAAGTTAAAGGGCCGATAGCTAAAGTTCATGCTAAAGGTTTTGTAGATGGGCACTTGGCAGTTGAAGCAGATTTAATGTTTTCAATTGTCGGTAAAAGATAGGAGAGAATTATGGCAATTCATAAAACGGCAATAATAGCAGATAATGCGGTAATTCCTGCAAGCTGCGAAATTGGGCCGAATGTTATAATCGGTGAAAATGTTATTTTGGGTGAAAACGTTAAAATTATTGCAAATGCATATTTGGAAAATTGTGAAATAGGCGATGGAACTATAATATATCCGTTTGCAAGTTTAGGCACCGCACCTCAGGATTTAAGCTATAAAGGACAAAAAACAAAAGCTGTAATAGGAAAAAATTGTATAATAAAAGAATACGTAACAATAAACCGCGCGGCAGGTGAAGACGGGGCAATAACAAAAGTCGGTGATAAATGTTTATTTATGGCATCAAGCCACGTTGCTCATAACTGCGTAGTAGAAGATGAAGCTATATTCGCGAACTTGGCAACAATCGGCGGACATTGCCATGTCGGAAAAGGTGCATTTTTAGGAGGAATGAGCGTATATCATCAAAATGTAAGAATTGGTGAATATGTAATAATTTCAGGTTTTTCTGCATCAAGAATGGATATTCCTCCGTTCTGTAAAGCTGATGGTCGTCCTGCGATTATGCATGGCCCTAATACTATAGGTTTAAAACGCAGAGGTTTTACGCCCGAAGAAAGAAAAAATATCAGAGAAGCTTATAAACTTATTCAATCCCGTACACACACTATGACTGAAGTATTAAAAGAACTTGAAGCAAAGTTCCCTGATGATAAAAATGTTATGAGGATTGTTGAATTTATAAGAACATCAAAACGCGGTATTTACCTTTCAAGATGTAACGCTCTCGTTGATGAAGAGGTATAAAAATGGATAATTTGTGGGAAAAATACGCTAAAGTTTTGGTTGATTACTCGGTAAAAGTACAAAAAGACGAGCTTACAATAATAAGAACTGATTCGTATCAAGCTCAGCCTTTAGTAAAAGAAATATATAAACAAGTGCTTCAAAAAGGTGCATATCCCGTTGTAAGGATGGGAGTTGAAGGATTAAACGAAGTATTTATTAAAAATGCAACCGATGAACAACTTGAGTATGTTGACCCAATGACGGAATTGGAATATGAAAAGGCAAAAAATCTTATTTCAATCGGTGCTCCGTTTAACGTAAAAAACATGGCAAGATGCGATTCCAAAAAAATGGCAAAACGCTCTGGCGCAATGAAGTATTTAAGTGAAAAAATGCTTAAGCGTGCAGCTGATGGAGATTTAAAATGGGTTATAGCTGATTTTCCCACACATGCTTTGGCTCAGGAAGCAAAAATGTCTTTGGAGGAGTATACTGAATTTCTGATTAAGTCATGTTGGCTTCATATTGATGACCCTGTTAAAAAATGGCAGGAAATCGGAGAAATGCAGGAAAAAATTGCAAATTATTTAAATACCAAGTCAAAAATACATATAATCGGTGAGAAAACGGATATTACTTTTAATGTAGCGGGCAGAATTTGGAAAAGCTGCGCAGGAGAATGTAATTTCCCTGATGGCGAAGTCTATACTTCCCCTGTTGAAGACAGCGCAAATGGTCAAATTTATTTTGATTTTCCGCAAATATACAGGGGTAATGAAGCTCAAAAAGTCTTATTAACTCTTGAAAACGGCAAAGTTATTGATGCAAAAGCACAAAAGGGTGAAGAATTTTTGAATAGTATGCTTGATATGGATGACGGTTCAAGGTTTGTAGGAGAAATCGCCATCGGCACAAATGAAATGATTCAGGATGTTACGGGTAATATTTTGTTTGACGAAAAAATCGGCGGGTCAATCCATATGGCAGTCGGCGCTTCATACCCCGATACGGGCGGTAAAAATGTTTCAGGACTTCATTGGGACTTAATTAAAAATATGAAAAACGGCGGAAAAATATACGCTGATGATGAACTTATTTATGAAAACGGAAAGTTTTTAATATAATCTACTTCTTTGATACGAATTTATTATCTTTAATATAAAACCTCCAAGGTAAATCCGCGGCAAGTTTTATACCTATTCTTGTTGTTTTTATTATGTCTTTATCTTTAACGGGTTCACCATATTCCAGCCAGATTGGTGATTTATTTGTGCAGACATCAACTTCATTAAGTTCTCGCGTAATATTTAGTTCACGGCAAAGTTTAGATGGGCCGTTTGTATTGTCTAAATCTTTGCTTAACGGCTCTATTGCCCTGATTAAAACACCCGAGCCAAACCCTTCTTTCTCGGTAATTATATTTAAGCAATGGTACATACCGTATGTAAAATAAACATAAGCTAAACCTGCCTTTTTAAACATAGTAGCGCTTCTTTTTGTAATACCTCTATAAGCATGGCAAGAGGGTTCTTCCTGCGTATAAGCTTCTGTTTCCACTATTTTGCCTCTTAATATTTTACCATCGGATATTCTTCTGCATAAAATCATACCGAGCATATTGCGTGCAACAATCAGTGTTTTTGCTTTATAAAATTCTCGTTTTATAACTTGAGCCATAATTAAATTATATATTAAAAAAGTCCTCTTATGAGGACTTTTAAATTTATTAACTAATGTTGTTGAATTTCTCTTTCATTCCTTCAATATCTTCTTTTAACATCTTCTTAACAACATCATTTTGTGCATCTAACATTTTACAAACAGTTTCAATATTTTTAACTTTATTTTCCAAAATAACATCGGCGTTATTTAAGATACTGCTTGTAACCTTTTGGTAAGCGGCAAGAGGTGCGCTTGAACAACCTTGAAGCAAGTTACCTATTAAAGTTGTACCTAAACCAAAAGAGCCTAAATAAGGGGACATAGCCTGTAAAATACCGCCAAAACCTGAAACGATACCGGCAGCCGGTAACAAGAAGTTATCACCAAATCCGAAACCTGATGCCAAACCTGCGGTATACCCAAGGGCATTTAGTGCGGTAGAACCTGCGATTTCAGAAACAGAAGTTAAAGAAGAAGCACCGCCTGTTACGTAACCTTCTTCGGTAGAAGTACCAAATCCTTGTACAACCGGACTTGCACCGCCTGTAAAACCTGAATATTGAGATAATGAACCTATGCCAAACGCTGAATTTACTCCGCTTGTAGCATTAGCGGGTGTCCAATATGAAGTACCCGGAATATTTAAAGCAGTTCCGCCGCCCATTGTAGACATAAAGGTACTGGGTGAAATCATACTGGCTAATTTCCATAAGAAACTACCTGCGGTACCAAAACCCGCACCATCTGATGCCGAACCGCTGACGGTTATATCACGCAAAAGGTCGTATGTTTCAAATAACATAGCTTTTGCATCACTGCTTAGTGTCCCATATCTGTTTGATATGACTAAATAACTATCATTTTTGTAACTCATCTTTTACTTTCCTACCGTGTTTATTTGTGTCTGCTAACCTTTTCTTTTTGACTTATACGTCAAATTATGCAAATGTTTTGAATGTATTTTCAACGTTCTTATCAAGTACCGCTTTTACGGCTTCTAACTCTGTTTGAAGCTCATTTTGTTCGGTATCGATTTGATTTAATCTTAATTCTAAGACTTTATCTTCCTGCTGCAGAGATTCTGTTTGAGCATTTAAGTCGGCAATTGCTTTATCATATTCTTCTTTGCTCATTGTGTAATCTCTTAAAGCAGCCTGATAACCTTCGTCATCATATACTCTTGTTGTATTAACTTCTGAAGCCCCAACCTTTGGAATGTCAATATAGCTTACTCTGTTATTTGAATCAAAGGATAAAGAAGCATCTTCAAAAACTACTGTTTCCGTAAATTCTTTTTCATCTTTTGAATAAGTAGAATATTCCTCAGGTTTTTCGTCTGCTTCTACTATACTTGCATCAATATAGTGTGTTTTACCTGTAGAATCTTTATATGAATATAAAAAATCACTTTCAATTGGGGTGTTTCTCTTATCTTCATTTATCATATCTATCATATTTTTAGATGAATTTTCATCTAATTTTGTTAGTTCTATTTTTTCATCTTCAATACCATAAATATAATATTTACCGTCATCTTCTTTATTAATAGGATTTTTGGACTTTTCATATTGAGTACCTACAGCAACTTGTTTTTTATAGGTATGTTCGGCATTTATGGTATAAGTTTGTCCATCAGCATTTTCATAATAACTTTTTATAAGATATGAGCCGTCTTTTCCTTTTGTATTGGACAATTCAAAAGAATAATCAGATTCATAGAATTTAGTTGCATCAGGTGCAACAGGTACATCTAAGGATAAAAGTTTATTATAAAGTGAGTTAACCTCTTCTGCCAGTGCGGTACGCTGCTGGTTAACCTGTTGACCTTCGTATTCTATGTTTGATTTTCTTGCGGTGATTCCTAAAAATCTTGCCTGTGAAGCTGCTAAGCCCATTTTTCTTTCTCCATTGTTCTTGTTGTATTCATGTAATCGGCTTATTTTTTACAAACTTTAGGATTTAAATTAAAATTTGTAAAGTTTTGTTAATATAAGATTATGGAAAAAGTGCCTTACTTGATTTTTAATTAATGAATTATTTTTTAAAGTCAAAAAAAAGAACCCTTAGGGTTCTTTTTTTATTTATAGATTTATTTATTGAGCTTTTTCATTTTTTTTAGAAAATAATTTGGAGCTTAACTTGTTAGCTATCGGAGTAATAATAACAGGTCCTAAGAATCTGTATATTAAACCTAAGATAACAAGAACTTTTAATTTATTAATGCCTGATAAAGTTTTATCTGCTTCTGCTCTTGCCGCAACATTATCATATACATCGTCAACAAGACCTTTAACGGTTTCTTTAGCTTTTTGAGCACTGCCTGATGATTTTACGGCATCCGCAACTTGTGTTTTTATTGATTCAAATTTTTCCGGTGTGATTTGGAAAGCTTTATTTTTCCCTTCTTCTGCTATAACGGATTTTAAGTGGGTGCCTAACGTAGAAATAACATCATCAACTCCGTTAGCTAAATCATCTCCTGTTTTAACGGCAACTTCTTCTACCTTTTTAAGAAGTTCGGATTTTGGAGAGAACAGTTCTTGTGCTTTTTTACCCAGATTGATATAGAAATCTTTGTTTTTAGCAAAATATTTTTCAGAACCTTTCATAACCACATCAGTAATTTTATCTTCAACGAGATAAGCTCCTGCTGTCGATACTCCTAAAGTCAAAGTATCATTTATAATCATTTGCGGTTTTTGTTCTTTTTTTATTTTTTTGTTTCTTAAAGTATTAATCATGTAAAATCCTGATAAGAAGCAGCTTTCTGCAACAAGCAGGTGTGTAAATGTTCTGTCTGATTTGCTGAAATTTTTTATAAAATTTTGAAACGGTTTTTTAGCTGCAACATTTTCATAAAATTTTGATAAACCGTTAACAACAGGTTGAGGAACAATGCCTTTAAAAGAAGTTTTGCTGTTGTTTTGAGCCTTATATGAATTATTATATTGATTATTTATTCTATTTATTCTCATTTTTAATTACCTCCGAGAAAGATTTAAATAGTTCTTTTTCGCTGTTTGTTTGGAAAACTTCATAGCTTAAAGTTTTAAATGTATCGGTTTTTGAAGGTTCTTTTGGCTTTGAAGCTGCTTTATGTATACCGAATAACCCTAAAATAGCAGGTATTAATGCAACGGTGATATTTGCTCTCAGGGGCATAAATATCGGTTGGAAAAATTTATCCATAACATTTTTGCCTGTTTTAGCGTAATTATTAAGAACTTGCTGTTCTTTTAAAGCAGTTGCAACTGTTTCAGATATTTCGGGTGCAGTTTCGCTTATTTTTGCTTGAAACAGTTTTTTAGCGCCTTTACCTGCTTTTTTAAATACTGAAAGATTAATTTTACCGCCGTCTGTCAGTTCGGTAATTTGTTGTGCAAGTTCGGGAGATTTGCCTTCCTCTGTTAATTTTTTACCGAGTTCGGTTAAAGAATCAACACCTTTTTTAACAAGTTCTTGAGATTTTGCCTTTATATCTTCAGGTATTTTAAATGCACCTTTGTTATTAGCGGACTTTGTAGCTAAAGCAATAGTTGTACCTACAATTGCTGTCATAACTAAACCAACAAGTCCCGATGCGATAGATTTAGCAGCCTGATAAGAACACTTTTCCTTATCTTCATCATTTTTTGCCGTTGCCATAATACATATCGGACGCAAGCAGCAAGTAATTAATAAAGCAAATAAAGCTTCGGCAACCAAGGGATTATCGGATGCAAAGTTTGCAGCTTTATGAAGAAGAGGAACTCCTCCTTTAAAACTCGCACGACCATCAGAATTACTCTTGATGGTCGTGTTTATTTTATTATATTCATTTTGATTTTGTTCGTATTTTCTCTCACATTTTCCGGCATCCCATTTTCTGGAACTGTTCGGGTGGCTAGTATTGGGGGTAATAGAATTAATTCTCATAATATCTTTCCATACACTCTACATTAGTCTTAAATCTTCAAAATAAAAATTTTGCTATATGAAGTCTTGATTATAACAAAAAAAATTCATGCTTTTTAAATTGTAAATATTAAAAGAAATTTAATTTCCCTGTGGGAGTAAGATAAATAGTATTAAAATCTGTTTTAATGAAACTTAACAATAGTGGATAAAAAAACAATTATAATCTTTTATTAATATTATAAAATTATGAAAATAAGTAATATTAATAATTCAAAATATTCTTTTAGAGCTGCTACAGTTAGTATTAATGCGATTTCAGATACTCATGGCAATTTATCGGATGCGGGTAAGGCTTTAACAGAGTTAAGTAAAAGACAAAAAGATGTTTTTTACCCAAATAAAAAAGGTAACTGCAATGTTTTGACCGTTTGTGGTGATTGGTTTATGGACGGTGCAAAAAAAGGATATAAATCAAATCCTGATAAACCTCTTGCCGGTTTTCAATTAGATATTTTCAATGCTTTCGTTAATGAAATTAAAAAAATAGCAGCAAATACGGTAACACTTTTTACTCCGGGTAATCATGAATTTGATGGCGGGGTGCCTTTGTTGGATGATGTTTTGACCGATATAAATGCGGATGTGGTGATGACAAACTTGGATATTCAAAATTCTACGGCCTTTAATAAATCTGTTTCTTCAGGAAAATTAGTTAATGAAAAGATTTTAGAAGTTGACGATGATAAAAATTCAAATTTAAAACATAAAATATTATTTCTGGGTATTAGTCCCGTTAATATGTTAAATTATCAACGTAATTTAGATGGGATTGTAATGAATGATATTATTGATAAACCCCAATATTTTATAACAAAGGAGGATTATTATAAAACTCTCGAAAATTGTAAAAGCAGGATTAAAAAATTTAAATCTGAGAATCCAAACGGAATAGTTATATTGTTAAGTCATACAGGGGTTAAATTTGCTGATAATCTTATTAAAGAAGCTCCTGTTGATTTGGTTTTTGACGGGCATGAACATAAAGAAAAAGATAGGAAAGTAAATAATACACCGGTAATTCCTTTATCACAAAATTTTAAAAAGATTGCTAATGCGCAAATACATATTAATGATGACGGAAGTATTGAAAATATTGTTGTTTCTTCATTTTCTCCGTTGGAAAATCCTCTTGAAGGTTCTATGTATAATCTCTTTGAAAAATTATTCAGTAAAGATTTAGAAGAAAAATATTATATAAAAACTTATGGGGATGAAGCAGAAAACTTAAATATAGAAAATGTAAGAAGCGGAAATAACTATTTAGCTAATTTTATTACGGATGGAGTTTTATCTGAAATAAAAAAAATAGCACCTGAAGTTAATTTCTTTGCTTTAAATTCATCATCTATAAGACATGGACTCTCATCATCAAATAAAGGTAATTCTTATCTTGATATATTAAATGTTTTATCAGGGATTAGAGAAGATGAATCACGTATAATGCTTACTAAAATTACGGGAAAAATGTTAACATATATGGTTTTAGATAATTATATATTTAATAGTAAAAGTCCAGACCAAAATACTATAATTCATTATTCCGGATTAATAACAGATAGAACAAAAATGCTTAATTCATATAAAAACGGTGCAAAAATAGAAGACTTGTCAAAATATATTATAGATTCTTCTACAGGAAAACCTATAGATTTAGATAAAGAGTATGTAATTGCAAATCCTGAAAAATATTTCGATAAAAATCTTAATAAACAAATAAAAGCTTTAAAAAGTAAATCAAAATTTTTGGGTAAAAATGTGCATGATTTGTTTAAACAATATATAGAAACAAGTAAAAATTTATTTGCAAAATGTGATGAGAGAATAAGATAGAATATTGAAAAAATTTTTTTAAATGATAAACTAAATGTAAATTAAGACACTCTACCAAGTAAAAATGAATTAAATATTAAGTTTTGAATAAGGTAGCAGCCTGGTCGTAATTGAAAACTGAATAGTAAATCAAAATCGGGACACTCTGCCGACGAGAAGGTGACTAAATGTCACGTTCGAGGAGAGGTAGCAGCCTGGTCGTAATTGAAAACTGAATAGTAAATCAAAATCGGGACACTCTGCCGACGAGAAGGTGACTAAATGTCACGTTCGAGGAGAGGTAGCAGCCTGGTCGTAATTGAAAACTGAATAGTAAATCAAAATCGGGACACTCTGCCGACGAGAAGGTGACTAA
>CANQJQ010000022.1 GCA_947624265.1 Candidatus Gastranaerophilales bacterium
CTCTGCACTATGTAAATAAGATTTTAAACTGGCCTATTCAATATTACAAACATACAATAACACCGCTTCCCTTTGAAGAAATAGAAAAAAGAGAAGATAAAGATGTACTTTTAAGAATAAAAGCGTCATTAAGCCACTTGGAAATAAACGGACCAAACACAATACTAGGTGTTTTACCCGACGGCAGAATGCTTTGCGTGTGTGATTCCAAAAAGTTAAGACCTGTTGTAATCGGACAGGACGAAGATACCGTAATAATGACTTCAGAAGTTACGGGGATAAATGACGTAATGCCAAATAGAGATATATCAAAGGATATTTATCCTAACGAAAGAGAAACTATTATTGTAACTAATGATTTAACGGTGGAAAGATGGCAACAATAAGCATAAATCAATTACATAAAGATGATTTACCTTGGATTATTGAATATGATGAAACAAAATGTATTCAATGCGGAAAATGCAGCGCATCATGCTCCTTTAATGCCATACAACCCGTTGTGGAAAAAAGAAGGAAACCCTCGCAAGGACTTCAAAAACCAACCTTTGAAAAAATACTTGTAATTAAACAAAACGTATCTTTTGAACATCATTGCGTCGGTTGCGGAATGTGTTCAAGAGTATGTCCAAACGGAGCAATAAAAGCGGTTAGAAACCCGAATGACAGATATTCCGTAAGATATAGAGCAGCAAAAGCGGATTCTTTAAAGAAGGGCGGACGTTCAAATTTAAATACAGAAGGAAGAACACTTGATAAAATAAAAATCGGCAGAATCTCTCAAATGACAGACCCTTCCTTAGATGCAGCAAGACATCAGTTTGAATTAAGAACAGCATTCGGAAGAATTCTTTCAGCGGATAAACTGTCTCTTGTTAATAATAACGGCAGGATGGAAACTTCAATACAACTGCCTCCCAACAGATGGATATATCCTATCATAATGGGTGATATGTCAATAGGGGCAATATCATGGCGAATGTGGGAAGCCATGGCAATTGCTACGGCTTATCTGAATGAAGTTATGGGAATACCCGTAAGAATGTGTACCGGAGAAGGCGGAATACCTTCAAGACTTTTAAAATCAAAATATGTAAAATATATGATTTTACAAATAGCTTCAGGACACTTTGGATGGAACAGAATAATTCAAGCAATGCCTGATATGATAGAAGATCCTGCAGGTATACTGATAAAAATCGGGCAGGGAGCAAAACCGGGAGACGGCGGACTTTTAATGGCAAGCAAAGTTGCTAAATATGTACAGGAAATAAGAGGTGTTCCAAAAGCGGATTTATTAAGTCCTCCGACTCATCAGGGATTATACTCCATTGAGGAAAGCGTCCAAAAAATGTTTTTATCAATGAACGCGGCTTTTAATTTTAAAGTCCCCGTAGCAATAAAAGTTGCAGCATCAGTAACCAGTGTATCAGTATATAACAACCTTCTTAGAGACCCTTATAATATAGTAGGCGGATTTTTTATAGACGGTTTAGCGGCAGGAACGGGGGCGGCGCATGAAATTTCATTAAATCATACGGGACACCCAATTACATCGAAACTGAGAGATTGTTACCTCGCAGCTGTTCACCAAGGACGACAGGGAGAAATTCCTTTGTTCGCCGGAGGCGGCTTAGGACAAACCGGAAGCTTTGCCGCTGATGCATTTAAATTGATATGTCTTGGAGCAAACGGAGTGTTTACTGGAAGGCTTTTACTCGAGATTGCAGGCTGTATAGGTAACGATACAGGCAAATGTAATGCATGTAATACGGGACTTTGTCCTGCGGGGCTTGCAACACAAGATACGTGTTTAACAAAACGGCTTGACATTGATGTAGCCGCGCAAAATATTGTAAACTACTTCCTTGCAACGGATA
The DNA here is from genome assembly GCA_947624265.1 of Candidatus Gastranaerophilales bacterium. GTDB lineage: Bacteria > Cyanobacteriota > Vampirovibrionia > Gastranaerophilales > Gastranaerophilaceae > Avigastranaerophilus. The sequence continues at coordinate 1,881 of CANQJQ010000022.1, forward strand.
TGGAGCTTAAAAAACTTATGGGACCTGTTGGCAATTCAACTTTGCCTATCGGACGTTCCGATGCACTTATAACCGTTGATAAACACGTTGCAAACAGACTTGATATTCAATATGTATGTTAATTTGGAATTAAATTTATGCAAAAAGAAGAAATTAATATAAAAACACTTGAAAATAATAAAAGAATGTCCACTCAAGAACTTCTTCAATTGATTACTTCAAAAATTAATGAAGGATATACAAACTTTAGAATAGAAGGCTGCGGGCAGCATAATATCGGAGGTTCCAGCTGGGCAAAAGACAGAAACGAAGAATTAACATTTAAAATAACAAATCCGGGGCAAAGAGCAGGAGCTATGGCGTTAGCGGGAACAAATATATATATTGAAGGTTCTGCTCCTGCAGATGTAGGCTGGTTAAATTCCGGGGCAAAAATTGTAGTTAACGGTGACTGCGGAGACACTGCAGGGCATTGTGCCGCAGGGGGGAAAATTTATATATCTGGCAGAGTCGGAACTCGCTCGGGCGCATTGATGAAACATGACCCCAAATTTGAAATACCTGAACTGTGGGTTCTAAAAAATACAGGCTCTTTTGGATTTGAATTTATGGGCGGTGGTATTGCAGTTATTTGCGGTTACGATTGCGATGACATTAATTCAGTTTTAGGACATCGCTCCTGCGTAGGGATGGTAGGCGGAACAATATATGTCAGAGGTAAAATTCAAGATATTGCGGATTGTGTTGATGTACAAATTCTTAACGATGATGACATTAATTTTCTAAATAACGGTATTAAAATTTTTCTTAACGAAATAAATAAAAATGAACTTTACAACTCTTTAACCATCTGGAGTGAATGGAAAAAAATTGTTCCGTTACCAAAGGATAAAAAAGATAAAAACATCTCAGTAAAAGAATTCCGTCAAACAAAATGGGTGGAAGGCGGAATATTCGGCGATTTTATACAAGATGATTACAAAGTATATAATCTTGCCGCCACCGATGAAGGAAGATTAAGAATTCCCAAATGGAATTCCGATAATTGTGTTGATTGCAAAATATGTTTTAATAACTGCCCTCAAAATGCAATTGAAACAGAAAACAAACTTTATTCTTCAAACAATACAAAATGTATAGGCTGCGGGATTTGTGAGGCAGTCTGTCCTAATCATTGCTGGAATATGAATTCAACCCGTAAAGAAATTTCTTAATAAATTTTGTAACAATATATTAACTCTTTTTTGTTATTATTCTAAAGTTATTCTATTTTTTACCGATATATACAAAAAAGGAGTAAAGGGTATGGATGATATTAAACTAAAACAATATTTTAGCGACAACAACCCAAATAAGGTATCAGTTCAACAGTTTGAAAATGCAATAAACTATTTTCGTGGGATTGATAATACAAATACCAGCAATGGAAGTACCTTCAATGATAGTGAAATTGACAGAAGCCAATTTATAGAGGCTATGGCCAAAATTAAACAAGTAGACCCTAATGACTCCGAACTACAAACAAATGCAAATATATTGTTTGATTTTTATAATTCAGATAATAATGATACATTAAGTGTGGATGAACTCGGTTCTCTTAATGATTCACGAGATACAGCTCACGATATTGCAATAACCAGTTATACCGTATGGAGAACTATGCCTATAGGTGAATATAATGTTGAGGAAGAACTTCAAAGAATTGAAGAAGAATTGGAATCTGAACAAATAGAAACAAATGAAACAACAAATGAAACAACAAATGAAACAACAAATGAAACAACCAATTCAACATATACAATAACCTCAACATCAGTTGACGGAAAAAAAACAGGAATTAGCGATCCGGAGTTACAAAAAGCTTATAATGCCGTATTAAATTCCGAAGTATCTATACCGGAAGCAATTAATAATTATACACTTTTTATTGAAGATGAAAATGAAAAAGAGATTATGACAGATGCGTTAAGAGCAGAATTTATTATATATCCGGAAGAAATTGAAAAACAAATTGCAAGCATTTATAATTCAGCACTGTCCCACGATGAAATTACTGTTTATACAAGAGCAGAAGCAATAGCTTTGGCACAAGAACAATACCCAAATCTTGACTGGGAACATCCGATTGCGACCCCAGATACCTACCGCGACTACATAGAAAATAAAAATGATATTCCTGAACCGGAACAGAGTGCTGATGTCAGTACAGAAACTGATGTAGTCCCGCAAGAGAATAACTATGATACAAGATATTCTGATGCAGAAGAAGAATTAATTGCCGAAAAAGTTAATAGTGGTTTTACAAGAGACAAAGCAATTACTGACCTTCACTCGGAGAATAAAATTGGTGATCCATATAACCCTGCTGATTATAATGAAGAGCAATTAGAAAAATATAATGCAATAATGGATTACATATATAATGATACTTGGGAATATGATGTAATTGAGATGATGATTAATGATTCAGAGGATATGTTAGGTGATGACTTAACAAATAATTTAAAGGAAAGATTAGATATAAAAAAAAACTCAATAGCTGATACCGAACAACCTGATGAAACAGCAAGTACAACAAGTGCAGAAGATAGTGTCCCTACTGAACCGATACAAGATGGTGCCACCTCTGATGACTATCGGGAGCAGCCTCCGGAGCCCATTCTAGAAACGACTGATGAACCTGCCGTTTCAGCAGAGACATCGGCACCGGCCGAAGAAGCAATACAGCCTGCCGCGGAAAGTGCACCACAACCTGAACCGATAGAAGAAAGTAATGTAGAAGCTCAGGACAATACACAAACTACAATAGAGCCTGATGGAGTATCTCTTGCCGAAGCGCCACAAAAATCTTTAACGGATGAAGACTTAAATAGCTTTAGCGATTTCAGTTTAGATAATATTAAGCAATATTCAAATGAAGATATTGTTAAGATATTTAGCACACATTCATTCTATGAAAATATACCTGAAGGTGTAAATAAAGAACAGTATACCGAAACTGTTATGAATGCTGCAATTAGTGAAGCTCAAAAAGGAAATGAAAATGCTTTCAGTCTGATTTTTAAAGAATTGGATAAAAATCTGAGTACGTATGAAACACCTGATTACGATATATTGAAAGGCATTTTTAATGCATGTGAAAACATCGTTGATTCTAATCCTGAATTTTTAAATACATTATTCAGAGACTACGGCTTAAGTTATAATTATGATGATATTTCAAAAAATTACGACAGCAGAGCAAGTTTATTAGATATGTATATCAGCGATATCGCACCCAAGTACAATAATTTAATGCAATATACCCCTATAAATACAGAGGGAGTATGGAATATTTCCGGTCTGCTGCAGGAAGGTAAATTAACACCGCAAACACTTAATTTGATGAATTTAAACAGTCATGATATATATAGAATCGTTTGCGATGTCGGGTATTTAGATACTTTTAAAAATAAAATAATTGAAAATTATTCCGAAGAAGATGCAAATAAAATTATAGATATTGCACTTGGCGGACTAATAGATGAAATTATAAACAATAATAATGAAGAGGCAAAATACTCACTATGCGACTTCATTTATAATAATAAAGATACAAACTTCATGAAACTATATCAAGAAAAAATAAATTCGCTTGATGAAAACAGCTGGCAAAAATTTCAAGATAGCGGAACAAATATAATATATGAAGATTTTTATAGTACTGATGAGCATACTGAATATCTCCCTATGCAAAGAGATGAAAATACTATAAATAATAACACCCAAGAAAGTGAGCCAATTGATTATGATTCCATAGTTGAATTAATTCTGACAGGAGAAGATGTATCATATCTGCTTAAAAAAGTTGATGATGATATTTTGAATGATATTATGTGCAAAATATATGACAGCAATTCTGGATCCATAACGGAATTATATAATAAAGGAGAAATCGCACCTGAAGTATATAACAGATTTATGCCAATACTTATAGATTATTCATTAGAAGAGGCTGCTAATACTAATTCTCAAGATTCAAAATATTATACCAAATTTTTGGTTCAAGAAATAATTGCATCATCCAAAAATGATAAAACCGGTTATCAGTTATTAGCCAATACGATAATTGCTATAAGAGATAAATTTACAGATGAAAACCAAAGAAATGAAGTTTATAATTTTATAGATTCTGTTATACCGAATGCTACTGAAGGAAATAGAAACAGCCTGCAAGATATAATTAGCAACTCAAAATATGACGATGACACTAAAAATGTATTATTATGTGCTCTTGGTGATGCAGATGCAAAAAATAAAGTAAGTGATTCATTAAAATCCGTATGTTCAGGTTTGGGCAGAAATGAAAAACTATTAGAACTTTTATTTGATGAAAATATTGATGAAGATAACGTATTAAAAGAAATTCTCAGCAACCAAACCCTAATTAATAATATGGAGGATGAATGGTTTTGGGACGCAAAACAACATTATATAAACTGCATTAATGATATTATGGGTGTTGAAAATTAATAATTTATTTAAAAAAGGGAACTCAATTGAGTTCCCTTTTTTTAAAACTTTATATTTGTGTTAAAGAGATTTTTATTATAATATTCATTACCCGCAGGAGGATAAATATATTTATCCTTCGCATTGTTTGATGGAACAAAAACCCCTGATAAATTATTTTCAAATACTAATTTCCACTCAGGATTTTCCAGTATTTTTTCATATACCGGATATTCTTGTCCTGAAACCATTACATCCGTTCTATACTCCCTTATAATTTTATACCAGTCATTTTTTACCAAATGAAAATCTTTCATTTGGAGTAATAATTTGGGGTCATATACTTCCTCATATCTGCCATCCATAACTATTAAATTATCAGGATAAAGTTTATATGCCGCATAACTGCCCCAATCAAAGTTTATAAATAAATTCCCTTTTAATTTATTGATTTTAATAAATTCTATTGCATATCTGGGATATTTGGATTCCGTTATTCTAATTTCTTTATTTAAAGAAATAATATAAGGGAACGAAACCATAAATAAAATAAAGTATACACAAATTTCCTTTAGCAGGGTAATTGTCTTAGATGTATCTTCATTAAAAAATTTAATTTTTGAGGTTACTGAATTATATAAAAAATAAAATTCATCATACAATAGAGTTCCTACCGTAAATACAAAAAATGTTTGATGTCTTATATGAGTAATAGAAAGGTATGTCATAACAAGAATAATCAAAATTTTTGTTTTATCAAGCTTTTCATAAGTAATCTTGTTTTTTATCAAGTATATTATTTGAGTTAAAACCATAACAACAAGATATAACTTGTATCTTATATATTGGAATAAATATTTATTATGAAATGAACTTACCCATTCCGTAATATAATCGCGTTTCATAAGAGCAGCAGAAAATAAGAATTTAACATAATTGATACCGTATGGGTTAACAAATAAAGCTAAAAGACAAGCTAGTAAAACATATATATATTCTTTAAAAGGCTTTTTATTAAGAAACTCTCCTAAGATATATAAGCCGATTAACCCTAAACCAGAGATACAGCCTCCATGGATATTTCCCCAAAAAATCATAATAAAAGGAAGGAGCAATAGTGTCTTTTTCTTTCCCAATCTTGCCCTTTCCAATACATATAAAAAAAACGAAAAAAATAAGCACGTAAATAATAAACATCTTATAACCGGTCCGATAGCGTTATAAGCTGCCAAAAACATAAAAGCAAAATACAATATATTATATGGAACCGTCGATTTGGGATTTCTTAATTCAACGGTTTTATAACAAACAAAAACAATTAAGGCGCACAGCATCCCTCTTAAAATAATCAGCCCGTTTGTACCAAAATACTTTAATACAAAATAAAATATTGCACTTGCTCCCCATTCATGGTCATACCACGTATGAGTCGGAGTATAGGATAAAAAATCATATTTTAAAACAGAAAATTTTTCAATAACATGGGCACCCGCTATAAGTCTTGCCCACAAATCATTATCAGGATAATTATAACCGCAGCATATTCCTATACAAAAAATACATAATACAACAAGAAATAATATCTTTTTCATTTTATTCTTCTAAATTATTTACTCTTAATTTTAAAACGACTACCCCATCTTTTTCAATTACAAAATCTTTTCCTTTTTCAACATATTTTAACGGTGTACTTTGATAAAGATTCTCGCCTGCACTTGCAAGTCGTGATTTATCTCCGTCAGGTTTAATTAAACCTTTAGAAATCGCAACAGCCTGAGAAAACCCGGGAACTTTTAATACATGCCCGACGACACTCACCCCAACACTTTTAACTGTTCCTTCCAAATCTTTTGGTGTAGATACCCGCATTGAACCAACTACATTATTATCATTATGTAAATATTCTATTTTATAATACCCGTCTCTTTTACCTCTTTTAGGCTTAACATACTTTACTATTTTAACGCTGAATTTTTCTCCCGCATTAATTGTAATACCTTCTGATATATTAGAATTTTCAATAGCAATTAACTCTAAAACAGAACCATTGTGAATAGTTTTATATGATAAATCAAACGGAGTAACAGCAAGCACTTTACGGGGAATAACTTCTGCAACAGCAAAAATCGGTATAATAAGTATTATTATCAGCGCGAAAATCATCTTTTTCATAATTAAATTCTCCTTTTATACAATTATACCCTGATTTTATGGCAAAAAAATATAATTAATATTAGTTTACAAAAATAGCAATAAATACAAAAGTATATACTTTATATATATAAGAGGAGAATTATGAAAACATTACTTAATTTTATAAACAGAAGAAAAAAATTTAATAGCATGATGCTGTTAAATCTTTAATACGGGTAAATAATAAAAAATATAATTGCCAAAACAAACATAATCCAAGAGATTATATTTGTTTTGTGTTTATTTCCCGTTAAAAGCTGCACCAAAGGATAAGTAATAAAAGCGGAAACAATTCCTGCACCTATATTATAGGAAAAAATCATAACTGCGACAGTAAAAACGGCAGGGGCAAATTCTGAAATATCATCAAAATCAATCTTTTTAATCATTCCCGTCATCAGAATACCGACATATAATAGTGCGGGAGCATAAGCATAAGCGGGAATTATCTTAATTAACGGAGTGAAAAATAATCCCAATAAGAATAAGACGCCGACTATAACGGCAGTCAAACCGGTTTTCCCGCCCGTTGAAATTCCCGTCATGGAATCCAAATAAGCTCCCGGAGTGGTAGTACCCATAATAGGAGCAAGAATAACAGCTAAGGAATCTGCAATCATTGATTTTTTATCTTCATCTTTTTGTCCTGAAGCAAATGATAAGGCTATTAGCGCTCCTGAAGTATCTATATTAACAAGTAAAAATATTACAAATAAAACGGGTAGAAAATTTTTACTAATTATTGAAGTAAAATCTAATTGCAAAAAAGATGGTGTAACACCTGCAGGTAATGAAATTATTTGAGAAGGAAGACTTACATCTTTAAATATAATACCCAAAACGGTTGTAATAGCTATTGCAATTATTACGGCACCTTGAATTTTTCGTTTTACCATTATTACTATTAATAGAAAACAAAACAGCCCCATAAGTACAGGTAAAGAAACGAAATCACCGAATTGAAGCGGTATGGAATTTGAAGTAAACTTAATAAATCCTATATCTCTGAGAGCAATGAAAATAAAGAAAAGTCCAAGTCCCGCACAAAATGAAATTTTTATATTATCAGGTATGCTTTTAATTATATATGTTCTTAAATTGGAAAGAGTCATAATAAATAAAACAAGACCGCATATAAATATAGCGGTTAATGCTGATTTAATACTAAAACCCATTACACCCGTAATTGTATATGCAATAAAGGCAGTCTCTCCCAAAAACGGAGCAACCGCATAAGGCTTATTTGCAATAAATGCCATTAGTATACTGCAAATAAAAACTATTAAACAAGTAACTGTAATTGAAGAAGAAAAATTTAAACCTGCAATTTCAAGTAATTTAGGGCTCAGAACAAACAAATACGACATTGTAAAAAAGGTTGTAAAACCTGCAAGCAATTCTGTTTTAATATTGGTATTATTTTCTTTCAGTTTAAATATATCCATCATAAAAGGCTTTCTAATTGTTTTACCGTTTTATCATTAAAAACATCTTGTGCATTTTTATTGGAGTCAAATATATCCTGCGCTTTTTCTTTAAGTATATCATTAATAACGGAATAATTTTTATTTACGGGAGTAGGTTTAGAAACCTTTAACATCCGAGAATATACTTTTAAATTATGCGGACTCTCATTTGATTTATCAGAAATAAAATCATCAAAAGAATCAACACGTGCGGGAATTATTAATCCGCTTTTTGTAAATTCGTCAATTGATTTTTTAGAAGATAAATATCTTATAAATGTTACGGCAGCTTCTTTATTTTTAGATTTTTTGGATATTGCCCACCCTGAAGCATCTGAATATAACCTAGAATTATTTGGAGCGGGAAACTGAATAATATCCCATTTAAAATCTGCGGTTTGTCTGAATTTAGGCACCATCCATCTTCCGCCAATGTACATGGCAAGTTCTGAATTTATAAACATTTGAGCTGTGGTTTTACTTCCTATTTGAGCTTTAGATGGAGCTATTTTATACTTATGTATAAAATCTTTATATAAATTAAGCGCCGATATGCTTTTATCTGATTGAACAATAATTTCTTTTTTATCATCTGATATTACACCTGCTGAATTTGAGGCAAGAAAGTATAACCAAACTAATGGGTCAGGCTCATAATTTATTCCCCAATGAGTTTTATCTGTTACTTTAATAGCAATATCCCTTAGTTGAAATATATCTTTAATACTCTCAGGAATTTTAACCTTGTGTTTTTTAAATACATCTTTATTATAATATAGAACCAGATTTGAAATATCTCTCGGTATTGCATAAATATTACCTTTTGAGTCTTTAAATGTTTCCAAGGCTTCACTTATATATTCATTTTTATCAAAATAATCAGAGATATTTTCCAATAAACCTGCCTCTATGTACATTTGAATATATTGGTTATTAATAAATAAGACATCAGGCGCCATATCAGCAGCAAATAATAAATGGAGTTTTTGATAATAATTTTGAGGAATATGAATAAATTCGACTTTTATTTCAGGATTATCTTTTTCAAAGTCTTCAATTACTTCTTCAAGAATTTTTACTTCACTTTGAGAACCCCAAGAAGAAAATCTCAAAATGTTTTCTTCTCTTTTAAAATTACATGCCAAAATCATTAAAGCAAAACAAAAAATAACAATTATTATACAAACTGTTTTTTTCATATTTGTATTATATTATAAAACGGCTAATTCCTGCATGCCTGTTTCAGAGACTTCAACCATTGCTTTATAAGAATCCATTCTGACAATATAAACATCTTTATCAAAGTTTCTGTCATAATATCGTGCCTGAAGATTTATCTGAGATAAATCATTAAATTTTTTGAGTAAAAATATTTTATCATTAACAAATCCGAACAGACCAAAAGCATCTTCTACAGTAGTTAAATAAAAACCTTTATTTGGTCCGAGATTTAATACCGATAATAGTTCGGGTTCTGCTTTTTCTTCTGTTTGATTTGTTTTTGTATCAATAATATCTTCAACAACGGGAAGATCAAGTTCGGAATCAGAGTTGGTTTTTGAAACGGAAATCGGACTTGTATGTTTTTCTTTAAGTGTTTTTTCTTTCATCGTTTCAGATGTTTGTTTTAATAATGTTTTATATGCTGAAAAAGGTTTACTACTGCCGTTTGCATCAGGAATATCAAAGCAGCTGAAATCTTTTGCATCTGCAGTTTTGATTGTCTTTTTTAAATTAAATTTAGGCAAAGACATGGCAGAATTAAAATCCTTTGGTATTGTCAGAGAATTATTATCTTCATATTTTATATAACCTGCAGGGAACGCCGTATAACTATCCGATGACTTACTCATACCGGATACTTTAAGCACTCTGACTAAAATGTATATAGCAGCCCCTATAAGCATCAAAGCAAGAAAAGAAGAAAAATTAAAAAATGGTGAAGAAACCGCCATCGGAAAATTATCCATTGTATTTGAAAGAATTTTTATTGAATAATCAGGAGCAACATCAACAGTCAGCCTGATATAACTTGATTTAACATCTTCTTTATAAAAAGGTTTTTCTTCAACATTAATTTTTATATTAGATTTATCACTTCCATACTTATATATAACGGAAATATGTTTAGAATTCATCTGAGTGTCAGGAATAAACACATAATAAGAGCCTGTATCTTTTTGTTGAACAAAAGCATTATTGTCATATTTTGAATTAAAAAATAAATTTATTCCGTATATATTTCTATCCAGCCTGTTTACAAAGATTTTTGACAGGGCATTAACACTTTGAGCTTTTGCCGAAAGGGGAATAAAAAACATTATCAGTATAAAAGCTAATAAAAACAATTTAAAAAAGTTATTTTTCATATTTATCTTTCAACGGTTAGTATAATCATAACATAGTACATGAACATTAAAACATTAAAATATATTTTTTGTCATCAAATAAGTATTTTTTTCATTTCTTTACGAAACAATACTTAATTAAATAAAAAAAAATAAAGTTGAAAATAAAACAGAACTCTGTTATTATACTAACTACGAAACGGCGAACTATGGAAATAACGGAAGAACAATTAAATAAAATTTTTGAATTGGCATCCGTGCCAAAGAAAAAAGATAACTCACAAATAACTTCAAAAGATATTACGGCTGCATTAATTGCTATTGAAAGAAAAATATATTCTTTTTCTTCGGAATTAAAGGTCGATTCTTTAGAAGATAAAAAAATTCTTATTGCTGACGATTTAGAATTATCTATATATCAATTAAGCACGGTTTTAAAAAGAATTGGTATTATTCCGACTATTGCAAGAAGTAAAAAAGAAGCAATTTCTTTTTTACAAAAAGTACACTTTGACTGTGTAATTGTAGATTTATTCATACCTGACAGTTCTGACGGTATAGAAATAATACAAGATGCGGTTAATAAAAGGAATGAAATTGATGCATACTGTAATTTGGTAGTAATATCAGGAACTGATGATACCTCGTTAATTGATAAATGTTATGAAATGGGGATAGATTTATATATAAAGAAAGACAAAGATTGGCACTCAAAGTTGTTAAAATATTTAAGCACTGCTTTTCAAACCGATAAGAATGTTGCATTTACAAAATATGTAATAAACAACAATATCGCATCTTATTTAATAAAACGTTTTAATGATGAAAAAGTATATGATACCATCCAAAAAAATGTTAATGCTTCTATGTATACAGGTATTAAGCATGTAATATTTGATTTAAAAGAAATTACAACTTTTGATTCCGATAATGTATCAATTTTTGCGGATATATATAGAGTATGCTCCGAAAACGGGGGCAAATTTGTTCTGATAAATCCTTCCGAAAATATAAAAGAAGCATTATCCTTTGCCTATTTGGATGAAGCAATTATTTATACAAATTCCGTTGAAGAGGCAGTTAATTTAATTGAAAAAAGTGAAGTTAATTCTCAATAAGATTAACGCGTTTTAAATGTCTTTGTGCTTCAAATTCAGTATTAAGCCAGACAGAGCAAATATCTTTCGCCAAATACTCACCGACAATTCTTTCTCCCAAGCAAAGAATATTAGCGTCATTATGTAATCGTGAGAACTTTGCTGAAGTTGTATCGGAACAAACAGCGGCTCGAATTCCTTTTACTTTATTTGCACAAATACTCATTCCGATTCCCGAACCGCAGAACAATATCCCTCTGTCATACTCACCCGTCGACACTTTAACAGAAGCTTCTTTTGCAATTAAAGGGTAATCAACGGCATTTGTATTATATACCCCAAAGTCATAAACTTCATAACCTTCTGCAGTTAAAAAATTTTTAATTTTTTCTTTTAAATTATAACCTGCATGATCAGAAGCCAAAATAATTTTTTCATTTTTCATAAAATAAACTCCTAATTAATATTAGCATTAAGAATATAAATTTTAAAATTGTTACAAAAATTAAAGAAAATTCTTAAATTATAGCATGTTTTTTGATTATAAAGTGTTTATATAATTAAGGTAGGATTATTATGTCTGATATTCAAACAAATCAACCAATATATAATAGACAAAACGGGATTCCGTTATATCCATATGGAAATTATAAGCCGGCTGAGCAAAAGACAGTAACAGTAACTTCTCCTCAGAATAATGCAGCAATATACCAATATCCTCAGACATCTATATATAATGATCCCAATAAACAAGCAGCTTCGGGAGTCAATATATATATTTATAATCCATCTGCAATAGGTGCACCAAATTCAACGGCAAATGCAACATATACGCTTCCGTATTCTCAAGTACAACCGCAGGTTCAACCTCAACAAATGCAAGATAATCAGGCACCCGCAGCTGCACAAAGTCTTAATGCGAAAGCCGCGGTAGCAAATACACCAATAAGTAATACAGTAAGTCAGCAAAATACGGGAAAAACCAAACAAATAGTTGAATTAACTGATGACTATATAAAATCGCTTGAAAGTTATTTAAAAAATCAAGATTCAAGTATAAGACAAGCAGGAATAACGGAACTAATAAAAAGATTTGAAGAAGATGACTCAAGGTATAATGATCCGGCATTAACCGCTTTATTAAATATAGCCCTGCAAGACCCGACTCCAAATAACAGAGTTCTTGCAATGAGCGTAATTGCGGGAGGAAAAGCAACGGGTGATAAAAATACCAAAACAATACTTGATAAACTTCAACAATCAGACAAACTTTTCGGGCAGGAAGCTATAATGGCAAATAAATCACTCTTGCAATCAGCCCAACACAGAATAACGGTTCCCGATAATTCCGCACCTAAAACATCTTCAGACGATGACAAGGAAGAATAATAAAAAAAAATAAAATGTAAGGTAAGAATATGACAGTAATATCAGCAATAAAAACAATAATTCCAAAAGTAGGAAGAGCAGCAAAGAGGTTTAGCGGGAAACCGTTGGCCGTTACTTCAAAAGTACTTGGAGCTGCTACTATTGCCAGCGTCCTTTATGACTCTCATATTAACGGAAAAGAAAAAGCATATTCTTTAGAACGAAATAATATGGCAGACAGATATCAAAGCCAATATGAACAATATATGTCAATGGATAAGGCAAGTGCCACCACAGCGGCATTAAAAAAATGGTGGTTCGATTCTTTACAATCCACGAATATCCCTAATATAATTGATAAAATTAAAGGATATGCCGGAGGATTTGGAAGTACGACTTTATCCGGTATAGGAAAAATCGGTTTATCAGCAGTAGCACTAAAGAGCAAAGGTAAGCTCGGAAAAATAGCCGGCGTTGCTCTTCTCATTGACGGCCTTAAAAATATATTGCACGACGTTATGGGAATTGGAAATACAAATAAGAAAAAATATTAATTTTGAAAAAACATAAGATTTTATCTTATGTTTTTTTATAATATAGCCTTACTATATAATACAAATGTCTAATATGAATATAGCCGATTGGTTAATTCCTTCAAAATTCTGCTTGTTTTAATATAAAACAATCGAAAATATAAATCAATAATAAGCAGAGAGGAAGATTTAGGATGACTGAATTAATGCAAAAAAATGAAATAGTAAGCGTAATCATTATAGAAGATTATAAATTAACCCGAGTAGGATTAAAATCCACATTAAATGAATATGAACATATCAATGTAGTAGGTGAAGCTGAAGATGCAAATCAAGGTTTAGAAATAATAAAAAAATTGCAGCCTGATGTTGTATTAATGGATTTAGGATTACCGGGAATGAACGGACTTGAAGCAACGATGAAAGTAAAAGAATTCGCTCCGAATACTAAAATAATTATTCTTACTTCACATGAGAGAAATGAAGAAGTAATTGCAGCTTTGGGGTCAGGTGCACATGCATATTGTTTAAAAGATATTTCACCGGAAACCTTATCGGAAGTTATACGAAATGTAGCAAATGGTGCCTGCTGGGTTGATCCTGCAGTATCATCAGTTGCATTAAATTATTTTCCAAAACCTGAAAATGTTTCTTTAATTCAATCAAATGAAGTTCAAGATGCAAGAGCACAATTAACGGAGCGTGAACTTGAAGTTTTAAAACATTTGGTTAAAGGGAAAAGTAATACTGAAATTGCAAAAGAATTAATAGTAAGTGTACATACCGCAAAAGCTCATGTATGCAGTATTTTACAAAAACTATGCGTAGATGACAGAGTTCAAGCAGCGGTAAAAGCGATAAAAGAAAATATTATTTAATTAACAAGACTGTCCCAATTGTCAGGCTTGCTTTATAATGCTAAACTTATATAAAAAGTTAGGATTATAAATGTCTGTTAAACTTTCCGTCATAATGAGCACATATAACAGAGAAAATATGGTACTGGAGTCTGTAAATTCAATACTTACTCAGACATACGACAATTTTGAATTTATAATAATAGACGATAACTCAACCGACAATACTTATAATCTGATAAAATCATTAAACGACAAACGTATAAAGTTATTTAGAAGCAATCGAAACTGCGGTTGTACTTTTAATTATCATACCGGACAAAATATAGCAAAAGGTGAGTTTATAGCACATATAGATGATGATGATATATCTTTTCCAAAAAGACTCGAAACACAAATAAACTATATGGAGAATAATTGCGATATAGTATTAGCCGGAACTTTTATTGAAACATTTGGGGAAAACATGCGGCCTTCTTGGGTTTTTTATTCTGATTCCGAAAAAATTAATTTTTCATCAAATTTTTATAATCCGCTTTGCCATTCTTCAATAATATACAGAAAAAGTTTTATGGAAAAAAATAATATTAATTATGACATTAATAAAAAATGCGCCCAAGATTATGACTTTTACAAGCAAATATTATTAAAAGGCGGTAAAATATCCAATTTGGAAGAGATTCTTGTAAAATACAGAATGCACAAAAACAGACTTACGGATATTAAACAAACACAGGATATTCAAATATATAATGCCGAAAATATAAAAAGGGAACTTCAGGCAAGATATCTTAAACCAAATCAAATCGAAGAATTTAATTCATTAATTGCTGATTTTCCGTTCAATAATTACAATGTAAACAGAGTTATAACCGCAATGAAAATGCTTAAAGACGCAATAATGTCAAAAAATGAATATAATTCAAATAAAATAGACGAGGTTATAAAAGATATAGAAAATTTACGTTTTAAATTTTAATGTTTATTTCCTATAGAATAATACTTAAATCCCATTTTATTAAGCAACTTACCGTCATATTGATTTCTGCCGTCAAAAATAGCTGGAGTCTTTAATAAAGACTTAACTTTTTCAAAATCAGGGTGTCTGAATTCATTCCACTCGGTAAGAAGTAAAAGTGCATCCGCGTCCTTCAGCGCATCATATGAATTTTCAGCATAAAATACTTTATCACTCAAACAGTCTTTAGCATTATTCATAGCCTTTGGATCATATACTTTTATTTTTGCGCTATATTTTAAAAGTTCATTTATTATATTTACGGAAGGAGCATTTCGCATATCGTTTGTTTTAGGTTTAAAGGAAAGTCCCCAAACCGCAAATGTCTTTCCCGTAAGATTTTCATTAAATTCTTTCAAAATTTTTTGAACAAATATATGCGTTTGATTACTATTAACACTATCTGCTGCTTTAATAATTTTCATATCCAGATTATTTTGTTCGCCTGTATTTATAAGTGCTTTAACATCTTTAGGAAAACAGCTTCCGCCGTAGCCGATTCCTGCGAATAAGTATTTACCGCCAATTCTTGTATCAGAAGACATTGCTTGTCTGACCTTTTGGATATCCGCCCCGACTTTTTCACATAAATTTGCTATTTCATTCATAAAAGAAATTTTTGTAGCCAAAAAAGAATTTGAAGCATACTTAGATAATTCTGCCGATTTTATATCCATTACTATAATTCTGTTTCCCAGCCTAAAAAACGGAGAATAAATTTCCTGCATTACAGAAACAGCCTTATCGGAATCAGCACCGATGATTATTCTATCCGGACTTAAAAAATCTTCAACCGCATTACCTTGTTTAAGAAACTCAGGATTTGAAACCACATCAAAGTCAAAAGTTGTATATTTTTTAAAAATTTGAGTAATTTTATCTATAGTTCCAACGGGTACTGTTGATTTATTAACAATAACCTTATATCCGTTCATGGATTTGGCTATTGTTTTGGCTGCATCAAATACATCTGACAAATCAGGACTCCCGTCAGGCAATTGAGGGGTTCCTACGGCAATAAAACATATATCAGAATTCTTTACTGCCGTATCCGTATCAGTTGTAAAAACAAGTCGTTTTTCTGATAGATTAGATTTTATGAGTTCTTCCAGTCCTGGTTCATAAATTGGTATAGTGCAATTTTGAAGCAAATTGATTTTTTCACAGTTATTATCGACACAGAATACTTTATTACCCATGTCAGCAAAACATGCAGCAGCAACCAGTCCTACATAACCTGCACCTATAACGCATATTTTATTTTTATTACTCACGTTTATACCCAATTTAAATTTTTGTTTTATTATAGCATAAACTCGATTTGAGAATGAGCCTGTGCCCTGTCGATTAAAGTGTTAAATCTTCTTTGAGGTAAATACCATTCACCTTTATTACCTTCGGAAAATTTAATTCTTTTCATATCAATTGGGATTTCTTCAGGATGAAAAGCGGAATATAATGAACTTTCAAGTCTGTTTTGAGCATTATAAGCCAAATATGCAATTATGGGTTCTGCCCCATTTATATAGTTATTACTAATATTCATTTCTTCTATAAGAGAATAAAAACCTTGATTTTTCTGAGATGGTCTATATCTGTGTGATATCTGAGCGCAGGAAATAACTTCTTGTGTTTTATCATTTTGAAGCATAAAAAATTCACGTGCGGATTGTTTTTGTTTAGATTCTTGTAACATATCACCGTACATATATCTGCCTTTTTTTGAATATCTTACATCATCAATATCTTTTGGATTTTTAGGATCCATTTTATACAATGTTGCAGATACTTTTTCATTTTTTTCCTTTTGCTTTACGGTACATGTCATTAAAGGAGTTCTTCCGAAAGAATATGAATAATTTACGCACAAAATTTTCATTGTGTTTATTCCTCAATAATTACTGTATAATAAAACATGTAATTTAAATTTTTGCCAAAGGGGAATTTATGCAAACTAAAAAATTTATTTCGTCTTTATTAATTGTGTTTTTTGCACTGGGTTGTTTTATGCTTTCAGGTTTTACCTTCTTTAAAAAGAATATAAATAATAAACCTTCGGCAGTACAAGCACAAAGTATAAATAACAAAGTTTGGTGTGTAACTTTCCAACTTGTATGGAATGACGTTATGGATAAAGTTTTAAACGGCAATCCCATAAATTTTGAAGGAGGAACCCCTCAAATAGCTGACGAATTAAATAAAAGACTTTATACTAAAGATATTTTAAATGAAAATTCCTATTACATAACAAACGGCAAAATGAATACAAAACTAAAAAAAGAAATTGAAAAAGCCATATGGAAAAAATTTAAAGAAAAATCAGATATTTTAGACATGCTTAATTGGGGAAGTAAAGACAGTTATTTATTTTATGCAATGTTGAAAAAAGACTTTAATTTTATACAGATTTTCGACAGATACAACCCTGATACATTTAACGATTCAAAAGAAAAAGTTAAATACTTCGGGATAAAAGAAAAATCCGATAAAAAACTTGATGAAAATATAATGGTATTATTTTATAAATCAAGTGATGAATATGCCGTAAAGCTTAACACTAAAGAAAAAGAAGATGTAATATTACTTAGAACTTCTCAAGATGATAATTTTGAAAATTTATATAAATACGTTCAAGATAATATGATGTTTGATGAGTTCGGCAAAAAAGATACACTAAAAGTTCCTGATATTAATGTCGATGAAATTATTTCATATTCCGATTTATGCGGAAAAAGAATATTAGGAACAAATATATTAATATCTCAAGCATTGCAAACAATTAAATTTAAAATGGATAATAAAGGCGGAAGTTTAAAAAGCGAAGCGGCAATAGCTTTAATGAAAACAGCACTTGCCCCAAGCCCTGAAAGACCAAGACACTTTTTATTTGATAAACCTTTTATCTTATTTTTAAAGGAATCAGAAAAAGATAAACCATATTATGCAATGAAAATAACTGATACAAAATATTTGGTTAAAGAATAAAATGTCAAAAAATATATTTGTAAGTATACTGTTTATAATATTAACTTATCAAGGTGCATTTGCTCAATATAATATGTCAACTCCCTTAGAAGGTGAATCAATAGCAAATGATACCCTGCAATTTATTGTTGTTAAAGATATTTATAAGCAGCTGCAAACCAAATATCCCGCTTGTTTTGATTATAAAGTTACCGACACTCAAATTATT